>CAZYCD010000040.1:0-26612 GCA_964645345.1 uncultured Micromonosporaceae bacterium
CGGGGTCGCCGTACACGCCGAGGATGTCGTCGCGCAGCTGGAACGCCTCGCCCAGCGGCAGCCCGTACCCGGAGAACGCGGCTCGTACCGGCGCGGGAGCGTCGGCCAGCGCCGCCCCGAACAGCAGTGGCCGCTCCACCGTGTACTTGGCCGACTTGTACCGGGCGATCGTGCTGGCCCGTTCGACCGAGGTGTCCCGGCTGACCTGCGCCAGCACGTCGAGGTACTGGCCGGCGCTGACCTCGGTGCGCATCTCGTCGAAGACCGGCCGGCCACGGGCGAGTGTCGCCGGGTCGAGCCCGCTGCAGTGCAGCAGCTCGTCCGACCAGGCCAGGCACAGGTCGCCGAGCAGGATGGCGGCGGCCCGGCCGAACCCCTCGGGGTCGCCGGCCCAGTCGTGCCGCCGGTGTACCGCGGCGAACCGCCGGTGTACCGACGGCTCCCCGCGCCGGAAGTCCGACGCGTCCATGACGTCGTCGTGCATGAGCGCGCTGGCCTGTACCAGCTCCAGCGCGGCCAGGGCGGCCACCAGCTGGTCGCTGTCCGCTCCGCCGGCCGCCCGGTACCCCCAGTAGCCGAACGCCGGGCGCAGCCGCTTGCCGCCCAGCAGCACGAAATCCTCGATCGCGTCGGCCACCGGGTCCAGCCCGGGATCGATGCCGTCGAGCCGTTCGCGCTGCCGGGCGAGGAATGCGCCGAGCGCCTTCTCGACCCGCAGGCGCAGGTCGGCACGGTCGACCGGGGTCAGGCTCACCCCTCGACGCTAGCCGGTTGCCTCGGTGGCACGGACTGGGACGGCGTTCACGGTGGGGCGACCCACTGGCTAGAGTCGTGGAGTGGCCCTGGGACTTCCCTCCGTGATGCCGGGTCAGCCGGAGCCCATCAGCCGGCTGATCGGCGCGGGCGGGGCCACGTTCTCGTTCGAGTTCTTCCCGCCCCGCGACGCCGAGACGGAACGCCAGCTCTGGCAGGCGATCCGGGAGCTGGAGCCGCTGCGGCCGTCGTTCGTGTCGATCACCTACGGCGCCGGCGGCTCGACCCGGGACAACACGGTGGCGGCCACCGAGCGGGTGGCGGCCGAGACCACGCTACTGCCGATGGCCCACCTGACCGCGGTCAACCACTCCGTCGCCGAACTGCGGCACGTGGTCGGCCGGTTCGCCGCCGCGGGGATCCGCAACGTGCTGGCCGTGCGGGGCGACCCGCCCGGCAACCCGCAGGGCGAGTGGATCCGCCATCCGCAGGGCGTGGACTACGCGTGCGACCTGGTCCGGCTGGTCAAGGAGTCGGGCGACTTCTGCGTCGGGGTGGCCGCTTTCCCGTACAAGCATCCCCGGTCGGCCACCATCCAGGAGGACACGGCCCACTTCGTGGCCAAGTGCCGGGCCGGCGCGGACTTCGCGATCACCCAGATGTTCTTCGACGCGGACGACTACCTGCGGCTGCGCGACCGGGTTGCGGCGGCCGGGTCGGACACGCCGATTCTCGCGGGTGTCATGCCGGTGACGAGCACGCGGACCATCGAGCGGGCCGCGCAGCTGTCCGGCGCGCCGTTCCCGCTGGCGCTGGCCGCCCAGTTCGAGGCGATCGCCGGGGACCCCGCGGCGGTACGCCGCCTGGGCATCGAGCAGGCCAGCGCGATGTGCGAGCGGCTGCTCGCCGAAGGGGTACCGGGCATCCACTTCATCACGCTCAACCGCTCTACGGCGACTCGCGAGGTCTGGCAGAATTTGCCCATGGGAGCGCGCATCTGAGTACCGGCACCCTGCTCACCTGGGATCAGTACGCCACCAGGTGGGCCGGGTTGCATGGCGGGGTGGACCCACGCAGGGGCTCCGCGTCTATGGAGCGGTGGCTCCGGCTGTCGTACCGGACCGGCCGGCTGCTCGCCCGGTGGCGGGTCAGGCCGTCCCTCATCACCACGATCGGCCTGCTGGCAAGCCTGGCCGTGCCGGTACCGGTGCTGTGGCACGGGTACTGGCCGCTGGTGGGCGCCGGGCTGGTCCTGCTGTCCGGGATCGCCGACAGCGTGGACGGCGCGATCGCGGTGGTCGCCAACCGGGTCACCCGGCTGGGCTACGTCTACGACTCGACGGCCGACCGGGTCGGCGAGGCCGCCTGGATGGTCGCCTTCTGGCTGGTCGGAGTACCCGGCTGGCTGGCGGTGCTGGTCGGCGGGCTGGCCTGGCTGCACGAGTACGTCCGCGCCCGGGCCACGGCCGCGGGCATGGCGGAGATCGGCGCGGTGACGCTGGGGGAGCGGCCGGCCCGGCTCATCCTGGTCATGCTCGGGCTGATCGTCGCGGGCGTGGCCGGCCTGTTCGCGCCGGACCTGCCAGCCGGCGCCCTGACCATCGTCGCGGCGATCACCGCGCTGTTCGGCGTCATCGGCCTGCTCCAGCTGATCGCAGCGGTACAGGTCCAGCTCAGGAAGCCGCAGAAGCCCCGCGGCTGAGCCGCGCCCGGCCGTGCTCAGCGGTACGCCGGCCCGATCCGGTCGGCGACGATCCGACCGGACAGGGTCACCATGGGCAGGCCGCCGCCCGGATGTACCGAGCCGCCCACCAGGTACAGGCCGCGTAGGGGGCCGCGGTTGGCCGGGCGTAGCAGGCGGTGGGTCGCCGAGCCGTGGATAGCGCCGCCGGGTGCGCCGGCGCGGTCCGCGAGGTCCGCCGGGGTACGGGTACGCCGCAGCACGATCCGGTCGCGCACGTCCAGCCCCCGCCCCGCCAGTACCGCCAGGATCCGCTCCGCGTACCCCTCGGCCGCGCCGGGCTCCGTCCAGTCCACAGTGGACCCCTGTACCGGCGCGTTGACCAGTACCGTCAACGCCTCGTACCCGTCCGGGCGCATCGCCGGGTCGTCGGGCGCGGTGACGTAGACCGCGGGATCGGTCGCCAACCGGCCGCCGAACACGGCGTCGAACTCGGCGTCGTAGTCGGCCGGGAACAGCACCGTGTGGTGTGCCAGGCCGGGTGTCCGTCCACGCAGCCCGAGCAGCAGCACGAAGCCGGCGAGGCCGGGCGGGCCGAGCCGGGCCAGCCGTCGCGGGGTGGGCAGCAGGTCGCGGTACACGTGGCGGGCGTCGGCGTTGGCGACCACCACGTCCGCCGCGACCCGCCCGCCGCCGGCCAGCCGTACCCCGTCGACCGCGCCGCCGGCCGCCTCGATCGCGACCACCGTCTGTCCGGGGTGGACGGTCACGGACAGCTCGGCACACCGGGCCGCCAGCGCGCCGGCCAGGGTACCCAGGCCACCCGGCAGGTACCAGCCACCGAAGGCCAGCTCCGCGTAGGGGATCGCGACCAGCGCGGCCGGCGCCCGGCGGGGGTCGGCACCTGCGTAGGTGGCGTAGCGGTCCAGCAACATCCGCAGCCGGGGGTCGCGCAGGGTACGGCGCCCCAGCCCGCGCAGCGTCTGCCCGGGCCCGATCGCGGCCAGGTCGCGCAGCCGCCAGGCCAGGCCGGCCAGCGCGGCCGGCGAGTCCACAGTGGACGTCAGCACGTGCCGCCAGGAGGCCCGCCAGACCCGCTCCGCCCGGCGCCACAGCCGCTGCCAGTCCCCGGCGGCCTCCGCTCCGAGCACCGAGCGCACCCGGCCGCCGAACGCGACCGGGTCGGCGCAGGAGTCCAGGACGGTACCGTCGGGGAAACGGTGCCGCACGACCGGATCCAGCGGTACCGGCGCCAGGTCGACCTCGGTGAACACCTGGGGCAGGGTGAGCAGGCTCGGGCCGGTGTCGAACCGGAACACCCCGGCCCCGGTGACGACCTTCTCGGTGGCCAGCTTCCCACCGACCACAGTGGACTGTTCGTAGACGGTCACCCGGTGGCCCGCCCGGGCCAGGCGGATCGCCGCGGTCAGCCCGCCGACCCCGGCGCCGATCACCACCACCCGGCTCATGGCACGGGCCGGCCCTTCCAGGACAGCGTTCCCCGGCGGCGGCGCGCGGAGGACAGCGCGACCAGCCAGCCGAACAGGGCGATGGAGACCGGGTGGGCCAGCGCGTCCGGCCAGGCCCGCCCGCCGGTCGCCCGGGCCGACACCAGCCGGCCCGCCACCCCGGCCAGGTACCCGGCCAGGCCCGCCCACGGCGCGAAGGGAGCGACGGCCAGCGGGCCGAGGTACAGGACGGCCAGCAGCGCGACCACGGCTGCGGCGCCGGGCGGCGAGCCGAACGACGCCCACAGCGACTTGGCGTACCCGTCACGCAGTTCGGCCCAGGAGCCGTACATCCGGCAGTCCGCCAGCCGGGAACCGTCGGCCAGCGCGATCCGGCCGCCCGCGCGCTTGACCGCCCTGGCCAGCTCGATGTCCTCGAGTACCCGGTCGCGTACCGCCGCGTGCCCGCCGGCCCGCCGGTACGCGTCCCGGCGCACCACGAGGAACTGGCCGGCGGCCGCGGCCAGCGACGGCCGCGCCGAGCGCTCCATGGCGCGCAGAGGCAGGAAGGTCAGCCAGGACCATTGCAGCAGCGGCTGCACCAGGCGCTGTGCGGGCGATCCGGCGACGATCCTCGGGTACGGGCTGACCACCTCGAAACCATCCAGTGTGGACAGTGCGGAGGCCACCGCGCGCGGGGCGAGGACCACGTCGGCGTCCACGAACACCAACACGTCCCCGCGCGCCCGGTCGGCCAGTTGCTGGCAGGCATGCGGCTTGCCCAGCCAGCCGGCCGGCGGCGGGGCGCCGGTCAGCAGCGTCACCCGATCCCCGGCGAGCGCCCGGACAACCTCGGCGGTCCCGTCGCCCGACCCGTCGTCGAGTACCAGGATCTCCAGGCCCGGTACCGACTCCTGGGCCAGCAGCGCGGTCAGGCACGATGCCACCCGGGCGGCCTCGTCGCGTACCGGCAGCAGCACGGAGACCGGTACGTCCACTGTGGACGGTACCGGCGGCGGCCGGCGCAGCAGCCGCACGTTGACCGCGGCGTGCAGAGTCAGCAGCCCGGCGAGGCCGGCGACGACCCATCCCGCGACGGTCAGCACGGGGCCACCGCCGGGCGACGCAGAGACACCGCCAGCGGCACGGCGACCAGCCCCATCCCGAGCGCGCCGGCCAGCGCCGAGGCCGGCAGGCGCAGGAACACGGCATGGGCCAGGATCGAGGACAGGTACGTCCACAGGTACAGGGCGTGCATCGGGGCGTCGGCGGACCGGTCGGCGCGGTGCACGGCCGGACCCCCCGCCGCCAGGGCCGCCATCATCAGCAGCGCCACGCCGAGCCAGGCCGCGAAGTTCGTCCAGGGCACCCCGGCCAGGGCCGGGTTCGAGCCATGCCAGCGCCAGTAGCCCGCGGCGACCATCTGCGGATCGAGGAACAGGTCCCAGGCGGCCAGCCCCAGGGCCGCCAGGCCGACCCGGAACACCGACCGACGGGTCAGCGCGGTGGCCGCCAGCCACGCCGGCCAGGCCATCCAGGTCCACGCGAGCGGTACCACCGCCGGTACCCCGAAAAGGCGTGGACCGAGCGCCGCGGAGTACCGGTACCCGCCGAACGGGAAGCCGGTGTGCACGCCGAGCGCCTCCACGGCCAGGCCCCCGGCGGCGGTCGCGGCCAGCAGCACCACGACGGCCCGCCGGCCGCGGGTGCGCGCCGCGTGCCCGACCGAGACGGCGAAGCCGAGCAGCACCGTGGCCACCACCAGCCCGGCCCGCACCCGGCCGCCGGTCAGCGGGTAGCCGACCTGGGCCAGCACCAGCGCGCCGAGCGGCAGCCAGCGGGCTGGTCGGCCCGGAGCCGCGGTTTCGCCGGCTGCCATCACGACAGGGGCAGGTGGCGGCCGAGGATCGCGAAGGGCCGGTCGTCGCCCGGGAAGATGAAGTCGCGCAGCACGTCCACGAAGCCGAACCGGCGGTAGAGCCGCCACGCGCGGGAGCGTTGCTCGTCGGCTTCGGGCGTGGACAGCAGGGTGGTCCGGGCGATGGCCATGCCCAGCAGGCCGCGCAGTTGCCCGGCGCCCAGGCCGTGCCCCTGCGCGCCCGGCCGCACGTGCAGCTCAACCACCTCGAAGCAGTCCGACAGCCAGACCTTGCGCGCGTCCCGGCGCAGCGCGGCCCGCACCTGATCGTGCCACCACTGCCCACTTCCGGAGGTGTACCCGTACCCGAAGCCGAGCAGCCGCCCGCCCCCGTCCACGCTCGCGACCGCCCGGAACCCGGCCCGCCGCACATGCCCGGCGATGTACCCGCGGCGCGCCTCGAGCAGGTCCGCCGGGTACCCCATGGCCTGCCCGTAGACCTCGATGACGTCGTCGAGCCGCCGGGTTAGGTCCTCGGGCTGCCAGGCCACGAGCCGGACGCCCGCGGCGTCACGCTGGTCGTTCACAGTCTCGCCGTACCCCACCCGATCACCCCGGTATCACCGACCACGTCCAGCACGGCGAAGCGCGCGAACAACTCCTCGGCGTACCAGCGGTTCGCCGCGGTCTGCTCGATCGCCCGGCGGTGCTGTGGGTGACGGTACGCGAACCGCGCGAGGTCCGCGGCGGACCGCCAGACGCTGACGGTGCCCTGCCAGCCCAGAGGCGCTTCGCCGATACCGAACGCGGCGAGCAGCCCGGGCGCTTCGGTGAGGGCTGACGCGACCGGAGCGACCGACCGCCAGAAGCCGACCGCCCGGGCGGGTCGCAGCCGCGCGCGGGTCAGCGCGAGTACCGGTCCGCCCCCGTCCGCCTCGTCGCCGTCCGCGGCCGCCTGCGGAAACGGCTCGCGCCCCGCCCACCGGCCGCGTACCCGCAGCACCGCCAGGTCGATCCGGCAGCTGGCCGTGGACCGGCGCGCCCACTCCGGCCACCCGGGCGGCGGACCGTCGGTCACGGTCAGCGCGGCCCACCGGGTCACGTCGGCGCGGGCCGGGCCGAACTCGCGGCCCCGTCCGGTACCGAGCAGCTTGACGAAGTGGACGCCGGGCAGCCGGCGTACCCGTCGCGGTCCGCTGGCTACCCGCCACAGGGCGCCCGGCAGGCCGGCTACCGGGATCCGCCACACGTGCAGGCTGACGTTCACGCTCCGCCGGCCGCTACGCCACGTCGGCGGGGTCCCCGGCGGTGACCCGGACCAGCTCCGGGTAGGTGATCGGGAAGACGGCGTGCGGGATCCCGCCGGCCGCCCAGACCTCCTCGTACTGGGCGAGCGCCGTGTCGACCAGGGTGCGCAGCGGCTTCGGGTGGCCCAGCGGGGCCACGCCGCCGATCGGCTGGCCCGCGTGCGTGCGCACGAAGTCCGGAGTGGCCCGCCGCAGCCCGCTCGCACCGACCAGCCCGGCCACCTTGGCGGTGTCCACCCGGTGCGCGCCGGAGGTCAGCACGAGCAGCGGCTCGCCGTCGGCATCGAAGATCAGCGAGTTGGCGATCTGGCCGACCTGGACGCCCAGGGCGGCGGCCGCGGCCACCGCGGTGGTGACCGCGTCGGGAAGCATCCGGACCTGGCTGGGCACGTCGCCCTGGGCCCGTGCGGCCGCGGCCTCAAGGGCCTCCTGTACCGCGCTCACGTTGGGATGCATCGCGTTCTGCCCTCCGGGTGTGGTTCGGCGGCTGAGGTGGGCCCGGTGTCGGCGGTGGACGGTCCAACGGTACGTGCCGTTTCGGCCAGACCGACACCGATAATGATGAGCGCGCCGCCGGTGAGTTGCGCCGCGTCCAGCCGCTCGTCGAGGACGAGCCAGGCGACCGCCGAGGCGATCACCGGTTCGACCATGCCGATGATGCCCACGCTGGCCGGCGGCAGGTGCCGCAGGGCGGCGGCCACCAGCAGGTACGAGGCGATGGAGCCGGCGAGGACGAGGTACAGCACCAGCGGCCAGGTACCGGCGAGGATCCGGTACGGGAAGGTCCACCAGGGTCGGGTCAGCGCGCCGGCCAGCGCCGCGACCGCGAACGCCCACCAGGTCAGCGACAGGGTGTCCCGGGCCGCCACGCCCCGCGCGCCGAGCAGGTAGTAGAGGGTGAGCAGGGCGGCGGCGCCGAGCCCGGCGGCCACCCCGATGCCGTCGAGCCGGACGTCGTGCCAGACCTCGGCGACCGCGGCCAGGCCGCCCAGGCTCAGCGCGAGCCCGAGCCACAGCCGCGGCCGTACCGGCTGGTGCTGCCCGAACCGGGCCCACAGCGCGACGAACAGCGGCGCCGTGTACTCGAACAGCAGCGCGATGCCGACCGGCAGCCGGCTGATGGCCACGAAGTACAGCATCGGTACCAGGAAGAACCCGGCCAGCCCGTACCCGGCGAGCAGCGGCAGCTGCCTCCGGGTTACCGCGAGGCGGCCGCGCCGCCGTTCCCTGGGGAGGGTGAGGATCAGCACGGACAGGCCGAGGACGGCTCCGGTGGCCCGCAGTTCGGTGAGCCGGGGCGCGTCCAGGCCGGCGCGGAGGATCAGCTTGGACACGGTCCCGTTGACCGCGAACAGCGCACCCGACGCGACCACCATGGCGACTCCGAGAGCTGGGCGCGGTCGGGCGGTTGTCACGGCCTGAGGCTATCGCGGTCCTTACCCTCCGGATCCCGCCGGTACCGGCCGGGGCCGCGGTACGGGGCCGCCTGCCGGAGGTACCGCAGGGTCCCCGTCGCCGGGCCGCCGCCGCGACGCGCCCGGGCCCCAAACCTGTCCGCCCTGGTCAGAGCCTGTTTTCGGCAAACCGTTGCGGTCTTGTCGTACCCGGGGTTTACTCTAGTTGTGGTTCGAACGGCTGTTCGAATCAACCGGGAGGGGCGATTCGCGGCGTGCCTTCCGGAAGCGCCGCCATGGCTGGCCAACCCATGGCAGGCCGCGGGACCGGGCAATCGCGGGCCGGGTCCTCAGGAGGGCCCCGCCCACCGCTCGAACCCCCTGGCGGTGGGCGAGGCCCCGGCGCTGGACGCGCGTGGGGTGGGGAAGCGCCACGCTGTGCCCGGTGCCGGACGTTCCAGGCCACCTGAAGTGGCTGGGTGGCCCGGAACGTCCACGGTCCGGCGTGCCGGACCAGGGCCGCTGTGCCTTCCTCCGCAGCGGAGATTCGACAACCGTCGATTCGACAGGAGACAGCACATGCGACCGACCTCGACGCTCACCGCGGCCGAGCCGGGGCGCCCGGCTCCGGTGTCCGCCCCGCCCTCGATGGGGCCGGCCGCCCCGGTCCCGCCTCCGGCGCGGGTCGCCCCGGCCGGACCGGAGGCGCCCGCCATCCCGGCGCACGCCCTTCCGCACCGCACCCCGGCCGAACTGCTCGCCCTGGCCCGTCGCGGGCTGGCCGAGGCCGAGCAGCAACGGGCCGACGGCCTGCGCTACGCCACCGCACACCTCGCCGCGCTGCGGGCCGCGGCCGCGGTGCTCGCCGCACGCGCGCGGCCCGTGCCGTCCCGGCGCAGCCGGCTGACCAACGTCTGGGTGCTGCTCACCATGGTCGCCCCGGAGCTGGGCGAGTGGGCCGCCTACTTCGCGGCCAGCGCGGGCAAGCGGGCCGCCGCCGAGGCCGGCATCCCGCGGGTGGTCAGCCAGCGGGAGGCCGACGACCTGACCCGGCTGGCCGGTTCGTTCGTGAACGTGGTCGAGCTGGCGCTGGGCCTGCAGCCCTCGATGCTCGACGAGCTCGTTGCCTGAGCAACGGCCGGCACGCAGGGGAGCGCAGGAACCATGGCCGGCATCGTCGCGCTCCGTCCCCGCCTCGACGAGGCGGGGAGGGTTCCCACGTCCGCGGGGGACGCGGGAACGGGACCGGCCGGTCGCTCCGCCACGCTGATCCGCGACGCCGGGCTGTCCGGCCTGGTACGCCCGGCGAGCGCGCACGCGGTCGAGGCCGCCGGTACCGGCGGGGAGCGGGTGCTGCCGGTACTGCCCGAGCTGCGGCCCCTGCTGCCGGCCGGTGGACTGCGGCGCGGCTCGACGATCGCGGTGACCCCGGGCCACACCTCGGTACTCCTGGCGCTGCTCGTCGCGGCCTCCGCGGCCGGCTCGTGGTGCGCGGTCGTGGGGCTGCCGTCGCTGGGTACCGTGGCAGCCGCCGAGCTCGGCATCGCCATGGACCGGCTGGCGTTGGTACCGCACCCGGGCCCCGAGTGGCCGGCGGTGGTCGGCGCGCTGCTGGACGGGCTCGATCTGGTAGTGGCCGCGCCGCCGGGGCCGGTCGCGGCCGGGGTGGCCGGACGGCTGGCGGCCCGGGCGCGGCAGCGGGGCAGCGTGCTCGTGCCGTACGCGACGTGGGCCGGTGCCGACGTGGTACTCGACTCGCCGGGCGGTGGCTGGGAGGGGATCGACCGAGGCCACGGCCGGCTCCGCCGGCGGTACCTGACGATCACCGCCAGCGGCAGGGGCGCGGCGGCGCGGCGACGCGAGGTGACCGTCTGGCTGCCCGGCCCGCTCGGGCGCCTCGCGGACGCACCCCCCGCCCTTACCCCCTTCGCCATCGACGCGCCGATCCTGGTCGCGGTGTGAGCGAGCCATGAGCCGAACACTGCTGGTCTGGTGCCCCGACTGGCCGGTGATCGCCGCCGGGATCGTCGAGGGCGCGGACGTCCACGGGCCGGTAGCCGTCCTCTCCGCCAACCGCGTCGTCGCCTGTTCGGAGGTGGCGCGCGCCGAGGGTGTCCGCCGGGGGCTGCGCAAGCGCGAGGCACAGGGCCGGTGTCCCCGGCTGACCGTCGTGGAGCATGACCCGGGCCGGGACGCCCGGGCCTTCGAACCGGTGGTGGCCGCGGTCGAGGAACTGGCCCCCGGCGTCGAGGTGGTGCGGCCGGGTGCCTGCGCGATGGCCGCCCGGGGACCGTCGCGGTACTTCGGCTCCGAGGAGCGCGCGGCCGAACGGATCGTGGAGCAGGTCGCCCAGGCGTGCGCCGTCGAGGCACAGGTGGGCATCGCCGAGGGCATCTTCGCCGCGCGGCTGGCGGCGCGGTCCGGGCGGCTGATCCCGCCCGGGGGTACGGCGGCGTTCCTCGCCGGGCTGGACATCTCCACTGTGGACAGACCGGAGCTGGTCGACCTGCTGCGCCGGTTGGGCATCGGTACCCTCGGCGCCTTCGCCGCCCTGCCGCCCGCCGACGTCCTGGCGCGCTTCGGCCTGGACGCCGCGCTGGCCCAGCGGATGGCCGCAGGACTGGACGAGCGACCGCTGGCGGCCCGGCAACCACCGCCCGACCTGGACGTGTCGCAGACCTTCGACGAGCCGCTGGAGCGGGTCGACGCGGCCGCCTTCGCGGCCCGCCAGCTCGCCCAGCGGCTGCACGACCGGCTGGCCGGGCACGGTCTGGCCTGTACCCGGCTGGGCATCGCGGCGGTCACCGAGCACGGCGAGGAGCTGCACCGCACGTGGCGTCATGACGGGTTGCTGGACGCCGGGGCCATCGCCGACCGGCTGCGCTGGCAGCTGGACGGCTGGCTGTCGGGTACCAGTCACGGGCTGGGCCGGCCAACCGCGGGCATCCTGCGCCTGCGCCTGGTCCCGGACGGGGTGCTCGCGCACGCCGGTTTCCAGCTCGGGCTGTGGGGTGACGCCGGCCAGGAACGGGAGCGGGCGCACCGGGCGTTGACCCGGGTGCAGGGCATGCTCGGGCCCGAGGCGGTGCTCACCGCGGTGCTCGGCGGCGGCCGCGACCCGGCCGACCAGGTGCGCCTGGTGCCGTGGGGTGACGAGCGGCTACCCGCCCGCCCGGGCGCGCCGGGCGGGACCGCCGCTGCCGGGGCCGGGCCGGCGGGTACCGTGCCGCCCTGGCCGGGGCGGATACCCGCGCCGTCGCCGGCCACCGTGCCGCCCGAGCCGCTGCCCGCGACCGTGCTGGACCCGGGCGGCGCCCCGGTGCGGGTGAACGCCCGGCTGGCGTTGACCGGGTCACCGCACTTCGTCGCGCTGGGCCGCGAGCCCGCGGTGGAGGTCACCGGGTGGGCCGGACCGTGGCCGGTCGAGGAGCGCTGGTGGGCCCCTGACGAGGCCGACCGGCGGGTCCGGTTCCAGGTCAGCCTCGCCGACGGCCGGGCGATGCTGCTGTCGCTGTCGTCCGGATGCTGGTGGGTGATCGGGGTGTACGACTGATGGGCTGGAGCAACTCCAACCTGCCGTGGGCCGAGTTCGAGCGGCGGCTGTCCGGCCGGGAGCCGATCGTGGTCGACCCGGTCACCATCGAGTACGGCGACGGTGGCGACGCCCCGGCCTGGACCCGCAAGCGCGAGCGGTACCAGCCGGCACCCGACGTGGTACCGGGCGAGTCCACTGTGGACTATGTCGAGCTGCACTGCCACACCAACTTCAGCTTCCTCGACGGCGCGAGCCAGCCGATCGAGCTGGTACAGGAGGCGGTCCGGCTGGGGCTTTCCGGGCTGGCCGTCACCGACCACGACGGCTTCTACGGCGTGGTGCAGTTCTCCGCGGCCGCCCGGGGGCACAACCTGCCCACCGTCTTCGGCGCCGAGCTGTCGCTGGGGCTGCCCGGTCCCCAGAACGGCGAGCCCGACCCGGCCGGCCGGCACCTGCTGGTGCTGGCCCGAGGGGTCGAGGGGTACGCGCGGCTGTCCCGCGTCATCGCGCTGGCCCAACTGGCCGGCGGGGAGAAGGGCCGGCCCGTCTACGACCTGGCCGAGATCGCCGACGCGCTGCGCGACCACGCGGTGGTACTGACCGGCTGCCGCAAGGGCCACGTACCGGCCGCCCTGGTCACCGAGGGGGAGCGGGCCGCCGCCCGGGAGCTCGACCGGCTGATGGCGCTGTTCGGCCCGGACGGCGTGGCGGTGGAGTTGACCCAGCACGGTCACCCCGAGGACGACGAGCGCAACGACGCGCTGGCCGTGCTCGCCCGGGACGCCGGGCTGCCCTGCGTGGCCACCGGCAACGTGCACTACGCCCGGCCCGGGCAGCGCCGGCTGGCCACCGCGGTGGCGGCGGTGCGGGCGCGCCGGTCGCTGGACGAGATCGACGGGTGGCTGCCCGCCGCCGGAGTCGCCCACCTGCGCAGCGGCGACGAGATGGCGCGCCGGTTCGCGCCGTACCCGGGCGCGGTGCGCCGGTCGGCGATCCTCGGCGCGGAGCTGGCCTTCGACCTGCGACTGGTCGCGCCGAACCTGCCCGCCTCGGACGTGCCTGCCGGGCACACGGAGATGAGCTGGCTGCGCGAGCTGACCGACCGGGGGGCGGCCGAGCGGTACGGGCCGCGGGGCACCAACGACAAGGCGTACCGGCAGATCGACTACGAGCTGGACATGATCGAGCAGCTCGGCTTCCCCGGGTACTTCCTGATCGTCCACGACATCGTGACGTTCTGCCGGGAGAACAAGATCTACTGTCAGGGGCGGGGCTCGGCCGCCAACTCGGCGGTGTGCTACGCGCTGGGCATCACCAACGTCGACGCGGTGCAGTGGGGGCTGCTGTTCGAGCGGTTCCTCGCGCCGGAGCGCGACGGGTACCCGGACATCGACCTGGACATCGAGTCGGGCCGGCGGGAGGAGGCCATCCAGCACGTCTACGACAAGTACGACCGGGAGCACACCGCCCAGGTCGCCAACGTCATCTCGTACCGGCCACGGTCGGCGGTACGGGACGTCGCCAGGGCGTTCGGATTCTCGCCCGGCCAGCAGGACGCCTGGAGCAAGCAGATCGACCGCTGGGGAGGGTCGTGGGCCGGCCCCGCCGGACAAACAGGCGAGCGCTCGACCGCGGTGAGCGACGTCGAGGACATCCCGGCGCCCGTCGTCGAGTACGCCAACCAGCTCCAGCAGTTCCCCCGGCACCTGGGCATCCACTCCGGCGGCATGGTGATCTGCGACCGGCCGGTGATCGAGGTGTGCCCGGTGGAGTGGGGCCGGATGCCCGGCCGCACCGTGCTGCAGTGGGACAAGGACGACTGCGCGGACGTCGGGCTGGTCAAGTTCGACCTGCTCGGGCTCGGCATGCTCTCGGCCCTGCACTTCGCGTTCGACATGATCGAGTCGGAGCTGGACCTGACCCGGATGCCGCTGAAGGACCCCGAGGTCTACGAGATGCTGTGCCGGGCCGACTCGATCGGGGTGTTCCAGGTGGAGAGCCGGGCACAGATGGCCACCCTGCCCCGGCTCAAGCCGAGGGAGTTCTACGACCTGGTGGTCGAGGTGGCGCTGATCCGGCCCGGCCCGATCCAGGGCGGCTCCGTGCACCCGTACATCCGGCGCAAGAACGGGCGGGAGGAGGTCACCGTCCCGCACCCGTTGATGGAGAAGGCGCTGGCCAAGACCCTGGGGGTACCGCTGTTCCAGGAGCAGCTGATGCAGCTGGCCATCGACGTGGCCGGGTTCACCCCGGCAGAGGCCGACCTGCTGCGCCGGGCGATGAGCGCCAAGCGCTCGATGGACCGGATGGCCGAGCTGCGCAGCCGGCTGTACGAGGGCATGGCGCGCAACGGGATCACCGGCGTGGTGGCCGACGACATCTACCTGAAGCTGTCCTCCTTCGCCAACTTCGGCTTCCCGGAGAGCCACGCGATGAGCTTCGCGTACCTGGTCTTCGCCAGCGCCTGGCTCAAGCGGTACCACCCGGCCGCATTCTGCGCGGCGCTGCTCAGCGCGCAGCCGATGGGCTTCTACTCGCCGCAGACCCTCGTCGACGACGCGCGGCGGCACGGCGTCGAGGTGCGCCGCCCGGACATCAACCTGAGCGACGCCAAGGCCACCCTGGAGTCCACAGTGGACATCCGCCGATGCGCGCTGCCCGGCCAGGCGCCGAGCGACTGGGGCAAGGGCGGTCCGGCGGTACGCATGGGGCTGGCCAGCGTCCGGACGCTGGGTACCGACGTGGCGGAGCAGATCGAGGCGGAGCGCCGGGAGCACGGCCCGTACCGCGACATGGTCGACCTGGCCCGGCGTGCCGGCCTGTCCAGCGCGCACCTGGAGGCGCTGGCCACCGCGGACGCGTTTGCCTGCTTCGGGCTGAGCCGGCGGGAGGCGCTGTGGGCGGCCGGCGCGGCGGCCCAGGAGCGGGCCGGCCGGCTGCCCGGTACGGTCAGCGGGGTCACGGCGCCCGTGCTGCCCGGCATGGACGAGGTCGACCGGCTGGTCGCCGACGTGTGGGCCACCGGCCTGTCCCCGGAAACCCATCCGGCCCGGTTCGCCCGCGAGCACCTGACGCTGCTCGGCGCGCTGCCGATCGAGGCGCTGGCCGGGGTGGCGGACAAGACCCGGGTACTGGTCGGCGGCATCGTCACCCACCGGCAGCGCCCCGGTACCGCGGGCGGGATCACCTTCATCAACCTCGAGGACGAGACCGGCCTGCTGAACGTGGTCTGCTCCCCGGGCCTCTGGCAGCGGTACCGGCGGGTGGCCCGGACCAGCAACGCCCTGCTGATCCGGGGCCTGCTCGAACACGCCGAGGGGGTGATCAATCTGGTCGCCGATCGGTTGTCGCCGCTGACCGTCCCGGTCCGCCCGCCCTCCCGCGACTTCCGCTGAGCCCGTCAGCCCGGTCCGCTGCGCTGACTCCGTCAGCCAGGTCCGCGCAGGACGACGTCGAACTCGTTGCCCTCGGGGTCGGCCAGCGTCGTCCACCGCAGCGCGCCCTTGTCGAGATCGTTGAGGCGGGTGGCCCCGAGGGCGAGCAGCCGTTGGACCTCCGCCTCGAGGTCGGCCGTACCCAGGTCCAGGTGCAGCCGGTTCTTGACGGACTTGACCTCTGGTACCCGGTGGAAGGTCAGGCGCGGGCCGCTGGCCGCCGGGTCGGTGGCCTCGATGACGGCGAGCTCGACGGTCGGGTCGGGGCTGACCTCCCGGCCCAGGGTCGCGGCCCAGAACCGGGCGAGCGTGGCGGCGTCGGCGCAGTCGACCGCCACGCCGATGACGGTGTTGCCCATGCGCCGATGCTCTCAGGACCCGATGGCGCCCCGGGGGCGAATCGTGCCCGGTCACCCCGGGCCGCCCGGCGGCAGCGCCGGACGAGCGCGAACGCCGGATAGGCTGCCGGCGTGGAGCGAACGCACACCCGGCCCACCGGGCCGCGCACGGCCGTGGTCTGGGCCGTGCTGCGCGAGGAGATCGACCGGCGCGGACCCGGACTGGTCGTGGTCGACGTGGGTGGCGGAACCGGAGGCTTCGCGGTTCCCCTGGCCGAGGCCGGCCACTGCGTCACCGTCGTGGACGCCAGCCCCGACGCGCTCGCCGCGCTGACCCGGCGGGCCGCGGAGGCCGGCGTCGCCGACCGGGTCGAGGCCGTGCAGGGCGACGGGGACCGGCTGGCCGGACTGGTACCGGAGGGCGGGGCCGACCTGGTGCTGTGCCATTCGCTGCTGGAGGTCGTCGACGACCCGGCCGAGGTCGTCGCGGCGCTGGCCGCCACCCTGCGCCCGGGCGGCGCGTTGTCGCTGCTGGTCGCCAACCGGGCGGCGGCCGTCCTCTCCCGCGCCATGAACGGGCACCTCGGCGCGGCGACCGCGCTGCTGTCCGACGCCGACGGGCGCAGCGGACCCGGGGACAAGCTGCGCCGCCGGTTCGACGCGGCCGGCGCGGCGGCGCTGCTCACCGCCGCCGGGCTCACCGTCGAGAAGATCCACGGGGTACGGGTGGTGGCCGACCTGGTACCCGGCTCGGTCGCCGACGCCGACCCGGACGCCCTCCTCGCCTTCGAGACGGCCGCCGCCGACCTCGCGCCCTACCGGGACATCGCCACCCAACTCCACCTGTACGCCCGCAAGCCATGACGGCGCCCGGCCCGCGCCCGGTCGACCTGCCGGCCCTGGCCGGCGTGCCCCGCCTGGCCGACGTGCTGCCCAGCGCCCTGGCGGTGCTCGGGCTGCCGGGCAGCCCCGACCGGCTGGGCCTGCGGGAGAGCCTGGACGGGGTACGGCGGGTGGGCGTGCTGCTGATCGACGGGCTCGGGTACCACCTGCTGCCGCTGGCCGCCCGGGCCGCGCCGATCCTGGCCGAGGTGGTCGCCGGCCGGCTGGGCCGGTTGACGGAGCTGTACAGCGGCTTCCCGTCGACCACGCCGACCAGCCTGGTGTCGCTCGGTACCGGAGCGCTGTCCGGAGCCCACGGGGTGCTCGGCTTCACGGTCAACGTCCCCGGTACCGGCAGGGTGCTCAACCACGTCCTGTGGCGCGACGACCCCGACCCGCTGGACTGGCAGCCGGTACCGACCGTGTTCGCCCGGGCCGCGGCCGCCGGGGTACCGGTCCGGGTGCTGGCCCGCCCGGAGTTCCTGGGCAGCGGGCTGACCACTGCCGCGTACCGGGGGGCCGAGTACCTGCCGACGCCCGACGACGACCTGGCCGACCGGATGCTCGACGCGCTGCGTGCCGGCCCCGGGCTGGTCTACGGGTACCACCCGGCCCTGGACACCACGGCGCACGTGCACGGCATCGACTCTCCACAGTGGATGGAGGCGGCGTCCGTCGTGGACCGTCTGCTGGCCCGCCTGACCGCGGGGCTGCCGGACGAGGCGGTGCTCCTGGTGACCGCCGACCACGGGGGGCTGGACGTGCCGCAGGGCTGCCGGTTCGAGGTGGACGCCGATCCCCGGCTGGCCGAGGGCGTGGCCGTGATGGCGGGCGAGCCCCGGGTCCGGTACCTGCACACGATGCCGGGCGCGACCGGGGACGTGATGGCGGCGTGGCGGGAGACGCTGGGTCCGGCCGCCCGGGTGCTGTCCAGGGGCGAGGCGGTCGGTACGGGCTGGTTCGGGCCGGTACCCGAGGAGCACCTGGCGCGTATCGGCGACGTGGTGGTGGTGTGCCGCGACCGGTACGCGGTGATCGGCTCGGCCGAGGGCGGTACCGTCGGCCGCCTGGTCGCGTTCCACGGCGGCGACACGGACGTCGAGACGGCGATCCCGCTCATCGCGCTTACCCGCTGACTGTCGGACCCGCCGGTTACCCTCACGGCGTGGGGCGCAGTCAGCAGGTGCCGCGGGGCGGGCCGCCCGGGTTCGGACCGGACGCCGACGACACCGGCTGCACGATCCTGCACGTCGACATGGACGCCTTCTACGCCTCGGTCGAGGTGCGCCGCCGGCCCGACCTGCGGGGCAGGCCGGTCGTGGTGGGCGGCGTCGGCCCACGCGGCGTGGTCAGCTCCGCCAGCTACGAGGCGCGCCGCTTCGGGGTGCGCAGCGCCATGCCGAGCATCAGGGCGCGCCGGCTGTGCCCGCAGGCGATCTTCCTGCCGCCCGATTTCGACGAGTACGCGCGAGCGTCACGGGCGGTGATGCGGATCTTCCGGGAAGTCACACCGCTGGTCGAGCCGCTGTCCATGGACGAGGCGTTCCTCGACGTGGCGGGCGCGCAGCGGCTGCTGGGCCGGCCGGTCGCCATCGCGACGCTGATCCGCCGGCGCGTCGCCGAGGAGCAGTCGCTGACCTGCTCGGTCGGCGCGGCGCCGAGCAAGTTCATGGCCAAGCTCGCCTCGATCCGCGCCAAGCCGGACGGCATGGTGGTGGTCCCGGTGGAGCGTGCCCTCGACTTCCTGCACCCGCTGCCGGTCTCCGCGCTATGGGGCGTTGGGGAGCGCAGCGCCGAGGTGCTCCAGCGGCTCGGCCTGCGCACCGTGGGGGATCTCGCCCGGGCGCCGGTCGGCATGCTCCGCGCGGCGCTCGGCGAGGCGGCCGCCCACCACCTGCACGAGCTGGCCTGGGCGCGGGATCCGCGCCGGGTCGTGCCGGAGCAGGTGGAGAAGTCGATCGGTGCGGAGGTCACCTTCGACGTCGACGTGGACGATCCACTGGTGGTGCGGCGCACGCTGCTGGCTCTGGCCCGGCGGGCGGCGGGCCGGCTGCGCGGGGCGGGCCAGGCCGGCCGGACCGTTTCGATCAAGGTACGGCTGGCCGACTTCCGCACCCTGAGCCGGTCGCGCACCCTGTCGGGCCCGACCGACGTGACCAACGAGATCTTCGAGGTCGCCTGGGCGCTTTACGACGCGCTGCGGCCCGGCGACCGGATCCGGTTGCTCGGGGTACGGATCGAGGGGCTGGTGGACGCGGACCGGGCGCCCCGGCAGCTGGCCCTCGGCGGCCGGGAGCGCGGGTGGGCCGAGGCGGAGCGGGCCGCCGATGCGGCGGTTGCCCGGTTCGGGGCGGCCGCCGTGCAGCCGGCAAGCCTGCTGGTGAAGGGGCCCGGGAGGATCGGTGAGTCGGAGTGGACCGGGGCGCCGGGGCCCTGGGAGGGCGGTCGGGGGGAGGGCCGGAACGAAAATCACGACACCTGAACCTCGACCGGCTTTCCGAGCCGCGAACCCGCTCGTAGACTTGCCGGTAAGCAGCTACCCGGCTGCCACGGTCTGTCGATCCATCCGGGACGACAACGATGACCGGGGAGGAGTGCCGTGCCGCTCTCGGACCATGAGCAGCGGCTGTTCGAGCAGATCGAGCGGTCGCTTGCCGAGGATCCCAAGTTTGCCTCGGCCGTGCGCGCAACCGACCCACGCTTCCACACCCGACGCCGGCTGCTCGTGGCCGGTCTGCTCGTCGTCGCTGGACTTGCGCTGGTCGTCTACGGGGTCGCCAGCAAGAGCGCGTTGCTCGGGGTGGCCGGGTTCGTCGTCATGCTCGGCGCGGCGGCCTTCGGGTTGACGTCGCTGCGCCGGTCCCAGGGCGGTGCGGAGCTGCGCTCCGTCGGCGGCACCGCCAGCCGGCCCACCCGGATGCGACGCAGCTCGCTGATCGACCGCCTCGAGGAGCGCTGGCGGCAGCGTCCCGAGGACAACAGCTAGATTCCAACATCGTGAAGCGGGGGCGAGCGGCGTTGCCGGTCGCCCCCGCCGCATCCCTTCCAGGCCGGTGCCCCTTGGGGGCCTAGCTCCGGTTCGCCCTGCCCATCAGCAGGAGCCGCCGGGGTCGGATCGCCCGGAACAGCGCGTCGCGCCGCCGGCCCACGGTCGCGACAGTGCCGCCGACAGCCTCGACCAGGCCGGTACCCCAGCGCCGCAGTACCGACGGCGGCAGCAGTACCGCCCGTACCCGCGTCCACCGGGTGGCCCGGCTGGCGATCGCCGACCGTACCGACCGGAGGGCGGCGGACAGGCCGCCCGGAGGCAGCGGTACCTTGGCGTACCGCGCCCGCTCCTCCGCCTGGCCCAGCATGCGTACCGCGTCGGCGGCCTCCGGCCGCAGCCGGAGCATCGTGGCGATCCGGTCGGCGGTCACCCTCGGCGTCTCCGACTCGTCGAGCGGAATGCGGTAGTCCACCAGCGTGTCGACCAGTTCGTCCCAGGCGGCGTGCGCGTCGCCCCGCGCCACCTCGAGGTCACCGGGCCCGTCGATCACCCGCATCTGCCCGGTCACCTCGACCGCCTCGGAATCCTCCGGTGGCCCGGCCGCCCTGGCGTGCAGGGCCTGCGGCCGGCGGCGGCGCCGTACCGCCGCCCGGCGCAGCGCGGGCGCGGCCAGCAACAGGAGGACCAGCACCGTCGAGCCGAGCGTCCAGTACAGCCAGGTCGGCTGCTGGGTCCCGCCGGTACCCCCGTGCAGGGTGGCCGAACCCTCGCCGCCCCTCGGGTCCTTGCCCGGGAGGTCGCCGGCGGGGCCCGTGCTGGAGTTCACCGCGGGCGCCCCGGAACCGCTCGGGTTGTCCGTGTGGTTGACGTCCGGCGCCCAGGGCGGGCTCACCGCGCCGGCGAGGGCGGAGGCCGGCGTGGCGTCGAACGGTACCCACCCGAAGCCCTGGAAGTAGACCTCGGTCCACGCGTGCAGGTTGAGGTTGGTCAGCGTGTACGTGTCCTTGTCGCGGTTGCCGCCCCGGGTGAAGCCGAAGGCGACCCGTGCCGGGATGTGCGCCGCGCGTACCAGCCAGGCCAGCGCCGAGGCGTACTGCTCGCAGTAGCCCTGCTTCTTCTCCAGGAAGTCGGCGATGTCCGAGCCGGTTGTGCCGGACTTGGTGGTCAGCGCGTAGATGAAGTGGTTGGCCGCGGAGAAGTAGTCGAACAGCGCGCGGACCTTGTCGTACTCGTTGGTCTTGCCCTTGGTCAGCTGCTCCACCAGCGCGTCGACCTGCGGCACGTCGATCACCTGGGTGTCCAGCCGCTGCAGCTCGTCGCTGTCGCTCAACGGCTTGGCGGAGCGCAGCGCCGCCGCGCTGAACTCGCTGCGCAGGTACTCGAAGGTGTAGGTCTTGCCGGTCGAGTACCCGCGGTTGGAGTAGACCAGGCCGCTGGCCTCGTCGTAGAGCCAGCTGCCGTCCAGCCTCTGGATCTTCGTCGGCTGCGCGTAGACCGGGAGCAGTTGCATGGTGAGGTTCACGATCTGGACCGTGGCGGTACCCCGCACCTGGCTGACTCCGCTGGTCTTCAGCGTCGGGTCGGGCAGGGGACCGGTCGCGGTCCGGCCGTCGGTCGGGTTCCGCGCGTTGAAACCGTCCGCGGAGATCCGGTCGGCCACCCCGAACCGCAGGTAGTACGGGTTGGGATCCGTGGTGGTCACCTTCAGCATGTCGATCTGCTTCTGGCTGTTGAGCTGGCCGGCCAGCGCGGAGAACAGGTTGACGGTCGCGCCGGCCTGGCCGTTGCCCGGACCGATGCCGCCGCCGTCGCCGTTGGTACCGAACCGGTCCAGCAGCCCGTTCGTCATCCCCGGTACGGCCAGCGGCACCAGTACGGCGAGCACCACGCCGACGACGGCGAGCCGGCGGCCGGCCGCGGCCAGCGGCGAGGGCTCCCACACGTCGACGTCGCGCCCCTCGCCGGTGAACCGCCGGCCGAACCGGCGCACCCGGTCGACGTTGTCCGTGACCAGCAGCCACAGGAAGCCGACCGCGCCGACGACGAACGGGACCAGCGACACGCTGTCCGGGTGGACCAGCACCGGGATCCAGTACATGGCCAGCATGGGGAAGCCGGCCAGGGCCGGGCGGCGCAGGCTGACCGCGACCAGGTCGACCAGGATCGCGACGAGCCCCACCGACAGGGTGGTGAGGAACAGCAGCCCCTCCCGGTCGGGTACCGGCACGCCGTAGTCGGCGATGTCGTGGCCCGCGCTGACCAGCAGGTCGCCGAAGTGCGCCAGGGTGGTACCGGTCGGGATCGTGCCCAGCAGGGCGCCCCTGCCGAACAGCCAGGTCACCATGACGACCAGGGCGCCGAGCATGGCCAGCAGTTGGGCCCACAGCGGCGACCGCACCGCCCGGGTACCGAGGGCGGCCCCGCAGACCGCCGCCACCACGAACAGGCAGTCCACGCTCCACGTCCACGCCATGAACACGGTGGACAGCGGGGCGGTGGCCAGCAGCGTCGAGGCCGCGGCGACCAGGGTCACGTGCCGGCGCTGGTTCATGACTCCACCTTCGCTACGCCGGCGCCACCGCGCCCCGCTGCGCTCATCGGCCGACCCCCGCCGTAGTGGTGGTGACCGTCTCCGCCATGGTCGCCCGCCAGGCGAAGCCCTGCGAGCCCCGGGCGGCCTGCGGCCACAGCGCGGGCAGCTTGTCGCCGTGGCCGACGCCGACCACCCGCCAACCCGTGCGGAGCAGGGACAGGGCGGCCGTGCCGTGCGCCATGTCGGTCTCCTCGCGCGCGGCCGTCGGCAGGTTGAGCCAGGTGGTCGAGTCGATGAGGAAGGCGACGCAGGTCGCGTTGCTGGTACGCAGGGCGCCGAGCAACTCGGCCTCGGCCGCCGACAGCAGCCCGAGGACGGCGATGATCATCCCGCCATCGCTGCGGTGCCGGACCTTGTCCACCAGGTGCGCGATGTCGCCGCGCTGGGACAGCTTGATCTCGGCGAGGTGGTCGAGGATCGCGCCGTCGCCGTCCGCCTCGGTCGCGTCGATGTCCGCACCGGCGTCGGTCACCAGGCGCAGCTTGTACCCGCTGTGACGCAGGTGCATGGCGACGCTGGCGACCGCCGATACGGCCCACTCGAAGCTCGCGGTCGGTCCCTCGCCCCGGTGCGCCAGCGCCCGGCTGTCGAGCACGAGCGTGGCCCGGCTCTCCCAGGGCTGCTCCTCGCGCCGCACCATCAGCTCGCCCACCCGGGCCGTCGAGCGCCAGTGGACCCGGCGCAGGTCGTCGCCGTTGCGGTACTCGCGGGTGGCCGCGTCGTCCTCGCCGTGTACCGCGACCGACCGGGCGCGGGACTCGCCGGTACCCGCGTACTCGCCGGCCAGGCGCACCGAGGGCAGCGGGTTGACCTGGGGGATGACGGTCAGGTGGTCGACCGACGGGAAGGACCGGGTCAGCTCGCACAGCCCGAACGGGTCGGTCAGCCGGACCACCAGGGGCCCCACCTCGTACCGGCCACGTACGTCGGCCCGCACCGTGTACGCGACGGAGCTGGCCTGGTGCCGCGCCAGCCGCTCGAGGACCAGCCGGGGCCGGCTGCCCAGCGCGTACGGCAGCCGGTCCTCCAGCAGCAAGGTGCCGGTCGGCAGGCCGGATAGGTTCTGCAGGCGCAGCACGACGCGCGCGCTGGCGCCGACCGGTGTGCGGTGCGGCTGGAGGGCCCGGGTGCAGGCCAGCTTGTACCGGGTACGCCCGACGTACCAAGCGGCCAGCAGCGGTAGCGCCGCGATGAGGACCGCGACGCGCAGCAGGTCCTTCTCGCCGAACACGAGGGCCAGCACGGCCATCGCTCCGGCCGAGGCGAGGAAGGACTTGCCCCGGGTGGTCAGACCGCGCAGTCCCTCGCGCATGTCAGCGCCCCCGGCCGTACGGGTTGTTCGGGTCGCGCGGCGAGGTCGGGCGGGTGTCGTATGGCGAGCGCTGGCGGTCGGTCGGCAGCGGCAGGCGGTGGACCAGGTCGGCGACGACCGCGTCGGTGGTGCGGCGCGACAGTTGCGCCTCGGCGGTCGGGATGAGCCGGTGCGCCAGGACCGGAACGGCCAGCGCCTGCAGGTCGTCGGGGAGCACGTAGTCGCGGCCCTCCAGGGCGGCGACCGCCCGCGCCGTGCGCAGCAACTGCAGGGTGGACCGGGGGGAGGCGCCCAGGCGCAGCTCCGGCGCCTCGCGGGTGGCGTTGACCAGGTTCACCGCGTACTGCTTGACGGCGTCGGCGACGTGCACGTCCCGTACCGTCGCGATCAGCCCCCGTACCGTCTCCGCATCGGTCACCGGCTTGAGCTGTACCAGCGGGTCCTCCGCGCCGTGCACGTCGAGCATGGCCAGCTCGGCACCGGCGTCCGGGTACCCCATGGCGATGCGCGCGGTGAACCGGTCGCGCTGGGCCTCGGGCAGCGGGTACGTGCCCTCCATCTCGATCGGGTTCTGGGTGGCGACCACCATGAACGGCCGCTGCAGGTGGTAGGTCACGCCGTCGACGGTGACCTGCCGCTCCTCCATGCACTCCAGGAGCGCCGACTGGGTCTTCGGCGAGGCCCGGTTGATTTCGTCGCCGACCACGATGTTGGCGAATACCGCGCCCGGCTTGAACTCGAAGTCGCGCGTCTCCTGGTTGTAGACGCTGACCCCGGTGACGTCGCTGGGCAGCAGGTCCGGAGTGAACTGGATACGCCTTACCGAGCAGTCGATGGAGCGGGCCAGCGCCTTGGCGAGCTTGGTCTTGCCGACGCCGGGTACGTCCTCGATCAGCAGGTGGCCTTCGGCGAGCAACACCGCGAGCGCGAGCCGGACCGTCGCCGTCTTGCCCTCGATGACCTGGGCGATGTTGCGCACGATCGATTCGGTGGCCGCCGCGAAATCGGGGGCCGAGAGCGGGCCGCCGAGTTCGTCGGCGGTGCGTTGAATGGTCAACTGGGCTCCTCTTCGTGTCTACGCGGCTGCCGGTGGCGATTCACGGGCATGCCGGTAGGTCGCGGGAGACCAGTCCCTACCTCCCCCGCTAGGACCACCTGCATCTTCTCAGGCTAGCCACTTTTGTGGGGTACGCCGAGTGGCCCGAATAGTACAGCAACGTAACCACCGTTCGGGTTAGTCGCCGTCACAAGATCGTTGCATCTCGCGAGTCAATGCAACCGTCCGACCGCGACGACGATCGCCGCCGCGAGCAGGGTCAGTACCGCCGGTACCAACCGGTACTCCCGGTAGCGCAGATGGGTGGCGGCCGCGCCGGCCAGCACGACGGCCAGGCCGATCGCAGCCAGCGGAGTCAGTACCGGCGCGATCCCGGTCGCCCACGGCAGCAGGAGGCCGGCCACCCCGAGCAGTTCGACCACGCCCAACGCCTTGATGGCGCCGGCCGGCCACGCCTGCCACCAATGGCTCATCGCGACCAGCCGGTCCTTCGGCCGGACGGCCTTGTTCAGTCCGGTGGCCAGGAAGACCGCGGCCAGGACCGCCTGTAGCGCCCACAGGGCTGTGTTCACGCTGGCCGAGCCTGGCCCACGGCGGTTCCCGCGTCAACCCGCGCGCGGATATCGACCGGTAGGAGGTACACTGCGCTCATGTTCCGGGCCTTCCGGCTTCTTAGGCGGCCGTGCTGACGCGATAGCGACGGCACGGCGACCCCTCCTGCGCGAGGGGTTTTTTCGTGCCCGAGACCCGGCCCAACTGGAGAACAGGTGACGACGATGAGCGACCCAGCCACGACGACGTCGACCGAGGCGCCGGCGGCGGACACCCCGCCGTTTCGGTACACGGCCGAGCTGGCCGGCCGGATCGAGGCCCGCTGGCAGGACTACTGGGAGGAGCACGGCACCTTCCACGCGCCCAACCCGGTCGGCGCGCTGGCCGACCCGGAGCACCCGCGCGCCGGCGCGCCGAAGCTGTACGTGATGGACATGTTCCCGTACCCGTCGGGTGCCGGGCTGCACGTCGGGCACCCGCTGGGCTACATCGGTACCGACTGCCACACCCGGTACCAGCGGATGACCGGGTACAACGTCCTGCACCCGATGGGCTTCGACGCCTTCGGGCTGCCCGCCGAGCAGTACGCGGTACAGACCGGTACCCATCCGCGCAAGACGACAGAGGACAACGTCGAGCGGTACCGCAGTCAGCTGCGCCGCCTGGGCCTGGCCTATGACGACCGGCGCAGCATCGCCACCACGGACATCGCCTTCTACCGCTGGACCCAGTGGATCTTCCTGCAGATCTTCAACTCGTGGTTCGACCGGGACGCCGACGGCGGCCGGGGCAGGGCGCGGCCGATCGAGGAGCTGGTCGCGAAGTTCGAGTCGGGGGAGCGGTCCACTCCGGACGGTCGGCCCTGGCCGTCGCTGACCGACGTCGAGCGCCGCCGCATCGTCGACGACCACCGCCTGGCGTACCTGTCGCAGGCTCCGGTCAACTGGTGCCCTGGCCTGGGAACCGTGCTGGCCAACGAGGAGGTGACCGCGGACGGCCGGTCCGACCGCGGCAACTTCCCGGTGTTCAAGCGCAGCCTGAAGCAGTGGATGATGCGGATCACCGCGTACGGCGACCGGCTGCTGGACGACCTGGACTCCCTGGACTGGCCCGAGCCGATCAAGCTGATGCAGCGCAACTGGATCGGCCGTTCAACCGGCGCGCACATCGAATTCCCGACCTCGGCCGGCCCACTGCGGGTGTTCACGACGCGACCCGACACGGTGTTCGGCGCGACCTACATGGTGCTGGCGCCCGAGCACGAACTGATCGACGCGCTGGTACCCAACGTCTGGCCGGCCGGTACCAAGACCCTGTGGACCGGCAACCACGACACGCCGGGGGAGGCGGTCTCCGCCTACCGCCGGTTCGCCGCCGAGAAGACCGAGGCCGAGCGGACCGCGGACGCGAAGGAGAAGACCGGCGTGTTCACCGGCGCCTTCGCGACCAACCCGGCCAACGGCGCGCAGATCCCGGTGT
>CAZYCD010000041.1:0-26548 GCA_964645345.1 uncultured Micromonosporaceae bacterium
GCCCGGCCGGGTAGCCCGGCGGCGGGCGGGTCGGGCGGCGGCCCGGTGCGGCCCGGCGGCCGTCCGTCGGCCCCCGGTGGCGTACCCGGCCGGCAGTACCGCGGCAGGCGGCGCCCCCGCTGGGGCCGGATCGCCCTGGTGCTCGGGCTGGCCCTGGGGCTGGTCGCGCTGCTGTGCGGGTTCGGCGTGTTCCTCTACTCCCGCAACCTGGACTCCCGGGTCGGCCGTACCGACCCGTTCAGCCAGATCACCGGCGGCCGGCCGCCGATCCTCGTCAAGGGCGCAATGAACATCCTCCTGCTGGGCAGCGACTCGCGGGACCCGGAGGAGAAGGCGAACGCGGGCTCCCGTACGGACACGATCATCCTGATGCACATCCAGGCGGACCATAAGCACGCCTACCTGATCTCGATCCCGCGCGACACGTACCTGCCGGTCCCCGGTCACGGCAACGACAAGATCAATGCCGCGTTCGCGTACGGCGGCCTGCCGCTCGTGATCCGTACCGTCGAGGGCTTCACCAACGTCCACCTCGACCACCTGGCGTTGATCGATTTCGCCGGGTTCCAACAGGTGACGGATGCCCTCGGCGGGGTAGACATGTACGTGGACCAGACCATCACGTCGATACACCCGCCCAACCGGACATTTACGCAGGGTAACCGCCACTTCAACGGCGCCGAGGCGCTCGACTACGTGCGGCAGCGGTACCAGTTCCCTGACGGCGACATCACCCGCGAGAGGCACCAGCAGATGTTCCTCAAGGCGGTGATGGACAAGGCGGCGTCCAGCGGGACGTTGACCAACCCGGCGAAGCTCAACGCGTTCCTCCAGGCCGTGACCAAGGCCGTGACGGTGGACAAGGACTTCTCCCTGCCCGATATGGCCCTCCAGTTCCACGGCCTGCGCAGCAAGGACCTGACGTTCATGACCAGCCCGTTCAGCGGGTTCGACACGATCGACGGGCAGAGCGTGGTGGTCGCGGACAAGGACAAGACGGCGGCGCTCTACAGCGCGGTGGCCCATGATCAGGTCGCCGGGTACCTCGCCAAGGCCTCGGCCTCTCCCAGCCCCGGCGGGTAGTCTGGCGTTAATCCTGTGTCAAGGTGACTGTCGGTTGCGGCCTTGAGGGTCGCGGTCGGCGCCTCCGGATACGTACAGTGCAGGTTGACCCCCCGAAACCTCGCGACAGGAGCTGGTCTTGCAGTACGCCTCCAGCGCGGTCCTCGACGCGTCCCGCGAGGGCGGCCTCTACGGCACCCCGGTCGGGTCGCCCCCAGACGAGCGGCCGCCTGGCAAGGGCAAGGGGGGCGGGCGGCGCGATCCGCTCTGGGCGCGCCTCATGGTGATCTTCGGGGCGCTGCTGATGCTCACCAGCGGCGTGGCCATCTTCGGCAGCAAGCTCCTGGTCGCCGAGGCGACCAAGAGCGTGACCAGGCAGAACCTGCTGGGCGCGGCCGGGCAGGACCGGGCGCACGTGTCGATCAACGGCGCGAAGAACATCCTGCTCGTCGGCGTCGACGCGCGGCCCAACCAGAACCCGAACGACCTGGTCCGCTCCGACTCGATCATGATCTTGCATATTCCGGCCAGCCACGACCGCGGCTACCTGGTCTCCATCCCGCGCGACAGCTATGTGGAGATCCCGGCGTACAACAACGGCAAGGTGAAGTACCCAGGTGGCCATGACAAGATCAACGCCGCCTTCGCGTTCGGTGGGCAGGGCCTGACCGGCGTCGACGCCCGGTCACACGGCTTCGAGCTGCTGGCCAAGACGATCAAGAACCTGACCGGGATCACCTTCGACGCCGGCGGGATTGTCGACTTCGCCGGCTTCGAGCAGGTGGTGCACGAGCTCGGCACCGTCCATCTGTACGTCGACGAGAAGACGACGTCGATCTTTCTGGGTACCAACGACAAGACCGGCAAGTACGCCCAGCCGTACCACATTAACGATGACGGCACCGTCGGGTACAAGAACCCCGGGGTGACTCCGATGGTCTACGAGGTCGGCTGGCACGACTTCCCGGACTACCAGGCGCTGGACTACGTACGTCAGCGTGACCTGCTCGCCAACGGCGACTTCGACTACGGACGCCAGCGCCACCAGCAGCAGTTCATCAAGGCGGTCTTCAAGCAGATTGCCAGCTCGGGCACGCTCACCAACCCGACCAAGCTCGCCGGGGTACTGAACGCGGTCGGCAAGGCGATGACGATCGACGACGGCGGGGTGTCGCTGGAAGACTGGATCTTCGCGATGCGCTCGGTGAGCCCGAACGACCTGCTCACCATCAAGACCAACGACGGGCAGTTCAACTCCCAGAAGGTCAACGGCCAGGACGTCGAGATCCTCAGCCCGACCAGCCTGGACCTGATGCACGCGGTGGCCGCGGACACCGTCGACGCCTTCGTCAGAGATCACACGGACTGGGTCAGCGCCAGCTGAGCCACCTGTTGGGTGACGGGGTCGCGGGTACACCGCGCGGTTCGTACAGTTGGTCCAACCGCCCGGATCGCGTGCCCTGGAGGAACAACGTCCGCCCCGCCCGAGTCAGACACCCCGGCGTCGCCTGATCCGGTGGAGGGGCCGCCCGCCGGCCCGGAGCCGGTCGAGGTCGCGCAGCCCGCTGCCGACGCCGCGCCCACCGAGAAGACCGCGTCCGTCGAGGAGACAGCGTTCGTCGAGGAGATGGCGGCGGACGGGGATGCCGTCGAAGCCGACCTGCCACGGGACGGCGCGGCCGACGAGGTGGCGGAGGCGGTCGGGCGCCGGCGCGGCCCAGGGTGGGCCAAGGCGTTGATCGCGACGGGTACCGTCCTGGTCCTGCTCGCCGGTGGCGCCCTCGGCGCCCTGCGGGTGCTGTCCGACCGGTACGACCGCGCCGTCACCAAGGCGCCCCTGATCGACGCCGGCGCCCGCGCCCAGCCCCACAACAACAGGCCCCTGTCGGCCGGCATCTCCGGACCGCTCAACTTCCTGCTGCTCGGTTCCGATGCGCGGGTCAACATCCCGAGCATGGGCCAGCGCTCCGACTCGATCATCCTGGTCCACGTACCGGCCAGCCTGGACCGCGCGTACCTCATCTCCATCCCGAGGGACCTGCGGGTGCACATTCCGCCGAACCCGGCGACCAACTTCGACGGGGCGCACGAGAAGATCAACGGAGCGTTCGAGTACGGCGGCGGTGGGATCGGCGGGTACCAGCTGCTGTCCCGTACCCTCAACCAGCTCATGGGCGTGAAGTTCGACGGGGCGGCGATCGTCGACTTCGACGGGTTCAAGACCGCGGTCGGCATCCTCGGCGGCGTGGACCTGTGCGTCGACGTGCGTACCGAGTCGATCCATACGCACGTGGTGTACGAGCCGGGCTGCCAGCACCTGCAGGACTGGCAGGCGCTGGACTTCGTCCGCCAGCGGGAGACGCTGCCCAACGATGACTACGACCGCGAGCGCCACCAGCAGCAGTTCCTCAAGGCCATCTTCACCACGGCACTGCACCAGGGCGTGGCCACCAACCCGATCAAGTTGGACCAGTTCATCCGGGCGGTGGGCAGCGCGTTGACCGTGGACACCAACGGGGTGTCCCTGGCCGACCTCGTCTTCGGGCTGCGCAACGTCAAGCCCGCGGCGCTGGTGGGCATCCGGATGCCGTCCGTGCAGGAGACCATCGGAGGCATCGCGTACGTCCTCCCCACGGACGAGACCCCGGCCCTTTACCAGGCGATCGTCTCCGACACACTTGATACTTGGGTGGTGGCCAACCAGAGTTGGGTGAATCCGATTTAGGCTCGCCCCGTGCGCATACCAGACGTGAGCACCGCCCAGCTTCCGGCCGACGCCTACCTCATCGACGTCCGTGAAGACGACGAATGGCGGGCCGGCCACGCGCCGGACGCAGTGCACCTGCCGATGATGCAGGTACCCGAGCGGCTCGCCGAGATACCGGCCGAGGGCAACGTGGTGATCGTCTGCCGCTCGGGGCACCGCTCGGCCGAGGTCGTCCGGTACCTGATCGGGCAGGGGTACGACAACGTCCGGAACCTGGCTGACGGCATGTTCGGCTGGGTCGCCGCCGGCCGGCCGCTGGTGAGCGAGGACGGGGATGGGCCGGTCGTCCTCTGAGCAGCCCCTGGTGTTCGCGCACCGCGGCTCCTCCGCAGCACTGCCCGAGCACACCCTGGGCGCCTACCTGCGCGCCGTCGACGAGGGCGCCGACGGGCTGGAGTGCGACGTCCGGCTGACCCGGGACCGGCACCTGGTGTGCCTGCACGACCGGCGGCTGGAGCGGACCAGCAACGGCCGCGGCCCGGTCAGCGAGCACACGCTCGCGCAGCTCAACGAGCTGGACTTCGGCTCCTGGCACCCCGGCTCGCAGATCGGTGACGAGGAGCCGCTGCTCGACTCGGCCGCGCGGGTACTGACCCTGGAGGGGCTGCTGGACACCGCCATGTCGGCCGGCCGCCCGATCCGGCTGCTCGTGGAGACCAAGCATCCGACGCGGTACGGCAACGAGGTCGAGGAGCGGCTGGTCGCCGTGCTGCGCCGGTACGGACTGGACGGGCCGGGTACCGCCGACGTGCGGGTGACCATGATGTCCTTCTCGCTGGCCGCGGTGCGCCGGGTCCGGCACCTGGCTCCCGAGCTGCCCACCGTCCTGTTGATGGACCTGCTCCCGCCCTGGCTGCGTACCGGCCGGCTGCCGGCGGGGATCCCGGCGGCGGGACCCGGGGTGCGGCTGCTGCGCAACCATCCGCGCCTGGCCGGGCGCCTGCACGAGCAGGGGAACCAGGTCTACGTGTGGACGGTCAACTCGGCCGACGACGTCGACCTCGTGCTGCGGCTGGGCGTGGACGGGATCATCTCCGACCGGCCCCGGTACGTACTGGACCGCCTCGGCCGCTGATTGCGCCGGCGGCGGTACGGACGTAGGGGCGCCGACGGGTTTCGCACGGCGGCCGGAACGGGCAGACTCCTGGCTGTGGCCCAGGACATGGAGCGGCTCTTCGCGGAGTTGACCGCGCTGACCGACCTGGTCAACGCCGGTGCGCCCGGCCTGACCGCCGTCCAGCGGCTCGTCGAGCTGACCCAGACGACGGTGAATGCCAACGGCGCCACCTTCGTGGAGTACAGCTCGTCCGGTGGCCGTGTGATCGCGGCCTGCGGGGCCGCGGTCTGGGGCGTCGGACGCCACGTTGATCTGTCCGAGCCGCTCGTGGTCCGGTTGACCAGCGTCGACCGGGTGATCGACGTTGGCCTCGACGAGGTACCGGAGCAGGGCGCCCGCAACCTCGAGGCGGCCGGCGTGCGGCGGATGCTGGCGGCCCGGATCGAGCGGAGCGGTCGGGTGGTCGGCACCCTGCAGGCCTTCTTCCCGGAGGAGGGACCCGCCGACCCGGCCCGGCGCGCCGCGATCACCTTCTTCGCGGGGGTCATCGGCCACCTCTACGCCGATGGGCAGGGGCTGCCCATCTACGGCGACGAACCGGCCACCGGTGCGATGGTCGACGCGATAGCCGTGGTGGGGCCCGACGGTACCGTCCGGTCGTGGAACGCGGCGGCGGCGACGGTGACCGGCCGTCCGGCCGCGACCGCCCTCGGACGCCCGCTGCCCGTTGCGGTGCCCGCCTCCGGTCAGGCCTTGGAGCAGCGGCTGCCGGACGGCCGCTGGCTGCAGGTGCTGGCCACGGAGCTGCCGGGCACCTCGGACCGGCTGGTCACGCTGCGCGACGTCACCCAGGCCCACCGCCGAGAGCAGGCCCGGGACCTGTTCGTGGCGGTGACCAGCCACGAGCTGCGCACGCCGGTCACGGTCATCAAGGGGTACGCGGACACCCTGGTCGACCACTGGGACGAACTGCCCGACGAGGGCCGGCGGGACGCGGTGCAGCGGCTCGGCCAGCGGGCGGGGCATCTGGCACAGCTGCTGGACCGGCTGCTGTCGGCGGTCGGTGACGGGTCGGGCCTGGCAGGCCCCGCGCAGTCGTTGCCGTTCGACCTCGCCGAGGCGCTGCGGGCCGCCGTCCAAGATCTGCCAGTGGAGCTACGCGGCGCCGTTCAAGTGGACATTCCGGACGACCTGCCGAAGGCGCTGGGTGAGCGGGCCACCATCGCGACGGTACTGACCGAGCTGGTGACCAATGCCGTGAAGTACGCCGATCCGGGCCGCCCGGTGGAGCTATCCTCCCTGGCAGAGGGCCGTTCGGTGGGGTTCAGGGTGGCCGACCGCGGCATCGGTTTGCGACCGGAGCACGTCGAGCGTGCCTTCGAACGGTTCTGGCAGGCGGAGTCGGGTAATCACCGTCGGTACGGAGGGGTGGGGCTCGGCTTGTACCTCGTCAGGCGCATTGTGGAGCGACAAAACGGATGGGTGTCCTTACGTCCGCGGGAAGCGGGAGGTACCGTCGCAGAGGTACGGCTACCACGTGCGGATCAAGGGCCAGGGGAGGCTAAGGCGTGGTGACGGCGGTCGCGGAACGCGCATGGTGCGTCGTCGTGCCGCACCACGCCCGGGGCGCCCGGCAGGCACGCCACCGCATCGCGGGTGAGCTGGCCGGCTCGATCAGCTCCGAGTTGTTGGCCGACGCGGTGGCGGTCGTCGCCGAGCTGGTCGGCAACGCGATCCGACACGCCAGCCCACTGCCTGGGGACGTGATCCGGGTGGCCTGGCGGGTCCGCGCCGGAGTCAGCCGGCAACTGCTGGAGGTACGTGTCACCGACGGCGGTGCGGCGAACGAGCCGCGCCAGCGCACGGTCGGCCCGGACGCGGTGGACGGCCGCGGGCTCGCGATCGTGGCGGCGCTGGCCGACCGCTGGGGTGTCGAACGCGACGGACTGGGACAGAGCGTCTGGGCCGAGCTGAGTTTCCCGCACCGCGCGGCGGAGCAACCGGCGTCTGTCTAAACTGGACGATCGTGAGCGGAGCGCGCAGGGTCAAGCCCAAGCGGGAAAAGGTACGGGACATCTTCGTCGGCCGGCCGTTCGAGGGTCTGGTGGACGAGCCCGAGTGGATCGCACTGCGCGAACTGGTACCGGCGGCCTCCGCCCCGCTTCGGCTGTCGCCCCGGTACGTCGAGGAGTACGGCGACGTCCCGGTCACACTGTCCACCGTGCTGCCGCTCGCGGCGCCAGCGATCACCAGGGCCGACGGCCGGGTGATGCTCGGGCTGCAGCGGCACGTACAGTCCGGCGACGTCTCCCGGGACCTGGCGGTGGCGCTGCTCAACGCGCTGGAGACCGAGCCGGGAGGGCAGGTCTCGGTACCGCCGCTGCCCGGGCCGGGTCCGCGACTGCAGGACCTGCTGGCGGACGGATCGCTGGAGATCACGCTGCACGACGGCTTCGGGTACTGGCTGGACGACGGGGCCGCGGACGACCCGAACGTGCAGGCGTCGCTGGAACGGGCCAACGCCTCGATCTACCCGACCGCCCGGATGTCGGCCGCCCGGGCCTGCTACTGGACGCGGGTACCGGAGCGGTCGCACGTCCGCTGGGTGCTGACCGAGGACGAGGATCCGGCGCTCGACGCCCTCGCCCGGCTGTCCGCGGCCGGGGAGCTGACGCTGGCCGAGGGTACCCGGTTCGCCGGCATGTTCCGCGCCCACGGCCTGCTGGTACCGGTCTGGGACCTGCCGCGCGAGCCGGATGCGGTCGAGTGGGAGGGCCCGGTCGCGGACCTCGCCAAGCGGTACGCCGCGGCCGTGGCCGTGGCCGAGCCGCTGACCGCCGAACAGCGGCGGGCGCGGCAGGGCCTGCTCGGACGCCAGATCACGCTGCGGTGACCGGTCCGCCCGCCGGCCCTTACCGCGACCCGCGCTGACCGGCGCGTACTCGTCAAGGTGAATTCTTGCTCACCTTCTGGACGGGTACTTCTATGTTGCCGTCCGATCACGTACCGTAGTTGGGACTAGCTGCTCGAGACCTTCGGAGGTCAGTTCCCGATGGCCGGAATTCTCGACGCCAGTCACCCCTCTGGCCTGTTCAAGCCCAATCCCCAACCGCACACTGAACTACTTGAGACACCGCGCCCAACCCCCCTGGAGTGGGCGCGGCGCCGTCGTCAGGACCGGGAGGCCCGCCGGGCCGAACTGGTCCTCGAACGCGCCGCCAGCCGGCTGTCCCGCCTGGGCGCCGGCTGGAAGCTGATCGACGTCGCAGAGCTGGGACTGTCGGTCAGGAACGCTTTCCTCGCGATCGGACCAGGCGGGGTGTTCCTGGTCAGCGTGAAGGAGCACGGCCGGACCCGGGTGCGGCTGGCCGGCGACGTGGTGCAGATCGACGGTCGTCGACTCATGTACGTGGCCGAGGCGCGGAAGCTCGCAGCCCAGGCCGGGACCGCGATCTCCCGGACGGCCGGCAGCACAGTACCGGTGACACCGGTGCTCGCCCTGTCCGGTACCGGCGTGATCGACGTACACGGGCTGCCCAAGGGGTGCGTCGTCACGTCGTACCGGGAGCTGGATTCGTTGCTGGGCGCGTACGGCCAGCGGATCGCCCCGAAGACGGTCAGCAAGCTGTACTCGATCGCGAGGCACCCGGTCACCTGGGTCGGGCCGGAGCCACGCAGCGAGATCGACGGATACACCTGGCATTCGGGTCCGGCGCCCACTGACAAGAGGGCAACCGGGCGGTAACGTCTGCGGTAGCCGCCGCTGCGCCGGGCGGCTACTGTCCACAATGGACTAGAGATGCTCCGTGGTGGACCGAGCCGACGGCGGATCGTCGGCCGGGGCTATCGTGGAGTGTCCGCAGAGGAGGCGCCGTGGCTCATGTCGAACTCTCGCTGACCGAGTCGCCGGTACCTTCGGCGCGGGAGAGCCAGCCGGACGACGCGCTGGACCGGTGGGCCCGGACGGTGGCTGCGGCACCCGAACCCTGCCTGGTCATCGACGGGATGTCGGAGATCATCGCAGTCTCCACGGCAGCCTGTGAACTCCTCGGCTTCCCCGGCCAGGCGGCCGTCGTCGGGCGGCACCTGTTCGGCGGCATCCTGCGCCTACTGGACTTCACCTCCAAGCCGTCCCTGCTGGCCGACGGCGAACTGGAGAAGATCCCGCCGGTTCTGGCCTTCAACTCACACCGGCTGGCCCGCGGGCTGATGCGAGTGCGCTCGGGCGACGCGGTCCGGACCATCGACGCGATCGCCACGCCGCTGTTCGACCGCGACAAGGTCGTCGGCTCGTTGACGTTCCTCTCGCAGATCTGACCGGAGCGCAGGAAGTCTGTTCGCCGCGAGCCGGTTGATTGCGTACAGTCTCGGCATGCTGGACCTCCAGGTGCTTCCGGGTGACTACGCCATCTGCCGGCTTCCGGCGGGTACCGCGCTACCTCCGGGGCTCGATCCCGGCGCGGGCGTCGTCTCGGTCACCTGGACACCAGACGAGGTATCGGTGATCTGCCCCAGCGACCAGGCGCCCGCGGGGGCCACCGTGGAGACGCCATGGCGCTGCCTGCGGGTGGCCGGGCAGGTCGACCTCGCGCTGACCGGGGTGCTCGCCTCGCTCACCGGGCCGCTCGCCGAGGCGCGGGTCAACCTGTTCGCGTTCTCCACGTACGACACGGACTACCTGCTGGTACCGGCGGTGCGGCTGGCCGAGGCGGTGGCCGCGCTGACCGCCGCGGGCCACCGGTTCGACTACTGATCCTCGCGGGATGAGCGGCGGCGGCCGCACTAGTCTTTTGGCATGCCTGGCGTACCGCCGACCCGCTTCGTCTACCTCGGTCCCGAGGGGACGTTCTCCGAGCAGGCCCTGCTGACCATCCCGGCCGCCGCCGGCGGCAGCCGGTCGCCGGCGCGCAGCGTCCCGGAGGCGCTGGACGCGGTGCGGGCAGGTGACGCGGATGCCGCGCTGGTACCGGTCGAAAATTCCATCGGCGGCCAGGTCGGCGTGACGCTGGACGAGCTCGCCAACGGCGCGCCACTGGTGATCACCCGCGAGGTTGTCCTGCCGGTGGAGTTCGTGCTCGCCGCCCGGGCACCGGTCAGCCTCGCCACGGTCCGTTCGGTCGCCGCCCACCCGCAGGCCGCCGCGCAGTGCCGGCACTGGCTGCGCGCGCACGTGCCCGACGCGGTCGTGGTCGACGTGCTGTCGAACGCCGCCGCCGCAGAGGCCGCCGCCGCTGGCGAGTACGAGGCGGCGATCTGCGTACCGCTGGGTGCCGGCCGGCTCGGGCTGACGGTACTTGCCGACAAGATTGCCGACCATCCGGACGCGGTGACAAGGTTCGCCCTCGTCTGCCGCCCGGCCCCGCCGCCACCGCCGACCGGCGACGACGTCACGTCGCTGGCGGTGTACATCGCGCACGACCGGGTGGGTGCACTGCTGGCGGTACTGATGGAGCTGGCCGTACGGGGCGTGAACCTGACCCGCATCGAGTCGTACCCGACGGGCGAGCGGCTCGGCCGGTACGTGTTCTTCCTGGACGCCTCGGGGCACGTGGCCGAGGCCCGGGTCGGCGAGGCGCTGCAGGGGCTGCGCCGCATCTGCGCGGACGTGCGGTTCCTCGGCTCGTACCCGCGCGCACAGTCACACTACGGCCCGGCCGGAGCAGCGGCGGTGGCCACGGCGGACACCGAATTCAGGGACTCGGCGGCCTGGCTGGCCCGCGTCAGGGCCGGCGACCTGAGCTGACCTCCACGCCGGCGCCGGTCGCGCGCCGTGGCGCGGGGCCGGTGGCTCAGCCCCAGCCCAGGTCGTGCAGGCGGTGGTCGTCGATGCCGAAGTGGTGGGCGATCTCGTGCACCACGGTCACCGAAACCTCGTCCACCACGTCCTCGTCGTTCTCACAGATGGCCAGGATCGGGTGCCGGTAGATGATGATCCGGTCGGGCAGCACGCCGGAGTAGTCCCAGCCGCGCTCGGTCAACGCGTGCCCCTCGTAGATCCCGAGCAGGTCCGGATCGTCGGCGGGCGGATCGTCCTCGACCAGGATGACCACGTTGTCGAGCAGCTCGAGAAGCTCGGCCGGCACCGCGTCGAGCGCGTCGCCGACCAGCTCCTCGAACCGCTCCCGGTCCATCTGGACCGGCATCGTCAGCGCAGGGTCGCGGACAGCGTGATCTCGACGGCGGACAGCGCCTGGGACACCGGGCAGTTCGCCTTGGCATCCTCAGCCAGCTTCATGAAGTCGGACTCGTCGATGCCCGGTACCTCGGCGGTGGTGGTCAGCTCGATCTTCGTGATCTTGGGCGGCATGTCCAGGTGTACGGCGGCGCTGGTCTCGATCGAGGTCGGCGGGTGGCCTGCCCGGGTCAGGGCGCTGGACAGCGCCATCGAGAAGCAACCCGCGTGGGCCGCGGCGATGAGCTCCTCGGGGTTGGTACCCGGACCGGATTCGAACCGGGAGACATAGGAGTACGAGCCCTCGTATGCGCCGGAACCAAGGCGCATGGTGCCCGAACCCTCGCGGATGGTGCCCTCCCAGCGGGCGGTTGAGGTGCGAGTCGGCATGATTGTGAACTTAGCTGACGTGCCCCCCGGTCGCGACGGCGCGCCCCGAAACGGGTTCCTGGAGGTACCGGCCGCCATGGGATGATGCGCCGGTGGACACCGTGGAGTGGGGTACCGGTCCGGCCCCCGCGCATGCGCACGGGTCGCCGGAGCGGCCCGCCCCTCGGCGCCTGCTGAGCGCCGTCGGCGGCCGGTGGCTGGTCCTGGCCCTGGCCGCGCTCGCCTTTGTCGCGCTGGTCGGGTCCGAGCTGATGCCCTGGACCACCCTGCACACCGGCGGGGGCGGCACCGTCGACGGCGGCAACGACGCGGTCTCGCTCGACGCGGCGGGCGGCTCGTACGGCCTGGACCGGCTGAACACGATCGGCGTGGTCGCGTATCAGCTCGGCATGCTGGCGGTCCTCGGCCTGGTCGGCGGCGCCCTGTTCGCCCGGGCCGCCCAGCGGCGCGCGCTGTTCGGCATCGCGCTCGGGCTGGTCGCGGCGCAGGGGCTGAACCTCGCCGGGCTCATCCACTCGTTCGCCCACCTGCTCGACACCGGTCTGTCGGTCTCCCGGCTACCGGCCGGGTTCCACACCAGCATCGAGCCGGGCGCCTACCTCGCCGTCGCCGGCCTGGTCCTGCTGCTGGCCGGGCTCGTGCTGTCGAGTGCGCCCGATCGCGTGCGGTCGCGGCTGGTGGACGCGGTACGGGAGCCGGTCGACAACCGGTACACCGACGAGCCGTTCGAGCTGACGGTGACGCAGGCCAAGCCGATCGACGAGTCCTACTTCACCCGGCCCGATCCGTACATCCGCTGACGAACGATAGGCTTGATTCTCGTGATTGATCTCCGCCTGCTGCGTGACGACCCAGACCTGCTGCGCGCCAGCCAGCGCGCCCGCGGGGCGTCTCTGTCCGCGGTGGACGAGCTGGTCGCGGCGGACGAGGGGCGGCGCGCCGCGGTCGGCGCCTTCGAGACGCTGCGGGCCGAGCAGAACCAGCTCAGCAAGCGGGTACCGAAGGCGGCGCCCGAGGAGCGGGAGGCCCTGTTGACCCGGACCCGCGAGCTGTCCGGCGAGGTCAAGGCGGCCCAGGCGGCCGTGGACGCGGCGGAGGCCCGGCTGCGGGCCGCGCAGCTGGCGGTACCCAACCTGGTCGAGGGCGCGCCGCCCGGCGGCGAGGACGACTACGTCGTGCTGCGCGAGGTCGGTACCCGGCCGGAGATCGAGAACCCGCGCGACCACGTCGAACTCGGTGAGGCGCTGGGTGCGATCGACATGGAGCGCGGCGCGAAGGTGTCCGGCAGCCGGTTCTACTACCTCACCGGCGTCGGTGCCCTGCTCGAGCTGGGCCTGCTCCAGTTGGCCATTCAGCAGTCGGTCGAGTACGGCTTCACCCCGGTGATCCCGCCGGTACTGGTGAAGCCGGAGTCGATGGAGGGCACCGGGTTCCTCGGCGAGCACGCCTCGGAGGTGTACCGGCTGGAGGCCGACGACCTGTTCCTCGTCGGTACCAGCGAGGTCGCGTTGGCCGCGTACCACGCCGGCGAGATCCTCGATTCGCTGGACGTGCCTCGCCGGTACGCCGGCTGGTCGTCGTGCTTCCGCCGCGAGGCCGGCTCGTACGGCAAGGACGTCCGGGGCATCGTCCGGGTCCACCAGTTCGACAAGGTGGAGATGTTCTCCTTCTGCCGTCCGGAGGACGCGGCCGCCGAGCACGAGCGGCTGCTGAGCTGGGAGGAGGAGATGCTGGCCAAGGTCGAGGTGCCGTACCGGGTGATCGACGTGGCCGCCGGCGACCTCGGTACCAGCGCGGCCCGGAAGTTCGACTGCGAGGCGTGGATCCCGTCGCAGGGCCGGTACCGGGAGCTGACCAGCACCTCGAACTGCACCACATTTCAGGCGCGCCGGCTCAACGTGCGGTACCGGGATGCCGACGGGAAGCCGCAGATCGCCGCGACCCTCAACGGCACCCTGGCGACCACCCGCTGGATCGTGGCCATCCTGGAGAACCACCAGCAACCGGACGGCACCGTCCGGGTACCTAAGGCTCTCCAGCCGTTCCTCGGCGGTCGCGATCTGTTGGCGTGATCACTCCCCTCGGTTGGCCTCAGCGGAGTAACCTTGCTGACCCGGCACCCGGGCGGCTGCGCCCCAAGCTGGGCCGACGCGAGGAGGCTCCGATGTCCACCCGACCCGGGCTGCCCAAGCTGGTAGCCACGGATCTCGATGGCACGGTCGTCCGCTCCGACGACACCGTCGGCGGCTACACGCACGCGGTACTGGAGCGGGTACGGGCGGCCGGTATTCCGATCGTCGGCGTGACCGGTCGCGGGCCGCGCCTGCTGGACCTCTGCCGCCGGGACCTCCCCGAGGCGAGCTTCCTGGTACTGGCACAGGGCGGCCGGGTCGTGGACCTGACCGACCCGGAGGAGCCGCTGGTGCTGCGCTCCGCGACGGTACCGGGGCAGGTCATGCTCGGCGTCATCGAGGCGCTGGAGGCGGTGACCGGCCCGCTGTCCGTGATGGTCGAGGCGCAGGACGCGCCGAACGCACCGCTGTGGGGGGAGCCGCACGACGCCTGGCGGTACCCGAACGACGTCGAGCGTCGCAGCCGGGAGGAGTCGTTCTCCGCACCGGTACTCAAGGTGTTCGCGCACTCGCCCGGGCACAGCCCCGACGAGCTGGTCGCCATCGCCCGCCGGCTGGTACCGGAGGACGGGGTGACGGTCACCCAGGCCGGCCTCGGGTACATCGAGATCTGCCCGCCCGGGGTGACCAAGGCGACCGGGCTGGCCGTGGTCGCGGCGAGCCTCGGCGTCGATCCCCGCGACGTACTCGTGTTCGGGGACATGCCCAACGACCTGCCGATGTTCGAGTGGGCCGGGTGGAGCACGGTGGCCGTCGCGAACGCGCACCCGGAGGTGCTGGCGGCGGCCGACGAGGTGACCGGCTCCTGCGACGAGGAGGGCGTGGCGGCGTACCTGGAAAGGCTGTTGCAGCCAGCTCCGGTGACCGGTCCGCCGGCATCGCCTCAGAGGTATTGACCGGTGCGGTTGGTACCGTCCCCGGGCTGGCCGGGCTGACCGGGACCGCCGGGTAGCACCATGCCGGGCATGCCGGGCGGCAGCGCCGGCCGGCCGCGCATCTGCTCCAGTTGCATCCTGGCCGCCATCTGCTGGGCCACCAGCGCCGCCTGGATGCCGTGGAACAGGCCCTCCAGCCAGCCGACGAGCTGGGCCTGGGCGATGCGCAGCTCGTCGCCGGACGGCGTGCTGCCCTCCTCGAACGGCAGCGACAGCCGCTCCAGCTCCTCGCGCAGCTCGGGCGCCAGGCCGTCCTCCAGCTCGACGATCGAGCGGCGGTGGATCTCGGTCAGGCGCTGCCGCCCGGCCTCGTCCATCGGCGCGGCGCGAACCTCCTCCAGCAGCTGCTTGATCATGCTGCCGATCCGCATGACCTTGGCTGGCTGCTCCACCAGCGTGGCCGGATCTTCGCGGTCGGCGTCGTCGTCACCGGTGATGTTGACGGTGCCCACCGGCTGGCCGTCCGGCCCGACGACCACGACGGTGCGCTTGTCCTCAGGGGCATCGGTCATTCCGTCAGGTTATCTTGACGCTGCCCGCGGCGCTGAACGGGACCGTGGCCCGGCGGCCGGGGCGGGGCAGAGCGACCGGCGGGAAGTGGGGCCGCGGAGAGGGGGACCGTTGACCGGAGTCGATCCGCGCGAGGTGCTTACCAGGCCGGCCCCGCCGCCGGACCACACCATCCGGTACGGCGAGGCGCCGGAGCACGTCGCCGACGTGCGGCTGCCCGGCCCGGGTTCGGGAGCCTCGCCGGCCGGGGCCGCCCGGCCACCGGTGATCTTCCTGCACGGCGGGTTCTGGGGAGCCGAGTACGACCGCGCGCACGTCGGGCCGCTCGCCGCCGATCTCGCCTCCCGCGGGTACCCGGTGGTGTGCCCGGAGTACCGCCGGGTGGGGCAGCCGGGCGGTGGGTGGCCGGGCACCTTCCAGGACGTGGCGGCCGGGCTGGCCGCGGTCGCCGACCGGCTGGGGCCGACCGCGCCGGTACTGGCGGGGCACTCCGCGGGCGGGCAGCTCGCGCTGTGGGCGGCCGGCCGGGTGCCCTGCCGGGGTGTCCTCGCGCTGGCGCCGGTCGCGGACCTCGGGCGCGGGTACCGGCTGGGGCTCGGGGACGGCGCGGTGGGCGGGCTGCTGGGCGGTGGGCCCGCGGAGGTACCCGACCGGTACGCGGCCGTGGACCCGGCCCGGCTGCTGCCCCTGCCGGTGCCGGTCGTGGTGGTGCACGGGGACCTCGACCGTCAGGTACCGGTCGGGATCGGGCGGGACTACGTGGCCGCGGCGCGGCGCACGGGTACCGACGCGCGGCTGGTGGAGTTGGCCGGGGTGGAGCACTTCGGGCTCATCGATCCGCTGTCGGCGGCGTGGCCGGCGGTACTGGCCGCGCTCGATGGGCTGGCCGGTCAGGGGCCGGACGTGGTGGACTGCGGCCCGGGCGGCAGCGCATAGCCGATCGAGGTCGCGCCGTGCACGTGCACCTGCCAGCCGGGCGGCGCGAAGGACCCGCAGACGTCGGCCGGTGCCTGGCAGACCAGCGCGTCCACCTGGCTGGGCCGGGCGGGTGCGAGCCCGGGCAGCACGGACTGCATGGCGACGATCTCGCGGCCGCGCAGCAGCACCCACCACGGGTACTCCCAGGTGTCTTCGCTCTGCACGATGCCGACGCGGCGGGCACCCGAGGCGCGTACGGCGGCCGCCGCCCACTCGTAGTCCGCCTGCCACTCCGGCCTGCGCTGGAACCTGGCCTGCAGGTCGGTCTCGGTGAACACGGAGTGGGCGCCGACCAGCCGGCGCGGCCAGCCGTACCCGACGGCCAGCCAGCCGGCGCAGCCGCTGGCGAGGACGGCGAGCGCGGCGAGCGCGGCCACCGATCGCCCCGGCACCGCCCGCCACCGCGCGGCCGGCCGGTCCGACACACCCGCGTGGCCCGGCGCGGCCGGTCGACCCGACCAGCGGCGCAGGACCGCGTCGAGCCAGAGGCCCGCCAGCGGCGCGCCGAGCATGACCAGGTAGAGCACCAGCCGGTCGCCCCACGGCTGCCACTTGATGGTCACCGCGTACGCGGCGAGGTTGATCCAGAATGCGGCCGCGTACGCGCGGGCCGCCACCGCGTTGCCGGCCGGTACCCGGCGGCGGGGCCGCACGAGCAGGAAACCGGCCCCGAGCAGGATCAGCCCGCCAGCGATGGGCATGGACGACTTGTCCTCGTCCAGTACCGCGCCGTTGTCGGTAGGAAACGTGCTCTGCACGAACGTGATCTTCGGATCGTTCGGGTCGACGCCGACGGCCCTGGACAGCCGGTCGATCCCGTCGACCGCGACCCGGTTCACCGACCCGACCGGCGTGTCCAGCGCCGTGTACCCGACGCGCAGCGCGTTCACCAGCAGCGCGCCGGGGTCGTGCCGCTGCATCGAGATCGAGTTGCGCAGATAGTCCGGGCCGAGCGGGTTGCCGAACTCGGCGTCGACCCTGGCCAGGTAGGGTCCCGCGAGCAGCGCCGCGCAGCCGAGGATCAGCACGGAAGCGGCGGCCACCCGGGGCAGGGCCGTGCGCCAGTCGCGGGTACGCAGCTGCGCAACACCCCAGATCAGCAGCAGTGGACCCGCGGCGAGCAGGCCGGTCGCCTTGGTCAGCGTGGTCAGCCCGGTCGCGGTACCAATCAGGATCAGGTCGCCCGGTCGGGTACGGCGGCGCAGTTCGTCGAGTACCAGCGTCGCCAGGCAGCCGACCCAGGCGGCCACCACGAGGTCGGTCTGGGTACTCGTCGACTCCAGGGCGACCATCGGCGCGGTACCCGCGACGAAACCGGCGAGCGCCTGGGCGCGTGCCGAGCCGCCGAGCTGCCCGGCGATCCGCGAGGCGAGCAGCACCAGGCCGACCGAGGCGCCGAACTGCAGCAGGTTGTAGAGCGCGTCGCCGCCGGTCAGCAGGCGCAGGTGCAGCAGCAGGTACTCGGCGCCGGGCGCCAGGGTCACCTGCCGGTGGATGGCGGTCGGGAAGAACTGGACGTCCCGCTGGAGTACCCAGTGCTCGATCTTGGGCAGGTGGTAGGTCTGCGAATCGAAGTTGTTCGGCGGCGACGCCACGGCCAGTACCAGCTCGGACAGGATGAGCACGGCCAGGCCGAGAGTCAGCAGCCGGACACCCCAGCCCGCGCCGCTCCAGGCGGTACCGATCCGGTCCCGCAGGCGGCGGCCAGCCCGGTCGCCATGGCGGTCCCGCCGGTGGCGCGCGACGGCCCCGGCCCCCGCCACGAGCACGGCGACCGACCAAACGGTGATCATGGCTGGCCCGGTCAGCCCGTGTACCAGCGACAGCCCCTCCACGAGGACGGCCGCCACCCCCGCTACCACCAGGGCGGCCCGGACCAGCGCGAGCCGTACCGGCGCGAACACCCGCGCGACCGGCCGCACCGCGTACGCGGTCAGCGCGTAGGTAACGGCCGGCAACAGGCCGAGCAGGACGGACACGCGGCAAGGGTAGTCGGGGCGACCTCATCGGATGACCGGAGGAGGTACTGGGGTTAGTGTGGTCCGCCGTGAAGCTGTCCATCCTGATGCCGGTGTTCAACGAGGAGGCTCGGGTGGCCAGCGTGGTCAATGCGGCGCTGGCAGTCGAGTACCCGTGTGACGTCGAGATCGTCGTGGTCGACGACGGCAGCCGGGACGGTACCAGGGCGATCCTCGACCGCGTCGACGATCCCCGGGTACGGGTCGTGACCCATGACCGGAACCTGGGCAAGGGGGCCGCCATCCGTACCGCGGCCGGACAGGCGACCGGCGACTATCTGGTGGTCCTGGACGCGGACCTGGAGTACGACCCGCAGGACATCCCGGGCATGCTGGCGCCGGTACTCGACGGCCGCGCCCAGGTGGTCTACGGGAACCGGACCTTCGGCGCCCACAGCTCCTATTCGTTCTGGTATGTCATGGGCAACCGGGCCGTCACGACGGCGGCCAACATGCTGTTCAACTCCTACCTCGGCGACCTGGAGACCGGGCTGAAGATGATGCCGGTAGCGCTCTACCGGTCGCTGGACATCCGGTCCCGCGGCTTCGGGATGGAGGCCGAGGTCACCGGGAAGCTGCTGCGCCGGCAGATCCGCCCGTACGAGGTGCCGATCCGGTACCAGGCGCGGTCGCGGGCGGACGGCAAGAAGATCACGTGGCGGGACGGGGTGGCGGCGCTGTGGATCCTGCTGCGTGAGCGGTGGCGCCGTCCAGTACCGGCGCCCGAGGCGGGGTCCGCCGGCGGGTAACCCTAGTTCGGGAGATCGACGCGCACGGTCGGGGACCGAACTCGGGGCTCGCCGCTGGCCCGTTGGCTCCGCGAGTTCCCAGGGACCTGAGCCGCCTCAGGACACGCAGAACTCGTTGCCCTCCGGGTCCGCCATGGTGACCCAGTGGTGTGGTCCCTGCCGCCCCTCGTGCAGCACCGTCGCGCCGCGCGCCGACAGCCGCTCGACGACCGCCGCGGCAGTCTCGTCGGGGACCCTCACGTCGAGGTGCACCCGGTTCTTGACCGTCTTCCCCTCGGGTACCAGTTGGAAGAGCACGCGCCGCTGCGGAGTGGGCCCCTGGTCCTCGGGGTGGCGGATCGCGGCGCCCTCGCGCCAGACCAGCGTGCCGTTGTGCCTGAGCGTGTCCGCTTCGGTGGCATAGCCCTCGTTGACCATCCGCTGGATGAACGCCTCGTCGCTCGGTTCGACGGCCCAACCCAGCGTCTCGGCCCACCAGTCGGCCTGCGCGTGCGGATCGGCGCTGTCCACGACAACCTGGAAGTCAAATGCCATGCGGCGATCGTAGGATGCCGCACCGACAAGATCGCGGATCGAGGATCGTAACCGGAGCACGTACACTCGGTGACATAACTTGACCGACGTCTATGGACGGGCAGCGCCGCCCACTCCGGGCGTGGTCGACGGCCGGGCGATGGGCGCAGGTTGCGGGCAGAGCGGGACACGGCGCGGACCGACCGGCCGACCGCGCGCGCCGAGCGCGGCACGGCGATCGTCTTCACGGTCAGCGGCGCGGTGCAGGCGTCCTGGATGAGCCGGCTGCCGGCACTGTGGACGAACCTGCACCTCGACCTCGCCCAGCTCGGCTTCGCGCTGTTCGCCCTCGGTACCGGTTCGCTGATCTCGATGCCGGTGACCGGCCGGCTGTGCCGCAGGTTCGGCAGCCGGCGGGTGGTCTGGACGGGCGCGCTGGTCGCCTGCGCGGCCCTGGTCGGCCTCGGCCGGGTGTCCACCGCCTTCGAACTGCGCCTCGTGCTGCTCTGCTTCGGGCTCGGCTCGGGCGCCTGGGACACGGCGATGAACCTGCACGGCGTCGCCGTGGAGGAGGCCACCGGCGGGCACCGCATGCCGATGTTCCACGGCTTCTGGAGCGCCGGCAGCGTGGTGGGTGCGGGGCTCGGCGCGCTGGCCGCACGGCTGCCGGTCGGCACGTCCACCCATTTCACCGTCGCCGGCCTCGCTGGCGCCGGGCTCTGCTGGCTCGGTGCGCGGGCGTTCGTGGACGAGCGGCGGCTGCCGCACCTACCGCACTCGCGCGAACGGGTACCGGCCCTGCGCCGGCTCGTGCTACTCGGGCTGTTGATGATCTGCGGGGCAACGATCGAGGGCGCGGCCGGCGACTGGCTGGCGATCTACCTGGCCGGTACCCGGGGTGTGTCGCACGCGCGCGCGGCCGTCGGGTACACGCTGTTCCTGACCGCCTCGGCGATCGGCCGGTTTCTCGCCGGCGGCGTGCAGGCCCGCATCGGCCGGGCGCGCACGATCCAGATCGGGGCGGCACTGGCCGCCGCTGGCGTCGCGGTCTCGGTGGTCGCGCCGGCCCCGGTGTTGGCCTACGCCGGCGCGCTGTGCTGGGGCATGGGCACCTGCGTGGTCTTTCCGGCGGTGCTCAGTGCGGGCGGCCGGTCGGGTGCGGGCGACGGCGTCGCGGTGCTCACCACCGTGGGCTACGTCGCGGCGTTCGTGGCTCCGCCGCTGATCGGTACCGGCGGGGAGCGCGTTGGCCTCGGCTACGCGCTGCTGGTACTGCCCGTCCTCGCGGTCGCCGTGGTCCTGCTGGCTCCGGTCGTGGACCGGGCGCCGGGCGGCCCGGGTGGCGTACCGGCACAGCGGCAGGTCACCTGACGTCCGCGGTCGCGCGCGGCCCCGGTACCGCCTCGCGTGGCGCGTTGCCGCTGCGGTCCAGCCACACCGTGCGCCGGCGCCGGTCCAGGCCCAGGTGCTCCAGGGACTTGTCGACATCCAGCCCGCTCGGGAGCCCGTCCAGTGCCCTGCGCCAGCGACGGCTGTCCCGCCGCCAGGCCCGCAGGTACCCGACGCACTGGGCGGGTTCGATGATCCGCAGCCGGCCCCTGGACGCCTTGAGCGCCTGGATGATCTGGTCCCGTCGCCCGTCCTCCAGGTCGGCCCGAGCCGTGCGGTCGATGATGTCGTTGATGAAGCTCGCCCGCCGCGCGAGGAAGTCCCGCCAGTACGCCTCGTCCGCGTCCTGCACCCGGCGCCCCCGGTCCAGCAGGCCGAAGATGCCCTCGGCCAGGATGTCGCCGAACTCCTCGGCCCGCGCCCGGTCCTCGTTGGCGAACGGGTCGTAGGGTCCCTGCACCGCCCGGCCGACCTGGCTCACCGTGCGCAACCTGCTGTCGTCGAGCAGGAACAGCCAGTCTTCGTTGTAGATGTTGGGAAAGAACGATTCGACCCTGTCCACGGGTACCGCCAGCGCCCCGCCGCCGACGAAGGTGTCCTGCCAGCCGCCGGCCGCCCGGTGCGCGTGGCACACCACCGAGTTGTCCGGGTACCCGCCCATCTCCAGGCCCACGCCGTCGTGGGTGTCGAGCAGGCCGACCGCGCGCCGCAGGTCGGTCGGATCGGGGATCTCCACGTCGTCGTCGAGGAACACGACCCGCTTCCAGCCGGCCGTCCGGGCCAGCATCAGGGCGAGGTTGCGCTTGAGGCTGGTGTCGGTACGGCGCTCCAGGGGGGTACCGGCGAGCAGCGTCGTGGTCTCGAACTCCGGCATCGCCCCGGGCGGGTACGCCGGCATGTCCAGGGCGATCAGGTCCACCATCAGGAATTCCGACCGGATCAACTGGCAGAGCTGGTCCCGGCGGGCGCGCTTGCTGCACAGCACCACCAGGAAGCACTTCAGCTCCTGTGCCAGGCCGGCCGCGTGCCGCAGGTAGGGTGCGGTACGGGCGCTCGGCACGATGATCGCCTCGACCCGGCCCGGGACGGCGACCGGCGACGCGGCCCCGGTCAGCAGCTTCCGGTGGGACGGGCTGTGCAGAACGGCCGCCGGCAGCCCGGCGTTCACGCCTCGGGCCATTCGTAGAGCCGGTTGTCGTCGAGCGTCCAGTCGGGTGTCAAGGCTTCTCCGTTGACGATGAGGACTCGGGTGAGGATGCCGAACGCCGAACCGGTGAACCGACTCCGCAGGTACTCCTCGTTACGGTCCCGGAAGCGCGCGTCCGTCAGCGCGCGCACGGCACCGTACGTGCCCCTGCCGTACATCCCGTTGCACAGGGTTACCGTGCGTTTGCGGTTGTACGGGCTCGGGCCACGGAAGAGCATCGCGACGTCCTCCCGGAGGATGGGTTTGGCGTCCCGCTCCTCCAGAACCGGCCGGAACTCCAGCTTGTCCTCGGTCCGCTTTACCTCGAAATAGCCGGAGTAAACACTCTCGTCCTCCCGGCCGACCTGCCGGATAGGCAGGTTCAGCCGGCGGAGAAGATCACGGGTGACCGGGTTCCAGTCGACCCCGCCGAGTACTACGAGATGGGCGGTGTAATCGTCCTCCCCAAGGTCGTCCGCCGTACTGATGTTCACCTGCACTGCGGGATTCGTGGCCCTGATGTGCCCGTGTAGCTCGATCAGGGAGTCGAGGTCCGCGTACGAGTAGGACCGCACGTAGTCGGGGTCCCGGTGGTTCGTGTAGGGCATCGCACCGGTCAGCTCCGCGGGTAGCCGGGAGCAGATGATGGTGACCGGCCGCTGGTCGGCGAAGCGCCACAGGCCGCCGCCGATGGTATCGCCGCTGGCCGCCAGGGGTACCCGATCGACGATGTCCGAGCCCCGGTCGTCGCTCCACCGCCCGAGCAGCTCCTCGTGCAGCCGGTCGCGCTCGGCGCGTTCGTCGTCGGTCAGCTCAGCGTCGCTCAGCAGCCGTGGCCGGTCGCCCTCGACCGACCGGCGGGTCGCGAAGAACGTCGCATAGGCCCGCAGCCGGTTGGGGGGTGGCGTGACCGGGTGGCGCGCAGACTCCCACGACGAGATCAGCGACTCGCTCAGCGGCTTCTCGCCGCCGAAGGCCTCGGCGAGCTGCTGCTGGGTGATCCTCAGGTCGTACCAGTGGCTCTCCCGCAGGGCACGCAGACGCCGCGCGAGAGCGCGCGGGGACCGCTCGTTGGGCTGCACTGGGTTCACGTCCTCAACTGAACTTCAGTTCGTCATCAGGACTGGGAGTGTAGTTCGACGAGTCATGTAAGAAAAGGGGGCGCGCCGGCGTTGCCGGATCCTGCGCGAACAGGACACCGAGCGTAAGAAGAGGATTGTTCAGGCTCTCTGCCAGGCTTAAGCTGGTAGCAGAACTTCAGTTGATCTCAGAGAACTTCGGTTCAGCGGGAGTTCATCGTCGACAGCCTCGGGAAGGGGACGGCGATGCGGACCTCAGGCTCCCGATCCAGTGTCCGGCTGGCGAGCCTGGGACATTGCCCGCGATCTCCCCCGGTACTCGCAGATACCCCTGGCGTCGTTGGCCCGGCGCTCAGGGGCATCCGCTCTTCTCACGGAATCCAGTCGATACGCGCCCGCATCAGACAAGGAGCCGCTATGAAAACGCTAGTCTCATCCCACTCAGAGGTAAAGAACGGCCCGCCGGGACACGGCGCGCCGTCCGCCGGCCGGCTCACAGGTCCGTCAGGCCCTTCAGGTCCTTCCGGCCGTGACCGCGGCCCGGCCCGGTACCCGAGGCTCCGCTCGGCCGCAGTCGCCGCCGTCCTCGCGCTGCTGATCCTGGAGTTGTCCACGGGCTGTGGCGCCGCATCCGGCAAGGGGTCGAACGCGGCCCGGTCGGGTGGCATCAGTCCCCACCCGGGCCTGGTGTTCATCACGATCGTGATGATCGTGGTGGGAGTGTTCATCCTGCTGCACGTCGGCCGCTTGGTCGGACAGATCTTCGACCTCGCGACCAAGGTGGCATCGGCATTCGCCAGTGTCATGCTGGTCCTGGCCATCGCCGCCGGCGCGGTGATCCTCGCGGTCTTTGCCCTGGCGACCGGCTAGTCCGCGCGTCGGGACCGCCGTCCAACGAGGTATGGCGGTCCCCCCCTCGCCGCCCGGCGGGGACCCAGCCTGTCGCCCGCCTCGCCTTTCGGCGGTACCCGGCCCTGTCGCCCGTCTCCTGCCGCTTCTGATCCGCCATCTGTCCAAAGTGGAGCGTGGGTGGTTCCGCGAGCGGTTCCGGGGCGGACCGATCGAAAGGCTCTATTCGACGGCCCGGTCTTCGATGCACCGTCCATGGACGAGACATTCATTTCTCCCGATGGGACAGAGAATGTCTCCGGGCATGGTGTTGTGCACATGATTGGCGAGTACGCGCGGCACAACGGGCCCCGCGGACATGGTGCGCCAATGCATCGACCGACTGATCGGGTTCTGACCGTTTCGCCTATGCGAGTACCGGTTCGGCGAGTCCGACCAGGTCGCGTACGTCGTCGAAGTCCTCTACGCAGTCGGCGATGGCGAGGTACGGGGCGAAGACCCGGTCGATCTCGGCCTGCATCGAGCGCTCGAACTCGTGCCAGACGAGGCCCCAGTGCAGCTCGGTCTCGATGTCGCTGATCAGCTCGGGGCTGACCTGCATGTGCCGCATCGCGCGAAGCTCAGCGCCGAACCGCTCGGTGGCACCCTCGTGCGTGCTCGGATGTCGCGGTCGACCGGTGACATCGTGGCGTCTGGACTGGCCACGCAGCGTGTGTGCGCCAAGCCTCGCCAGGCTGCGCAGCCCGCGGCGGATCTTGCTCATGGGTCCCTCCCGAAGTATGGCGGTCTTCCTTACCCAGCTTTCGCGATATCAAACAAATCGTCGTGCGCGAATGCTGCCCCCGGTCCGGACCGCCTCCCCCAAGGCGACCCGACAAGCCCTCCACAACCACTCATCGTCCATGGAGGACAGACGGTGCGCAACCATCGGCAGAAGAATGGCAGAATTCGCCTCCCCATTCCGTACCGTTTTGTCACCCCCCGAAATAGGGGCCAACCGTATTCGCTAAGATAAATAAGGGCCGGTCATCGGCGGTAAGTGTGCATCGGTCCGCCGCTCGTTGCGTGGCGTTGCTTACCGCCGGCTGACACGACGTCTGGCAGGATTCACCACCATTCTGATACCGGCATTAATCCGATGTAATCGGGCGTCCACAGCGGACCGGTCGCGGGAGGTCCGATGCCGGACGTGAGTTCGGGCCCCGGACACGTCCCCGGCCACGGGGTGTTCGGCGCCAACGGCCTGAGGACGGGCCCGCCAGCTGTGGGAAGGCCCCGGTCTGGAGAGGTCCACGCTCCCCACCTCGATCCGGTAGGTTGACGCCCCCATGAGTGTCGGTCAGGCGCGAACGGCGGGACACCGCGCGCGATGGGGAGGAGCCGGTAACAGCTCCAGCTAGACGATCACGAATTCGGGGCGGGAGCGCCGGTTGGCCCTGCCGGTGTCGATGTTGGGGCAATGTCGGTGGTCACCCGCGTCTCGCGGTCGAGCGAAGAGCCAGAAGCTCATAGACCAAGCTCTGCCCGCACGGCGGAAGTCTTTTACTGGCAGCCCATGTGCACAATGGCGCCATGTTCATCGAGACCATTCCCGAGGACGCCGCGACCGGAGCGACCGCCGAGTACTACCGACAGCAACGCGAGTCGTGGGGCTTCCTGCCCAACTACGCCGGCGCTTTCGGGCGCCGGCCGGACGTAGCCCAGGCCTGGAACGGCCTCAACCTGGCCATTCGCAACGGAATGGACCGGCGACGGTTTGAACTTGCCACTATCGCGGCGGCGCGGGCCTTGCGCTCGACGTACTGCACCACCGCCCACTCGAAGTTCCTCCGCGACGTCTGCGGCGACGAGACCTCGTTGCATCGCATCGCCCAGGACCCGGCCGGCGAGACCCTCGACGAACAGGACCGCGCCGTGTACCGGTTCGCCGCAAAGGTCGCGACGGACGCTGCGTCGGTGGAACAGGACGACGTCGATCAGCTCCGCGCCGTGGGGCTGTCGGACGCCGACATTGCCGACGTGGTGTATGCGGCGGCGGCCCGATGCTTCTTCACCCGGGTACTCGACGGCCTCGGCGCACAGCTCGACGTGCAGACCGTTCAAGCATTTGACCCGAAGCTCTACGCCTCGATGGTCGTCGGTCGCCAAGCCGCCGATATGTAGGCGGCGCAGGGCGCCTCGGTCATCGGCGCGGATTTCCAGCCCCGCTCGATACCGCTGCTCCGTGGCGCTCAACTCCACTGGCACTCGGCGGAGTGTCAGAGCTCCTAAAGGTCTACGCGAAGTGCATTGACGGCCAGGACGAGGCGGCCGGTAATCGGATCGAAGCAGCGTTGAGCGCCGATCAGACGTCGAGCTGAATGAGACCAGCTGAGTTGGCCTCAAGGCATGACTGGAGCTGGGTGCATGAGGCGGTGGAGGCTGTTGTCTCGGGCAGGGTCGTATCCATAGGTCGGGTACCACCATGGAGGTAAGTCGCCTCGTTTCAGTGCGTCGATGGCGAGCAGGGCGTCCTTGGCTGTCTTGCACCTGGGGTGCAGGTCCGCGAAGCGTTGGAGCCGGTCGCGTACCCGCGCAGAGCACAACCATCGGGTGCCGAGTGCGATCGGGTCGTCGGGATGCCACCACCACTGCGGCAGTTCATCCCACAGCAGCTCAATGGCCCAGTACAAGGCCACCCTCGCCAGGCCGGCATCGGCGTAGGGACCCGTCAACGAGTCGAGCCGGTCAGTCCACGGCGTCGGATCGTGGTCGACATGCGA
>CAZYCD010000042.1:0-6838 GCA_964645345.1 uncultured Micromonosporaceae bacterium
GGTGCTCGAATGATCAGCCCGGGCAGCGACAGAACCAGCAACGCCAGGTCCGCCGCCACGGCCAGCGCCGCCAAGGCCCGACTGGTGCCGCGGACGAGCGTGGGCGGGGCGGACCCCGCGTGCTGCGCCACGCCGCGCGGATCGCGGAGTTGATCGATCCCTGGTCAACCGCACCGGCGACCGTCGAGCCGTGGTCGCGCCGGATCAGGTGCACGAACAGGTCGATTGCGGCGGCCTTGCCGGCCGAGGCGAGCACGTTGCCGTTGTCGACGTAGAGCACGTCCGGGTCGACCGTCACCCGGGGGTACCGCGCGGCCAGCGCCTCGGTGTGCGCCCAGTGGGTGGTCGCGCGGAGCCCGCCGAGCACCCCGGCGGCGGCCAGCACGAACGCCAGCGACCCCGCCACCGTTCGTAGTTCCTAGCCGGCCGTTCACGGTGAATCTGAACCGGTCGCCGACATGGGTAGGCCTTCCCCGAATCCCGGCACGCCTTCACGGTCACTGGGACGAACGCCGAGGCGGGGACCCTCGCGCACTGGCCCGACACCACACCTGGACACCGGCGCCGTTGTGCTCAAGCGGCTTGTGTCGCACGACAATGTTCAGCCTGGACCGGAACGCCACAGGCCAGCCTCGTGGAGGCGGCCGGGGCGGTCACGCAGAGGTTTTCGGGGATGGCGCGGGGGTCGCGGTCGCGCGGGTGAGGGCGCTCGTGGACCGTTGGTCGCGGCCCCGCACCAGATCGGCGGCCTTCTCGCCGATGACGACGGACGGCGCGTGGGTGTGGCCACGGATGATCTCGGGCATGATCGAGGCGTCAGCGACGCGCAAGCCCTCGACCCCGCGCACCCGCAGGTGCGGGTCAACGACGGAGCCGTCGTCAAGCCCCATCCGCACAGTGCTCGTGGGGTGGTAGAGGGTGTGGGACAGGTTGCGCAGCGACGCCTCGTCCATGGCGGGGTCGTCGAGCGAGGTAAATCCCTCGGGAGCGATCACTTTGCCTGTCAGCGATGGACGCAGGGCCCGGGCGCCGAGGATCCGGCGACAGATTGCCAGGCCGCGGAGCATGATGGCGCGGTCGGCGCCGTCGGGGTCGCCGAGGTAGTTCGGGTCGATGACGGCCTTGTCCAGAGGGTCGCGCGAGGCCAGGGTGATCGTGCCGCGCGAGCGCGGCTGGAGCAGGATCGGTCCGATCGACAAGCCGTGCCCCGGCGAGGGGACGAGACCTTCGCCAACGTAGGTCGCCGGCGCGTAAATGATCTCGATGTCGGGCTCGGCCATGCCGGGGTCGCTGCGCACGAAGCCGTACGCTTCGGCCACGTTCGAGGTCAGCATGCCCCTGCGGGCCAGCAGGTAACGGGCGAGCTGGGGCAGGGTCGCGGCGCTGTGCAGGGTGTCGCGGTGCGCGGCCACGGCGATGAGCGACGCGAGGTGGTCGCGCAGGTTGCGTCCTACCTCGGGGGACGCCGCGATGACCTCGATCCCGAACCGGGACAGCTGCTGCGGGTCGCCGATACCGGAGAGCATGAGGAGTTGCGGAGTGTTGACCGCGCCACCGGACAGGATGACCTCCCCGCGCGCTCCCACGCTGCGCAACGTCCCTTCCTGGATGTACTCCACGCCCATCGCCCGGCGTCCCTCGAACAGCACGCGGGTCACGTGGGCGCCGGTACGGACGACGAGATTGCGCCGGGACGCCGCGGGCCGCAGGTACGCCACGGCGGTGCTCGCCCGGGCACCGCGGTGCTGGGTGACCCGGGTCCGGCTGAACCCGTCCGGGGCACCGCGGTTGGCCTCCTCGACCCGGTAGCCGACCTCGCGGGCGGCGTCGAGGAAGCGCTCGGTGTGCCGGCGTGGGTCACGCTGGTCCGCCACCGGCACCTGGCTCGCCTCGAAATAGGGCCGCAGGGCGGACGCGGACCACTGCGGGCCGGCAAGCTGCGCCCATCGGTCGTAGTCGGCGTCGAAGCCCCGCACCCACATCATGGCGTTGAGCGAGGAACAGCCGCCGAGCATCTTGCCGCGCGGCCAGTACACGGTTCGGCCGCCCAGGGGCTCCTGCGGGACGGTGTCGTAGTTCCAGTCGACGTCCGACTTGAACAGGGTCGAGAAGGCCGCGGGGATGTGTACGGCCTTGTTCTTGTCGGGGCCGCCTGCCTCCAGTAGCAGCACCCGGAGGGCGGGATCCTCGCTCAGCCGGGCCGCGAGCACCGCGCCGGAGGATCCGGCGCCGACCACGATATGGTCGAAGGTCTCGGTGAACGTCGCAGGAGATGTCGCTGGACTCATATCGCGGGTCTCTCCCTCGAGAAAGGACGTCCGGTTGGGGAGAACCGGGCGGCCGAGGTTGGCGTCAGGCCCGGAAGGCGGACGCGAAGATTGCGGGCTGCCGCAGCCATGAGGGTTTGTCGGCGTAGGCGGTGAGCCGTCGACCGGTCGTGGCGGCGGTGCGGGCGGTGACGAACCACGGCGGCTTCGGGAACAGGGTCCATTCCCCGCCGGCGAATGAGCGGGGGAACGGCCGGAACGGTCCGCGCACCACGGTGCGTTCCGTGTCCTGCAGCAGCAGGGCGTTGTGGACGACGCCGACTCCGCTGCCGACATCATGGATGGTGTGCCCGGGGAAGGCGCCCCACGGAGCCCGGGCGGACAGGAAGCCGATACCGGTCCAGGCGTTGACCGCGATCGTCCCGTACCGCAGCCGGGCGAGCGCCTCGTCGAATCCCGGGCCGAGGGCGCGCAGCTCGGCGGGGGCGATGAGAACGTTGGCGCCGAGGGTACCGGCGAGCCGGTCGTTGGCGTAGTCGACGGCGGTGTCCAGGAAGGACCGAGGGTCGGCACCGGGCAGTTCGACCACGCCGAGCACCGGTCCGAAGTACTCGGTGGCGCACAGGTCGTGGGCGTCCTCGACGGAAGGGTGGACCAGCAGCCGGTCGCCGTGCCGCTCGGCGTCGGGGTAGGCCGCGAGCGCGGCCGCGAGCCGGGACTCTGTCCCCGGGTACCAGGGCCGGCGCGCGGGCAGCTTGTCCAGTACCGCGCGGAGTGCGGCGAGGAAGGCGTCCTTCTGCGGCCAGTCGCGGCTGACCACGACCACCTGTGCAGCGATGCAGTTGTGCCCGCTGTTGTGCAGGCGCTGGGTGGCCACGTGCTCGGCCTGGTAGAGGAGGTCGGCGCTGCTCCACCGACCCGGGACGACGATCACGGGCGAAACGCCGCCCAGCTCGCTCGTGATGGGCTTGGTGAGCAGCGGCGTCCCCGCGGCGCGGCGGGCCCGGCCGGCCTCACCGGTACCCCAGACGATCGCGTCGTGCGTCGCTGCGCTGCCGGTGATGTGCACATGGTCGAGGCCGTCGTGGTGGGCGAGGTAGCCGCCCGTCTCCGCGCCGCCCTGGACGACCTCCACCATGCCGAAGCGGATGAGCGGCGCGAGAACGGCCTGGTAAACCGGCATCAGCGCGGCCAGCGTCGGGTTCAGCTTGAGCACCACTGCCCGGTTGTTGGCGACCACCTCGTAGAGCACGTCCAGCGGTGGGATCGAGGAGATGTTGCCCGCCCCCAAAACGAGACCCACGCCGCCGTTGACTCCCACCGTCCGGGCGCCGAGCCCCGCGGTCCGGCGCACCTGCTCTGCGTCCACCCCCGGCTGCATCCAGACCTCGGTCGAGAAGCCGTGCAACAGCAGCCGTTCCTTCATGTCGTACGGCTGTACCTGCAGGGCCACCCGGCCACCCGGCGCCACGGTGGTGCGCACGCGCTCCGCGGGAGACCGCCCCGCGGCGAGCGCGGCGAGCGAGGCGGCCAGCGCCGCCGCCCCGGCGGCCGTGGCGTAGGGACCCGAAGTCCACTCCTCGCCGACCAGCGGGGACGAGGACGACAAGCCCTTGACCGCGGCGGCGATGCTTGCCCAGCGGGCCGCCTCGGGCGCGACCGCGGCGTGCACCTGCGCGAGCAGGGCGGCCCGCTCGGACAAGGGCAGCTGCGACCACCGCGCGGCGCCGTCCCGCAGCCGTGCGAGCGCCGCGTCCAACCGCGCACTCTCAGCCTCGCCGGGGGCGGCAGGGTCGCGCTGGTCAGCGGACTGGTCCGACGGCGTCACGGTCATCACGGCCTCCTTGCCGGACCTTCCCCCGGCGCGCCGCCCGGGCGCGCACGGTGAGGTCGTCTGGGGTCACTGTGCGGCACCAGCCCGGGCCGGCGCCATAGGCGCGGGCACCCGATGCCGGCGGGCGCAGTGTGCACGTGCACATGTCGGTGTCGTTGCCCCGGTCATACAGTCGCAACATGAGTACCGCCGTCACGGAGCCGGTGGCGCAGCCCGCCGCGTTCGCGCACCTGGTTGACCTGCTGGAACGACGGGGCGACCTGCTGTTCGAGAAGGTCACCGACGAGATCATGGTGGCCGAGCCGGCCTACGCGACGGGCGTGATCACCCGCGAGGATCTCGGGGAGCTGGTACGGGCGAACATGCTCGCCCTTCTGCGCACGCTCGCCGGCCACCCCGACGACCTGAGCAGCGCCCGGGCCGCAGGCCGCGTCAAGGCCGAACTCGGCGTGCCGATGGCCGGGCTGCTGCACGCGTACCGGCTCGCCGGGTTGCGGGTCTGGGAGGAACTCGTCGGCCTGCCGCAGGCAGGCAGCCAGTCGCAGGCGCTGCTGACCCTGTCCTACAGCCTGTGGAGCGCGATCGACCGGTACTCCACGGCCGCCGCCGAGGCCTACCGCGAGGTGGTGGATGAGCGCGAGCGCCGCGACGAGCAGTCCAGGCGGGTCATGCTCCTCGGCCTGCTCGAAGGGACGACACCGCCCTCGAACCGCGCCGCCGTGCGACGGTCGCTCGGCCTACCCGAACGCGGCTACTTCCTCATCGTCTCGGTCGAGCTCAGCGAGCGCCTCGACGACCCGATCCCTGTCCTCGGCCAGCGGTCGGCCGGCACCCGATCGGTGTGGGTGCAGTCGACCGGCGAGCACATCGGGCTGCTTGCGGCCGGTTCCCCCGCGGCCCTCGACGCCGCGGTCGAGGCCCTCGCCCGGGCGGCGACCACGCGAGTGGGCGTCAGTACGCCGTTTACGGCTGTTGATGCCATGCCGGACGCGGCGCGGCAGGCGCGGGTTGCGCGCAGGTGCCTGGACGGCTCATCGGACCGGCTGCACCGCTACGGCCAGGCGCCACTCGACGTGCTCCTCGTGGACGACGCGGTACGCGCGACCGCCTGGCAGGCCACGGTGCTCGCCGGTCTGTCCGCGCTCGAGCCGCGCGAAGCGGACCTCCTCATCACCACCCTCGAAACATGGTTCTCCCGCGACGGCTCGGTGTCACGCACCGCGGCCGCGCTGCACTGTCACCGCAACACGGTCCTGGCACGGCTGCGCAAGGTCGCCCACCTGACCGGTCGTAGCACCGCACACCCGGTATCGGCCTGCGAGCTCTACCTGGCATTGCGAGCCCGCCGGCTGCTCGCCGCGGAAACGCATCCCGGTGTACCCGGGCAGCGGCGGGATGAGGCCGACTGAGCGGATCAGTCCGGTCAGTCCGCGGCTGTCGGGGCACGCGGAGCAGGGGCCTGCCGGCGCAGCGTTCGGCGTATCGGGACAGTGGCGGCCTGTCGGCGAAGCGATCGGCCAAACGCGGTGGTGCGGCCACAGGCCGCTGATCGGTTCGCCGCCGGACGGATTCGACCGCGCCGTCGAGCTCATTGCCGCACGGCGTCAGGAGCGGTCGGGACGCCAGGGGCGCAGCCGCGGGTACCAGCCGGGGACCGTGCTGCGGTAGGCGTCGTAGTCCGCGCCGTACCGCCGGCGCAGGTCGGGCTCCTCGAACCCGAGGACGAAACCGACCATCGCCGCGGCGGCGGCCGCCCCGTACCACCACAGCACCGCCTGCCACAGCAGCAGCGCCTGCCCGGCGATCGCGGCCATGACCGCCAGGTACATCGGGTTGCGCACGTACCGGTAGAGCCCGCCGACGACCAGCCGGCGCGGGGGCGCGACCGGCGCCGGTGTGCCCAGGCCCTCCACCACGAAGCCCACGAACGCCTGCACCAGCACGAGCGCCCCGGCCGCCACGAGCAGCACACCGAGGACACGCAACGGCAGCAGGTGGCTGACCGGCCGGCGCATCCGCCAACCGGTCAGCCACCACGGCACCAGTCCGGCCACCGTCCCCGGCGCGAGCGCGAAGAACACCACGCTTCCGGTAGCCGCCGCACCTCGACGCACCGCACCATCATGCCGCGCGCGACCCGTTGCGCCGGGGAGCGTCGTGGTCAGTCTGTCGCCAACCGGTCGCCGGGCAACTCCCCCGTGGTCGTTCGAGATCGCCTGCCGGACAGCAGGACTGCCGGGACGATGGTCAGCGCCCCGGCTGCGGCCGTGAGTACCTGGTATCCGCCGGCAGACAGGACCACGGTCGATGACAGGCTCCCGCCCGCGGCGATGGTCCATATCGCGGCGTCGACGGTGCTGCTCGAACGCCTCGGTCAACACGGGGAGATGAACTCCCACGTGGTCCTGTCCACCCAGTACGAAGGCCGCCCGATCGAACCAGCCAGCCCGGACAACCGCCCCGTGACCCCGAGCGCCGGCTGGAGCCAGTAGCAACGGCCGCGATGCAGGCCCTATTGCGTACCTGTCCGGCGGCATGTGCCGCTGACGACCTGCGGGTGATCCCGGCACCGCCCGCCCCGCTTCGGCTCCATCGACGGAGGTCGCGAGACAGCCGCTCGTGATGAAAGACTGCAACCATGCTGTCGTCGCAGACGCCTCCGCGAGCCCGGCGGCGATGGCACGTACGTCCGCTGCTGGTGATGACCGCCTGGTACGTCGTTCTGACTCTGGTATAC
>CAZYCD010000042.1:6938-25732 GCA_964645345.1 uncultured Micromonosporaceae bacterium
CGTACGTCCGCTGCTGGTGATGACCGCCTGGTACGTCGTTCTGACTCTGGTATACGTCCTCATCACGTTGCTGCTGCCCAGCCATAATCCGAGTGGTCAGTGCGAGGGCATCGGGTTCGGCTGCACGCCCACGCCCCGGGACAGCGCCGTGCTGGTGGGCGGTTTCGTCGGTGTGCCCGGCGTCGTGATTGGGTATCCGGTCTCGCTGGGCGTCTACGCCCTGCTCCGATCGGCGGCACGCAGGCACGCCGTGCTGGTCGGCACCGGGGCCGCGCTTGCCGGGATCATCGTCGGCGTGTCGATCGCACTGGCGTCCATGTCCGCCACGTTGACGTGACACGCGGCGCCCGCTGCCTCACCCGTGACGTCGCCTGACCAGCGGCACGCACCCGGCGCTCCCCGGACCGGCGGTGGCTGGTCGTCCTGGTCGTCGACGAGCCCGCGTTCTTCGCCGGTGCTGGCGCTCCGCCACCTCCCGACCGGTTGAAAGGTTGGTGCCATGGACAGGAATTCCCTCACGATTCTCACGAGGGCGACGCGCTGCGGAAGGTGCGACGGTAGGCGTCCGGAGGCACGCCGACGGTTCGGTGGAAGTGTCGGCGCAGCGTCGTGGCGGTGCCCATGCCGGCCGCTTCAGCGATGGCGTCGATGCTGTCGTCGGTGTTCTCCAGCAGCTCCTGGGCCCGGCGGATCCGTTGCGTTGACAGCCAGTGCAGCGGGGTGGTTCCGGTCGCCGACTTGAAGTGGCGGGCCAGGTTGCGCGAGCTCATGTTCGCCTGCCGGGCCAGGTCCTCCACGGTCAGCGGGCGGTCCAGGCGTTGCATCGCCCACGGGAACAGGTCGGCGAGGGGGTGGTCGTCGCGTGCGGGTACCGGGGTGGTGACGAACTGGGCCTGGCCGCCGGCGCGGTGCGGCGGCACGACCAGGCGGCGGGCCACCGCGTTGGCGACCGTCGAGCCGTGGTCGCGCCGGATCAGGTGCAGGCACAGGTCGATCGCGGCGGCCTTGCCGGCCGACGCGAGCACGTCGCCGTTGTCGACGTAGAGCACGTCCGGGTCGACAGCCACCCGCGGGTACCGCGCGGCCAGCGCCTCGGTGTGCGCCCAGTGGGTGGTCGCGCGGAGCCCGTCGAGCACCCCGGCGGCGGCCAGCACGAACGCGCCCGTGCACAGCGAGACCATCCGGGCGCCCGCCCGGTGGGCCGCGCGGACCGCGTCGAGCAGGTCGGGCGGCAGGTCAGCGTCGACGTCCGCCACGGCGGGGACGATCACGGTGTCGGCGCGGGCGAGCCGGTCCAATCCGTCGTCGGGTTCCATCAGGAACCTGCCGATCCGCACCGGGCCCCGGCCGCAGACCACGAGGTCGTACCACGGATCCGCCAGGCCGGAGGGGTCGCGGACGAACACCTCGCAGGCCATGGCCAGCTCGAAGTGCAGCATGCCGTCGGTGGCGGCGACCGCGACAGTGGTCATGTCCGAAACTGTACGGGACATGTCGTTCCCGACACTCGTCGGGGCCGGCCGCTGCGGAGAGGATCTACTCAGTCGATCTTTTCGAGGGGCGCGGAGGAACTGCAGATGGCTTCGGGTCAGACGGTGGCGGTGGTCGGTGCGTACGGACACACCGGGCGGTTCGTGGTGGCGGAGTTGCGCGACCGCGGGTTCATCCCGCTGCTGGTCGGTCGCGACGCGACCAAGCTCCAGGCGCTGGCGGCCCCGCACCCAGGGCTCGCGTACCGGCCGACGTCGCTCGGCGATCCGGCCTCGCTCGACCGGGCGTTGACCGGCGCCGCCGCGGTCATCAACTGCGCCGGCCCGTTCGCGGCCACCGCGGCGCCGGTGATCGAGGCCGCCCTGCGCGCCGGTATCCCGTACGTGGACGTGGCGGCCGAGATCGAGGCGAACCTCGACACGTTCACGCACTTCACCGACCTGGCACAGGCCGCGGGCGTCGCGGTGGTACCGGCGATGGCATTCTTCGGCGGCCTCGGCGACCTGCTGGTCACCACGGCGATGGGCGACTGGGCGGCGGCCGACGAGGCGCACGTCGCGTATGGCCTCAGCAGCTGGCACCCGACGGCCGGGACCCTGGCCTCCGGGACCGTCTCCCGGCAACGGCGCGACGGCCACCGTGTCCGCTACACCGGTGGCCGGCTGGAGTACTACCTCGATGAGGGCGACCTGCCGAGGCTGGAGTGGGACTTCCCCGCTCCGGTGGGCCCCCGGACCGTCCTCGGCGGGTTCACGATGGCCGACGTCGTCACCGTGCCCAGCCACCTGTCCATCCCCGAGGTGCTCACCTACATGACCATCGAGGCAGCCACCGACCTGGCCGCCGCGGACTCGCCACCGACCGCGGTCGACGAGCGCGGCCGGTCCGCGCAGACTTTCACCGTCGACGCGGTCGTGCGCTCCGGCGGCACGCAACGACGCGTCGTGGCGAGCGGCCAGGACATCTACGCCATCAGCGCACCGCTGGCGGTCGAAGCGGTGGATCGCATTCTCAGCGGTCGGACCAGGACGACCGGCGTGGCCTCGGCCGGTGCGATCTTCGACGCGCCGGACTTCCTTCGTGCGCTACCCGGGCACATGTCGCTCGAGGTTCGCCCGGAGTCCCGCCCGGCACGGTTCACCTGATCGGCCGGCTAGGGCGCCAGGGCAGCAGGTCGCTCCAGCAGCTGCAGCGCCGGCGGAGGGCCAGTGGGCGAAGCGACGTCGTCGGCGGGTTGGGCGCCCGGCCCGTCTTTGGCTCCGTCGACGTGCGCCTTGGCAGAGGCGATGGACGACTGCCTCAGAGGCATCCATATGGCTGTGCTATCATGTTGGGGATCGTGATATCTTCCCTTGGAGGTGCCTCGTGGCCGACGTTTTGATTCGCGACGTGCCGGAAGAGACGCTCGCCGAGCTCGACGCGGCCGCCGCGCGCTCCGGGGTTTCCCGAGTCGAGTACCTGCGCCGCACCCTGGCGGCTGAGGCCGAACGCGCCGCCCGGGGCGCGCGTCCACCGCTGAACCACGACGACTGGGCACAGTTTCAGGAACTGACCGCGGACCTGGGCGACGAGGACGTGATGCGCGGAGCGTGGGGGTGAACGAGGCCTGGCTTGTCGACAAGTCTGCGCTCGCCCGGCTACCCACACACCCCGAAGAGCCGACCTGGTCGCAACGGATCGACCGGGGCCTGGTGCACGTCTGCGCGGTCACGCTGCTGGAGGTCGGCTACTCGGCCCGCAACGCAACCGGCCACGCCGCGTTGCTGGGCAGCACACCCTTGTCCCGGATGATCGTCCACTGGGATCTGACCGACACCGCCGCCCGACGCGCGTTCGAGGTACAGGGCCTACTCGCCGCCCGTGGCCAGCACCGCGCCCCCAGCGTGGCAGATCTGTTGCTTGCCGCCGTCGCCGAGGCCGCTGGACTGACCATCCTGCACTGCGACAAGGACTTCGAACTCATCGCTGAACTCACTGGCCAACCGCTACACCGGCTGAGTTGAAGCGCCAGCGCCGTTTCGGCGAGCAGTAGGTCGGCCTCGCGCGCGAGCGTGACGACCGGTACGGCGCCTGCCGCAGCGAAGCGGCGCGGCGTGCCTAGGGCACGCCGCGCCACGCTGCGCGTGTGGCTACGGGCACGCAGGGAACAGGCGACGGGTACCGACTCCGGCCGCATACGCGGCGTCGTCGCTGAACTTGCAGCCGAAAGTCGGCGCCGCGACGGCGGCGGGATCGGCGACGTCGTCGCCGGCCGGTCGCACCCCGTCGCGTACCCAACGGGTGAGGTCGTCCCAGGCGCTGCCCACCTCCGAGGGCGAGAACTCGCAGTGCTGCGCGGTACGGATCGCCCGCTGCACGACCAAGCCCTGGCGGTCGTGGCGCGCCACATCGCCGGCGTAGTCCTCCTCCATGGAGAACGGTACGAACATGTCGCCGAGGCCGTGCAGCGTCAGGACCGGCGCGGTGGGTGTGCCGAAGATGATCGGTACCTGCGTCAGTTGCGGGTCGAACCGGGCCTGCCAGTTCTGCGCCGGCACCCGCTGCACGGTCCGGTTGACATTGATCGGCGTGTTCGGTTCGTACCTGGTGGTGATGTTCGTGGCAACCTGGCCGGGGTTCTGTGACAGCGACGGTCCGGCCGCGCCGGTCGCGATGCCGAACAGGAAGTCCTTCCAGACCGAGAACGCGGCCTCGGCGCCGGGCCGCGGCCCACCGGAGCGCTGGATCGTGATCGCGCGCAACTGCTTGCCCAGGTCGTTCGTCGTGTCCGGGCCGCCTGGCGTAAGACCGGCCAAGCCCGTGGCAATCTCGATACGCGGTACCGCGTTGGTCAGGTAGTCCACGGGAACCGGCCACGTCCCGACGCCGGCGATGTCCTGCGCGACGACGTTGTAGTCCAGGAAGAAGTCGAACAAGTCGTGGTCGCCGAGGACACCGCACATCGGCAGGGCACCGGCGTAATACCCGGGATACTGCTCGACCGACCGGCCGATGACGTGGCCACCCATGGACACGCCGACCGCGTAGGTCCGATGTGGACGGTCAACCGTCGTGCGGAACAGCTCGGACAGGTCGTGGGTCGACAGCACTCCTGCTTTGACGTCGTAGCCGTTGTCGTAGTACGACGATGCGGCCCAGGCGTAACCCTGGCTCAGCAGTTTCTCCCGCAGGCCGAACGCTGGGGTGTCGACGGTCAGGACGAAGCCCTGGCCGCGGAAGCCGTGTGCCCACATCACAAGATCGCCGTTCCAGCGCGGCGGAACCTCGATGTCGTAGGCGGCGTGCCCGTGCACGCCCTGGTAGACCGTGGTCGGAACGCCGCCGACGAGAACCGGCGCCAACGGAGGGTTGGCGATGGTGTAGCCGGGCAGGGGCTGATCACCAGGTACCGGATCAGTGCTGGCGGACGCGGCCGTGGCGACGCTGAAGACCAGCGTCAACCCGGCCACGATAGCGAGGACGCGAGGCAGAGAACGCGACCGCATGGACCCTCCTGCGAGGACAAGGTGCCTACCGGCCGGTAGCGTTGGTTAACGTAGGCGTAACAATGGGCAAAGTCAATCCACCCAGGGGTCGGCGCCGATCGCACAGCCGGTGGATCCGTGCGCGGCCCTGAACCGGGCACCGGCCCGGACGCGCGCGAGCAGGTGGACTGCGCTCACGGCGCGCCAACGCGGTCGGGCGGACTCGATGAGCTGAACACCAGCCGGCCCGGCCGCCCGCACCCTTGTTGAGTTCCCAGACCTGCCCACAGCTGCGGTCACCGCGGCAAACGCAACCGGCCCAACCAGGAAACCTTCCACTGCCGCTCGTGCGGGTCATTGCCCACGCCGATCACAACGCGGCCCTCAACATCGCCCAACGCGGCGTTGAGCGCTGGAGCGCCGTCAACCGCCCACACGCGGCATCACCTCGCAACCAGCCAGGGGCTTGACGCGCACACCGCCGAATCATGGTCGGGTAGTTGACTCACCACGCAGGATCGGGCGCAGCGCGTCCAGCGCCGTCGGGTCGTCGACGGTGGACGGCACCGGCTCGTCGCGTCCGGCGGCGATCCCGCGCATGGTCTTGCGCAGGATCTTGCCGGACCTGGTCTTGGGAAGCCCGGGCACCACGTCGACGGCGCGGAACGAGGCGACCGGCCCGATTTGATCGCGAACCAGCGCGACCAGTTCATCGCGTAGGGCCGCCACATCAACGGCCGTACCCGCCTTGAGAACCACGAACGCGCGCGGCACCTGACCCTTGAGCGCGTCATGCACCCCGATCACCGCGCACTCGGCGACCGCCGGGTGGCTGGCCACCACCTGTTCGATGGCGCCGGTGGACAGCCGGTGGCCGGCGACGTTGATCACGTCGTCGATACGACCCATGACGAACAGGTACCCGTCCTCATCGCGGTACCCACCGTCACCGGTCACGTAATAGCCAGGGTGGGTGGTCAGGTACGACTCGACGTAGCGCTGGTCGTCCGCCCACAGCGTCGGCAGGCATCCGGGCGGCAGCGGCAGCCTCACCGCGATTTGTCCGTCGGCACCCGCCGGTACCTCGCGGCCGGCAGCGTCGAGGACCCGCACGTCGTAGCCGGGCACCGGCACGGTCGGCGAGCCCGGCTTGACGGGCATGGGTTGCAGGCCGCGCAGGTTCGCAGCGATCGGCCAGCCGGTCTCGGTCTGCCACCAGTGGTCGATGACGGGGATGCCGAGCTGGTCGCTGGCCCACTGGTAGGTCTCGGGGTCCAGCCGCTCCCCCGCGAGGAACAGGTGCCGCAGCCCGGACAGGTCGTACTTCCGCAATAGCGCCCCGGTCGGGTCCTCCCGCCGGATGGCGCGAAACGACGTCGGTGCGGTGAACAGCGTCTTCACGTCGTGGTCGGCGATCACCCGCCAGAACGCCCCCGCGTCCGGGGTGCCGACCGGCTTGCCCTCGTACACCACGGTCGTGCAGCCGGCCAGCAGCGGCGCGTAGACGATGTAGGAGTGACCGACCACCCAGCCGACGTCGGAGGCCGCCCAGTACACCTCGCCGGGGCGGGCGTCGTAGATGTACTCCATGCTCCAGCGCAGGGCAACGGCGTGCCCGCCGATGTCGCGCACGACGCCCTTGGGCCGCGAGGTGGTCCCCGAGGTGTAGAGGATGTAGAGCGGATCGGTTGCCGCTAGAGGCACGCACTCCACCGGTTCGGCCGTCGAGATGAGGTCGGTGTAGTCGAGGTCCCGCCCGGGGACCAGCGCGGCCACGGCCTGCCGGCGCTGCAGGATGACACAGGCGTCCGGCGTGTGGTGGGACAGCTCGATCGCGCGATCGAGGATCGGCTTGTACTCCACGATCCGGTTGACTTCGATGCCGCACGAGGCCGACACGATCACCTTCGGCGCGGCATCGTCGATGCGCAGCGCCAGCTCGTGCGCGGCGAAGCCCCCGAAGACCACCGAGTGCACCGCACCGATCCTGGCGCAGGCCAGCATCGCGACCACCGCCTCGGGCACCATCGGCAGGTAGATGACCACCCGGTCGCCGGTTGCCACGCCGAGACCGCGCAGCGCACCGGCGAACCGGGACACCTCGTCAAGTAGCTCCCGATAGGTCAGGGTCCGTTGGGCTGCGGTCACCGGGCTGTCGTAGATCAGTGCCGGCTGGTCCGCGCGGCCGGCCTCGACGTGCCGGTCCAGCGCGTTGAAGCAGGTGTTGAGCACGCCGTCGGTGAACCACCGGTAGAACGGGCCGCCCGACCGGTCGAGGATCACGGTCGGCGTCCGGTACCAGTCGATCGCGGCCGCAGCCTCACCCCAGAACCCGTCCGGGTCGGCCAGGCTGCGGCGGAAGGTCTCCTCATATCGGCCCACGACGATGCTCCTTCACTGCTCGGCCCGCGGCCGGCGGCTGCGCTCCGGCCCGGCAACAACTCCTGACCACCCCGGCGTCATGCCCCAGCGCCGGCTCTCCCAGCATCCTCCCGGCGGATCCGGGCACCCGGCTGCTGCATCACGACCTCCGAAGGCGGAGCACTCCGGACAGGATCGCGTATCGCAGGCGGCAGCGGGCAGGGCTGTTCGGCCCGGTCTGGCGGTGCCTGTGGGCATGTCGTGCCGCGTGGCCGCCGGGCGAGACACGGCGGTACCTGCTCGGGTCAGTCGATGTGCGCCGCGGTGTTGACCTCCCAGAAGCCGCCGCGACGGCCGGAGCCGGCTGAGCGGGTGGGCGGCAGCGCCTGGTTGCGGTGGGTGTGCCCGGTGACCCACAGGATGACGTTGGGGTACCCGGAAGGAGCTCGCGTGCCTCGCGCCGCCGCTGCGACTGCGGCCGGCGGCACGTTGTCCACCGATCCAGGCATTGGACCGCACGCAGCCGGTGCTGCCATTGAACTTCGGGTGACCGAGCAGGTACCCACGACTACAAGCGGCACGGCATCACCAATGTTGTTCGCCGCCCTGGACATCGCCACCGGGCAGGAGACCCCCGCCTGTCACCGTTACAGATCAGTAAGCAACGTTGTTAAGAGCTCCATCGCTCACCATTCATTCGAGAGTGTGTATTCGTTCGAGTGCCGTTGCGTCGCGCCTTCGTGAGCGGCGGTTGGTCGCTGCTCATCCGGTCAGGCGCTGGTCAGGATCGTGGGTCGGCTGGCCGTCCACGATGGTGAAGGCCGGGGTGAGGTCGGCTAGGTCGTCGACCTTGAGGGTTAGCGGGTCGCGGGTGTACGCGACCAGGTCGGCGAGTTTGCCGGGCTCGATGGTGCCGAGCCTGTCGGTCTCTCCGTTGAGGGCGGCCGTGCCCACGGTGTAGAGACGCAGTGCGGTGGCCACGTCGATGGCGTGTTCCGGTCCTTGGATGCCGGCGGACTTGGTACCTCTGGTGACCATGCCCCAGACGCCGGTCATGGGGTTGAACGGCCGCGCCAGGTCGCTGCCCGCGGCCAGGTCGGCCCCAGCAGCGATCCACTCGTCGAGCGGATTGACCTGGCGGGTGCGTTCCGGGCCCCAGGTCATCTGCATCTGGCTGCCCATGTTCCACAGCAGCGGGTGTTGGACGGTGATCCCGAACCCGCCCCGCACGGCGCGGTTCCGCTGATTCGGTTCGCTGAGTAGGCCGTGTTCGACGACCAGGGTCCAGGGCGGCAGCGGACCGGTTTGTGCCACGACGTTTTCGTAGACGTCCATGAGAGTGCGGAACGCCCGGTCGCCGGCGGCGTGCGTACCGATGCGCCAACCCCGCCGGACGGCCTCGACGCATACTCGGGTGAGTTCCGCCGGGTCCCAGTTCAAGTGGCCGGAATGGTCTGGGTCATTGGCGTAGGGCCGCTCCAGCGCGGCGCCTTCGGCGCCGCCGTCGAGCACGAACTTTAGGCCCCACAACCGCAGCCGGTCATCACCGAACCCGCTTCGGGCCCCCAGGCCCCGAATCAGGTCAAGCGCCTGATCGATGGACAGTTCGCTGCCTACCCGAATCAGCGGTCGCACCCGTACCTTCAGCAATCGCCGTTCCCAGGCTTGCTGGTAGGCCAGAAACTCATCGAGGTTGATCAGCGCCTCACGGATGGTGCCCACCCCGAGCGCCGCGTATGCGGCCGATCCGATGCCCAGCGCCTCGGCCAGTTCTGCCGTGGAAGCCGTGGGCGCGAACGCGGCGACCCGGTAGACGGCCCCGCCTTCCAGGACACCGTTGCGGCTGCCGTCCTCGAGTCGTCCGATCTTGCCTCCGGGCGAGTCGGGAGTGTCGGTGTCGATGCCCGCCGCCCGCAGCGCGGCGGAATTGACCAGGGCCAGGTGGCCACCGCGACGGGCCAGGACCGGATGATCCGGTGCCGCGGCGTCCAGCTCGGCAAGAGTGGGCAACCGGTTCTCGACGAGATTCGACTCGTGCCACCCCACCGAGGTCACCAACCAGTTGCCGGGTGCGGTACGTCGAGCCGCCGCGGTGATCATGTCGGTGAACTCGGTCACCGACCGGGCCCGGTCGACCGGAACCTTCAACGTGTTGCGGCTGGCCTCCATCAGGTGCTCGTGTGAATCGGCGAAAGCCGGCAGCAGGGTGAGATCGTCGGCGCCCACAATCGTCGTGTCCGTGCCGACAAGGTCGTCCAACCCGCTGGGTTCAGCCGATACGGCCGCGATCCGTGGCCCGGACAGCCCGACCGAACGGTACGTCGGGCCGTTCATCGAATGGATGGCCCCGGCCCTGATCAGATAGTCCAGTCGAAGCGGCTCGGCAGGCAGGCGGGTCATCACTTCGCACGCTTCTCGACGGCGATGTGTTCTTTGGTTGCGGAGGCCTTGTCCGTGCCTTGCTCCCGCGGATTCGGTGCGGCAAGGTCGGAGCTTGCCCGCGCGGATGCGGTGACGAAACGGTCGAGCAACCCGAACAACGCGTCGCGCTCCTGCGGCGTGAACACGTCGAGCAGGCTGGCGGCGACGCCCTCGGCTATCGCGCTCGCCTCGACGAGCACCCGGCGGCCGGCATCGGTGAGTTCGACGGCGTGCGCGCGCCGGTCCCTGGGATCAGGCCGCCGGACGGCAAGGCCGAGACGTTCCAGATCGTCCACAGTGCGCACCATCGCCGTCCTGTCCTCCCCGGTCAGGTCCATCAACCGTCGCTGACTGAGCGGGCCGAGCAGATCGACGTGGTACAGGACTCCGTAGTGGCGCCCCTCGATGCCGAGCGGGTGCAGCGCTGCGGCGAAGGTCCGGCCGGAATGGCGTTGCGCCTGGCGCAGCAACGGACCGATCCGCGAGAGCTGAGGAGAGTTGTCAGCGGTCATGACGCCAAGCATATACTCCCCGATGAGATAATCCCCGATGGGATTATAGCAAGTGGTACCACCAGAAGCCGTGGACTCGGCGAGGCGGCGCCGGAGGAGTCCTTGCTTTCGACTCCGACGCTGATCAGGAAGGCCCTCGGCTAGCCGGGATGTTCACCATCCCGATGCCGCGCGATGCGATGACCGGTGCAGCTATGTCCGGTTCGCCGGCGCCGACGGACGCCGCACGGCTGCTGGTAACCACTGCGGACACCCCCTCGGTTGGCGGCGTCACGGCTGGTCAACCGCCGACCTAGTCTGGCGACCCGCTTGGCCGCGCGTCGGGACTGTAGGTCCCCGCGCCGACGCGGTTCATGACCGTGGAAACGACGGCCGCCAGCGTCTGTCCCGCCGGGGATTCCGTCGGCAACAGACAAACGTGCTGCCGTTGCGTCCTTGACCCGGACGTCCCACATCAGTGCCTGGTTGAGGGGGCGGCGGGCTGGCCGACCTCGTGGCCTACCCGGCGGACCCGTTCACCGTCGAGGTCGACGAACTGCCCGAGCTGACTCCCGCATTCACCATGGTGGGCGGGCGGCCGGTGTTCGATCCCGCCGGTCGGATCGGGGGTCAGTCGGACGACGCGAGATGACGCTCGAGGAAGCTGCGGGTCGAGGCCCAGGCGTCCAACGCCGCCGCGGAGGTGGCCCGGCCCGGCTGCAGCTTCGAGTCTGCGATGAACCCGTGGCCGACGCCGTCGTACATGACGCAGCTGTACGCGACCCGTCGATCCCGGAGGGCGGTGGTGATGCGGTCGATCCCTGCCCGGGGTACCACCTCGTCCTGTTCTCCCCAGAACGCGATGATCGGACCGTTGATGCGGTCGGCCAGGTCGACCGGCGCGGGTGGGGCCTTCTCGTCGGGCGATAGTTGACCTTCGGGAAACGGGTAGAAGCTGGCCACGGCGAGATCGGTGCGCTGCGCGGCGAGGTCGAGCGCCAGCGTCGCGCCGAGCGAGAACCCCACGAGACCGATGCGCGTACGCGCGACACCGGTGGACGCCTTGAGCCAGTCCACAACCGCTGCCGCATCCTGGATCGACCGTGGCTTGTCCAGCCGGGCCAGCCGGTCCCACTGCGCCTGAGGTTGGTTGTCGGGTAACGGGGCCTCACGGAAGAACAGGTCCGGCAGGACGGTCAGGTATCCCCAGGTGGCAAGCCGCGCGGTGAGTTCCCGGTAGAACGGGACGGGACCGGAGGCGTCATGCAGGATAACGACGCCGGGAACTGGGCTCCGCTCGGGCGCCGCCAGGAGTACCGGCAACTGCTCGTCGGCCGCGAGCGGCACGTTCAACTCGGCGGTGTACGCCATGGACTGAGCATGGCATCGGCCGATCATCGTGGTGCGCCGTACGGGGATGGCGGCTCAGGCGGGTGTCCGCGGGCGCGGGCCGCGTCGGCGACGGCGATACCGGCCAGGACAACGGCGGCGGTGAACGCGACGACGAGAGGCGGCGCATGCAGCAGTACCGGTGTCAGTGCGGCCAGTGCGATCAGCCCGGCCGGCCGGTCCGGGGAGACCCGGCCGAAGACGGCGTGTTCGAAGCCTGCACGTCCCGCGATGAACAGTGCCGGACCGCCGAGCGTGACCGCGACCCAGGCGGGCTGGGTGTGGCCGGAGGGATGGAGGATGACGATCTGCGAGCCGACCGCGGATACGACGATGCCGGCCACCATGACCAGGTGCGCAAAGGCCGCCGACTCGGCGAGGCGGGCCGGCTTGGCGGCGGCCGCGATGGCCGTGGACAGCACCTGACCGGCGCGGAAGATGTAGATCCGCCACAGCAGCACGCTGGTGAGGATCGACGCGGCGAACGCCGCGCCGTGGCCGATGCCGAAGCCGCTGCTGCCCAACGTCAAGCCCGTCACGAGGACCAACTCGCCCAGGGCGATGATGAGGAATTGACGGTACCGCTCGGCAAGGTGCTCGGCCACGACCGGCAGGTTCGGCGTGGGCAGGCGGCCCAGACGTGGCGTGGGAAACCCGAGCACGAAACCGGTGTAGCTGATGGCCAGCGCGAGTGTCCACACCGCCGCCCTCGCCGTACCGTGGGCCGCCGCACCCGCGATCCACGCCACTCCGGAGGCCCCACTCCATAACGTCGGCCGTACGGCGTCCCGCCGCAGGTCGGGGCCTACCGTGAACACGACCAGCAGGTTGCGGCCGACCTCGGTCACCACGAACGCGACCGCGAAAGTGAAACCGTACCGGCCGAACGCCTCAGGCAGCGCGGCCGCGACCACCAGGCTGCCGACCAGGGTCGCGATCACCACCAGCTGCACCACCAGCCGCTGCTGATCCAGCCTATCGGTGATCATCTGCGTGCCCAGCCACAGGAACCAGACGGCGAGCAGGAGTACCAGCGTCTGAAATCCGCCACTCCAGCGCAGGTTACGGGCCAGTCCGTGGGACAGCTGGAACAGCGCGACGACAAACGCCAGGTCGAAGAACAGCTCCAGGAACGTCGCCCGCCGCTGGCCATCGGGTATGTCTGGCTCACCTGCCCCAGGCGTCGTCATCGCGTGCCCGTTCCGTCCTGCCTCACGTCGGCGTTGAGGCAGTCGTACCACGCTGCCGGGTCGTGCAGGCGCCACACGAGGCAATGCGCGCAAGTCCGGTGGCTCACCCACCCGGAGTGATGCCCGCTCATCCTCCTGCTGACCAACGTGAAGTGCTGGCACGCACGCCGGAGGAGGCATCATGGCCGGGGACCACGCGGCGACTGCCCGGCCCACGCCGGCCGACCCGGTACCGGGCCTGACGATCGACGAGAGCATCCCCACCACCGAGGGACGCAAGCTTCCGCCCGAGCTGGGCCCGGACGCCGTCGCGGTGGTGGAAGGCCGCACCTTCATGTACTCCGATGGAGCCGGCGACGTGCCGGCCGGCACGATCGGCGGCCTGGTCCACGCCGACAGCCGGCTGCTGAACCGGTGGGTCCTGACAATCAACGGCGCGCGGCTGCTGCGACTGCGCTCGGCGCTCACCACGCACTACTCCGCCGCGTTCTACCTCACCAACCCGCAACTGCCCGGACTGCACCCCAACACCATCGGAGTCCGGCGGCTGCGCCTGCTCGGCCGGGGACTGCGAGAGCGCATCGAGCTGCGGTCCTTCGCCGAGGACCCGATCGACGTCGAACTGCGCCTGTCGGTCGGTAACGACTTCGCCGACATCTTCGAGATCAAGGACAAGGTCCGGGACCGCTCGAACCAGATCACGCGCGAGCACGCGGCGGACCCGGCTCGCCTGATTCTGCGGTACCGCAACCGCGACTACGAATCAGCGACCACCGTGGACACCAATCCGCCGGCGACCGTCATCGACGGTGACGACCTGGTGTGGCGGCTGGACCTGACACCCGGCCGCGCCTGGCAGTGCGAACTCAACGTCCCGCTACCGATCGGCCCAGACGAACCGGTACCACCCCGACGCACCTTTGCTGGTGAGACGGCCGCGGGGGCCGAGGATCCCGTCAACGTCTGGCAGTCGCAGGTACCCCACATCTACGGCGATTCGCCGCTGCTCAACGAGGTTGTCCAGAGCGCAATGAGCGACATGCTGGCACTGCGCATCCTTGCCAGCTCGGGCGAGGAGCAGATCTGGCTGCCCGCGGCCGGACTGCCGTGGTTCCTCAGCCTGTTCGGCCGGGACACGATCGTCACCGCGTACCAGACGCTGGCGCTCGGCCCGGTGCTCGCCCGGGGAGCGCTGCTCGCCCTCGCCCACCAACAGGGCCAGCGGTGCGACGACTTCCGGGACGAGGAGCCGGGCAAGATACTGCACGAGCTACGCAGTGGCGAGCTCACCAAGCTAGGGATCAAACCCCACAGCCCGTACTACGGCACCGCGGACGCCACCCCGCTGTGGTTGGTTCTGTTATCGGAGTACTGGCGGTGGACGCGGGACGAACCGTTCATCCTTTCGCTTCGGGACAACGCGATGGCGGCGCTGGCCTGGATCGACCGCTACGGCGATCGGGACGGCGACGGCTACGTGGAGTACCAGACCCGATCCCCGCACGGCCTGGGCAACCAGTGCTGGCGCGACTCATGGGACGGCATCCAACGCTCCGACGGCACGATCCCGGTGCTGCCCCTCGCCACCTGTGAGATCCAGGGGTACGTCTACGACGCGAAGCTGCGGATGGCCGAGCTGGCCGACGGCCCGTTCCAGGAACCCGGCCTCGCACAGCGGCTCAGGGGTGAAGCCGCCGACCTTCGCGACCGGTTCAACCGGGACTTCTGGATCGAGGAACGGGGCGGCTACTACGCCCTGGGCCTGGACGGCGACAAGCACCAGGTCGACTCGCTCAGTTCGAACATCGGCCACCTTCTCTGGTCCGGCATCGTGCCACCCGAGCGGGCACCGGCCGTGGTCGACCAGCTCATGTCCGACACACTGTTTTCCGGATGGGGCGTGCGAACCACCTCCACCACGGACAGCGGGTACAACCCGATCGGGTACCACCGCGGCACCGTCTGGCCCCACGACAACTCAATCATCGCGGCCGGACTCACCCGCTACGGGTACCGGGAGCAGGCCAACCGGATCGCAACCGCGCTGCTCGACGCCGCACCGTTCTTCAACCACCGGCTGCCCGAAGCGCTGTCCGGCTACCCCCGTACCGACGCCGATTTCCCCATCCCCTACCCGACCGCATGCAGCCCCCAGGCCTGGGCGAGCGGGGCCCCGCTGCTGTGCCTGCGATCGATGCTCGATCTCAACGCCCGCGACGGCCGGGTCGAAATCAGCCCCCACCTTCCCGACCAGCTCGGGCGCGTACTGCTAACCGGCATCTACGCCTTCGGCAAGCGGTGGGACATCGAAGCCAACGGCACCAACGGCGACGTCCGCCTCTCCAAGTCAGCACCCCCCGACGCATAGGCGCCCATCACCGGACCACAGCCGAGCGTGGTCATGCGTGGCGCCACGGCGTCAGACCTTGACCCCCGCGCAAACACCAGCGGCGGTCGGAAGGACCTGTCGCGCCACAATCTCCCTCATCTCGAAATCGGCACGGGACACACGACCGTCCACGAACCGACACAAATGATACTCGATCGTGCACCCAAGATTTTTGTGTGAGCGTGCAACCTGCTGGCATCGTGGCGGCTTGTGTGGGTCAGACGCGACACCAGGGGGATACCGCATGCGGGACAAACAGGCGTTCGACGAGTTTTACCAGGGCACTCGAGCCCGTCTGCTCGCCTACCTGTACACCGCCAGCGGTGACTTGGCCGAAGCGCAGGACGCCGCTCAGGAGGCATACACCCGGGCGTGGCAGCACTGGGCCAAGCTCCATGATTCGCCGGACCCGGAGGCCTGGGTGCGTACCGTCGGATGGCGCGTGCTCTCGCACCGGTGGCGCAGCCTACGCAGCCGGCGTCGTGCCTATCAGCGACACGGACCGCCGATGTCGGCGCCCGCCCCAGGCGAGGACACCGTGGCGCTGGTGGCAGCGTTGCGCCGGCTGCCCGGACCACAACGCCAGGCGATCGTCTTGCACCATCTGCTCGACGTCCCCATCGCCCAGATCGCCATTGAGACCGGTGTGGCCGTCGGCACGCTCAAGGCTCGCCTGGCACGGGGGCGTACCGCGCTGGCCGCCATGTTGGAAACCCAGGTGCAGGAGACGGAAAATGCCTGACTTCAACCACCTTGCCGACCAGTTGCTCACCGATATGTCAGGTGCCGACTGGCTCGAGGCGGACGTCATCCGGTCAGCAGGCAATCGTCGCGGCCGCGTCCAGTTGCTGATGACCGTGAGCATGGCCGCCGCCGTTGTCGTAACCGCCGTCGCCGTCGTGCTCGCCAACCCAACATTGCTGCCCAGCAACAACGCAAGCGTCGCGCCAGCGGCGAGCCAGGGCCGAACGCTGAGCCCGTCGGTTACGCCGAGCACCGCGAGCACGTCGGGCCCGTCCACCGGACCAACCCAGCAGCGCACCATCCCGCCCGACGCGCTGCTCACAACCGCCAAAGTAGGCCCCGCGTTCTCCGGGCTGGAACCGCCGTTCGCGCAACCGTACACACCCAATCCCTTCATCGGCTGCGGACCCGATGGCCTACCCGGCGCGCAGCAGTTCACGGAGGTCATAGGCACTGCGCTCACCGGCGGCACCTCCGCCCTGCTCGGCGGCGAATCACTCATGCGGTTCCAGCCCGGCGCCGCGCACCAGGTAATGACCGCGATTAGCCAGTTGGCGGCCGGCGGCTGCGCCGGGCCGTTCCAGATACTGCGCCGTGACCTCGGCGGCGACGAGTCGATCCTGATCACGAGCAGCGATCCGAACGTCGTCCTCGCGCAGGCCGCGCACGGCAAGGCGATCTATTACGCGATCGAACGCCGGGGCGACTACCTGGTCTGGATGACTCTCGTCGACCAGGCTCAGAAGACTGGCCAGGCCAGCCTGGCCGTCACCCTCATCAGCCGCGCGGCACAGCAGCTGTGCACCACGATCACGTGTTGAGCTCGGCCGCCGCGTGACGTCCCCCAGACCGAGCCGTCCACGCGTTGAACTACGAGCCACCAAGGTAGCCGTCCTCGCCGATCGGGCAGACATGCTCCATGTCTGCTCGGACGCCGTGAACAGTTGGTGTGCCGCTGTGGGTGCGTCGGCGGGCGAGCAGGTCGAAGCAGGCTTGCAGGCGCCGCCCGCTCAGGTCGGCCAGGCACAGCGGGCCCAGGACGAGGAGGAGGTAGCGGTCGACGTGGCCGCGGTAACCGTGCGCCGTTGACGGGCGCAGGTTCGCCTCGACCGGCCGCAGCCGCGGTCTGCTCGACACCAGGGTCCGTCGCTGCGCGTTCCCGCCGCGGTACCGGGGACGCACCGTGCCGGAGACGGTCATCGTCGGCGCCGCCCCTGGCTTTAGGTCCACGTCGGCTCACACCGGTGGATCCCGGGCGCAGGCACGGCGGTACGTGCTCGGGCCGGTCGATGTGCGCCACGGTGTTGACCTCCCAGAAGCCGCCCCCGACGGCGGAGCCGGCTGAGCGGGTGTGCGGCAGCACCTGGTTGCGGTGGGTGCGCCCGTTGACCCACGGGATGGGGTTGGGGTACCGCGGCGGCAGCTCGCGTACCTCGGCGCCGCCGCTGCGACTGCTGCCGGCGGGCACGTTGTCCATCGTCCCGATGGTGTGTGGCAGAAGGGTACGTCCACTGTCCCCGGCAGTGTCTCGACTGCCGAGGGAAGCCGCCGTGAGACACCAGGGGCGGTTCACGGGTCTTGACATCCCCACAGAAACGGAAGTAAATAATGTACAAGCAAAACTGAAACGGCGGTGAATCCAGATGTACGCGGAAGAGCGGCAGGCCGAGATCCTCCAGGTCGCGCGGAACGAGGGCCGGGTCGACGTCACCGCGCTCGCGGAGACTTTCGCGGTGACCGCTGAGACGATCCGCCGCGACCTGACCACTCTGGAGCGGGCCGGCATGCTGCGCCGGGTTCACGGCGGGGCGATCCCGGTGGAGCGGATCGGCTTCGAGCCGGCCCTGGCGGCCCGTGACACCGTGCTCACCGCCGAGAAGGAACGGATCGCCAAGGTCGCCCTCGCCGAAGTGCCTGCCGACGGTGCGATCATCCTCGACGCCGGAACCACGACCGCGCGCCTGGCTCAGGCCCTGCCGGTCGACCGCGAGCTGACCGTGGTGGTCAACTCACCGGCGATCGCCGCGATTCTCGGCCCGCGGCCCAACCTGAACGTACTGGTTCTCGGCGGGCGGGTGCGGGGCAAGACCCTGGCCACTGTGGACGACTGGGCACTGCGACCGCTCGCCGACCTCTACGTCGACGTCGCCTTCATGGGTACCAACGGCTGCTCGGTCGAACGGGGTCTGACCACTCCCGATCCGGCCGAGGCGGCGGTGAAACGAGCCATGATCGGTGCCGCCCGGCGGGCGGTGCTGCTCGCCGACCACACCAAGATCGGCAACGACTACCTCGCCAGGTTCGGGTCGCTGTCCGACCTGGATCTGCTCATCACCGATGACGGCCTCAACGACGAGCTGGTCATGGATGTCGAAGCCGAAGGCGTCCGGGTGGTCCGGGCATGATCATCACGCTGACCCTCAACCCCAGCCTTGACCGCGCCGTCGAGATTGACGCCCTGCGTCGCGGTGAGGTCATCCGGGGCATCGCCGCGCACGTGGACCCGGGCGGCAAGGGAGTCAACGTGACCCGCGCGCTGCTGGCCAACGGGGTGGCCTCGAGTGCCGTCCTGCCCTGCGGCGGCGAGGAAGGCGAGCAACTGGTCCGGCTGCTGCGCGCCGAGGGCGTGGACCCGGTCTGCGTGTGGATTGGCGGGCACACCCGGTCCAACCTCACTCTGGCCGAGCCGGACGGCACGATCACGAAAATCAACGAGCCGGGTCCGGAGCTCACGGCGGCCGACCTCGAGGCCGTGTTGGCGCAGGCGCTCGCGCTCGCCGCCGACAGCCCGGACGGCGTGGCGGCGGACTGGGTGGTCGTGTGCGGCAGCACGCCGCCCGGCCTGTCCCCCGGC
>CAZYCD010000043.1:0-24966 GCA_964645345.1 uncultured Micromonosporaceae bacterium
CGGCGGGGGTTCGCCGGCCGCCAGGTGCGCGGCGAGCCGCCGCAGGCCGCGGTGCGCCGCCACCCGCACCGCGCCCGCCCGCTTGCCGAGCACCCGCGCCGCGGACTGCGCGTCGAGCCCGACCACCGTCCGCAGCAGGACCGCCTCGGCCTGGTCGCGGGGGAGGGTGCGGATGAGCGCGATCGCCGCCTCAGTGGTGAGTCCCTCGATGGCCCGCGACGCGGTGTCCTCGGGATCGGACAGGTCGAGCAGCGCCTCGACCGGGGCGTCGACCTGCGGACGGCGCCGGCGCTGGCGGAGATGGTCCAGGGCGCGGTGCCGCGCGATCGTCACCGACCAGGCCCGGAAGGCGTCGCCGTCGCCCCGGAACCCGCCGAGGTCGCGGGCGATCTGCAGCCACGTCTCGGAGGCGAGGTCCTCGGCGTCGCCGCCGGCCAGCACCGTCAGGTACCGGACCAGGGCCGGCTGGACCGCCCGGTACAGCGCGCGGAATGCGTCCTCGTCGCCCGCCCGCGCGGCGGCGACGGTCGCGGTCAGGTCGGCCGCCGGGGCCTCGTCGCCCCGGTGCGCCCCGGTGTGATTCCGGATCCGCCTGCCGCCCTCCATCCGGGCATCATCGCGCATCGGCCGCCGTCCCCGCGCCCGGCCGGGGTACGGCCGCTGCCGGAGGCCCGCCGGATACGGAGAGTGAGGGCGTGGAGCCGCACGGTCAAAGTCATCGACCGGTACCGCTGGCGGGTAACGCCCCATCGCCGCTCGGCGCTTACCCATTGAGATCTACCGACAGACGGAAGAGGCGGGCGGCAGCGATGAACAGGCCGGTACAACGTCAGCGGCGGGTGGGCCAGGTGCGGCTGGCGGACGAGCCGAACCGGCTGGCGGGGTGCTCGCGCCGTTCGGGGTTGTTCATCGCGTGGGACGGGTACTCGCCGGGCGCGCCGCGTACGCCCTGGCCGGCCAACGACGTCATGGCGGGCGACTCGATGGCCATCGGCGTGGGGCACCGCCACCTGTGCCGGCTGCTGCTGGTACACGACATGCTCAGCCAGCAGGGCGTCGCGAGGGCGTCCGGCATGCTCAGCGAGTACGAGATCACCGACGCCATCGACGCCTGTACGTACTTCGACCTCCCCGACCTGGCCGCTGCCGTCGCGGAGATCCCGATGGCCGCGTCCTCGCCGGTGGCCGCGCGGGTCTTCGATGCCGAGTACCACCGGCTGTTCGCCTCGACGGACCGGCTGATGGAGGCGATCCTCGAACAGATCGCCGCGCACCCCGACGACTTCCCGGGGTCCAACGCCGGTCGCTGAAATCGCCGGGCGTGCTTGCGTTCGGCGTCGGTACGGCGACGATGGATGCGTGAACGCTCTGCCGCGACTGGAGCAGGAACCCCCGCCCGGGTACGTCGCCTTTGTCGCCCGCAACCTCGACACGGTTCGGGCGGAGGCGACCCGGATGGTGGGCGACGAGCAGGCGGCCGACCGGCTGTACCCGGATGCCCTGACCGATGTCGCGATGCGCTGGACCTGGCTGGAGCTGCAGCGGCGGATGCGCCGGCCCGGCGTCGCCGAGGAGTACCTGTCCAGGGCGCTGGCCCGCCGCTGGCAGGCCGAGCAGGCCAGGGCCGAGCGGGCCAGGGATGAGGGGCCGGAGGGCGCCGACATCGACATCCGGGTACTGCGGCCGGACGAGCCGCCACCGCGCTGGTTGGGCGCCTCGGCCAGCGCCGCGGTGCGGTTGGCGCCCCAGCTCGCGTCGACCGCCCGGCCGTCATTCGGCCCGGTCGCGGACGCCGCGATCGCCTGGTGGCACGCGTACGAGACCCGGCGCCGCCGCCGCTGGATCGCACTGGCCGCCGCCACGATCCTCCTGGTCATGGCGCTGCTCCGGCTGCAGGGCAACGTTGACGACGCCGCCTCGCTGGTCCTGGCCGGTACCGGCTGGCTGGGCGTCCGGCGGCCGGTGTGCCCGGCCACCCGCCGAAGGCGCTAGCGTTCGGGCATGTCGGTGGAGGCGATCGGCGCGCTGCACGAGCCGATGCGCCGCGCGGTGTACGAGTACGCGGCGCGGGCGGCCGGGCCGGTCGGGCGCAACGAGGTGGCCGAGGCGCTGGGCATCGGTCGTACCCTCGCCGCCTTCCACCTCGACCGGCTGGCCGCCGCCGGCCTCCTCGAGGTGTCCTTCGCGCGCCTGTCCGGCCGGACCGGGCCGGGAGCCGGACGCCCCGCCAAGCTGTACCGGCGCGCCGCGGCCGAGCACTCGGTCAGCCTCCCACCCCGGCGCTACCTGGAGGCGGCCGGGCTGCTGGCCGAGGCGGTCGAGCGCGCCGGCGCCGACGAGCACCTGTTCGCGGCGGCCCGGGAGCGCGGCCGCGCGATGGGCCGCGAGGTGGCCGGCGCCGACACGCCGGGCGCGGTGGCCGGCGGCCTGGTCGAGGCGCTGGCCGGGCAGGGGTACGAGCCGGCGCCGGGGGACGGGCGGATCGCGCTGGGCAACTGCCCGTTCCACGCGGTCGCGCGGGACTACCCGCCGCTGGTGTGCGGCATGAACCTGGCGCTGATCGAGGGGCTCGTCGAGGAGCTGCCCGGGTCCGGTGCGGTACCGAGGATGGAGCCGGGCACGGGGCGGTGCTGTGTGCTCATCGAGCTATCTAAAAACAAAAGCCATTGACATAGAAGTCGGCACCGTGGTCTGCTCGACACCATGACGGCGACCGATCCGCGGTACCACCTCGCCCAGCTGAACATCGCCCGGCCGCGCGCCCCGCTGGACAGCCCACAGTTGGCCGGCTTCGTCTCCCGGCTCGACGAGATCAACGCGTTGGCCGACGCCGCGCCGGGCTTCGTCTGGCGCCTGGTCGACGATGACGGGGCCAACGCCACCGGCCTGCGCCCGTACGGCCCCGACGTGATGGTCAACCTGTCGGTCTGGGAGAGCATCGAGGGGCTGTACGACTTCGCCTACAAGACGGCTCACCTCGACGTGCTGCGGCGCCGCCGCGAGTACTTCGACCACGAGGGGCTGGACGCCTACGCGGTGCTCTGGTGGGTACCGGCCGGTACGGTACCCACGGTCGCCGACGCGCGCGTCCGGCTCGACCTGTTGGCGCGCAACGGCCCGACGCCGGACGCCTTCACCTTCCGCGACAGCTACCCCGCCCCGGGCGACGCGGGTCCCCGGGCGTGACGAGCCCCGCGCCGCGCCCAGCCGGTCCACAGTGGACGCAGCGCCCCACGTCGATGGCCCGGTCACTTGCCGAGTCCGGCGATCAGGTTCACCGTCGCGGCCAGGATCACCGTGCCCAGGGCATAGGAGATGAGGGCGTGGAACAGCGCGACCCGGCGCAGCGCGGTGGTGGTCAGCGACGTGTCCGACACCTGGAAAGTCATCCCGATGGTGAAGGCCAGGTAGGCGAAGTCGCTGTAGCTCGGCGACTGCGCCTGGTTGAAGTTGACGCCGGCGCCGCCGTGGTCGGCGTAGTAGCTGCGGGCGTAGTGCAGGGCGAAGGTGGTGTGCACCAGCGCCCAGGACACCACGACGCTGCCGACGCCGAGCGCCACCCGCAGGACCTCGGCGGCGCCCTTGCTGTGCGTGGCCTGGAACAGCACGACGCCGACCGCCGCCAGGCTGGCCATGGCGGCCGCCAGCAGCAGGGTGTAGGAGACCGTCCGGGTGGGGTCGTGCCGGGTCGCCCGCCGGGCGGTCTGCTCGTTGTTCAGCGGCCAGATGCGCCACCAGGTCAGGCAGACGTAGGTCAGGGCCAGCGCGTCCCAGCCGACGAGCGGCGCCGCGGCCCGGGGGCCGAACAGCGCCTGCAGGGTCGCCGCCGCCGCACCGGCGACCAACCCGACCGCCACCCGCGCCACGGCCGGCGCATTCGTCAGCCCCTTGGCTTCGGTGTTCATGCTCCCATCCGCACCTGTTCCTCGCACCCGGACGCGGCCACGTCGCGGCCCAGCCTGGCACCCCGTCGCGGCCCGCGTTGCCGGAACGCGCGTCCGCTCACCCGGACGCGCCCATCGGGCGAGGGATGCCATGGTGAGGCAGCCGCCGGATGCGCGGTGCGGCCGGCCACCGCCGACAATGCCCACAGTGGACGCCGGGCACGGTGCTACGTCGGCACGTGCACCGGGACGCTGGTGACCACGATGCCCGGCAGGTCGCGCACCGCGCGGCGCAGGCGCTGCGCGTCGTGGTGGTGCAGCGGGCGGTGCCACCAGCGCTTCACGACCACCTCGGGGAGCACGACGGTCAGCGTCAGGTCCGGCCGCAGGGCGTGCAGCGCCTGAAGGTAGTGGGCCAGGCTGGCGATGATCGCGCGGTGCGGCGACACGATGATCTCCAGTCGCACGTGGTCGCCCCAACTTTCCCACTGCCGCCGGAACCGTTCGTCCTCCTGGTCGTCCGGGCTCACGTGTACCGCGAACACCGGCTGGCGCAGCGAGGTGGCGTACGCCAGGGCGCGCAGCGAGGCCTGGTCCAGCCGGGCAACGGGTACCACCGCGAGGTGCCGGACCTGGCGCGGCCGCTCCGCGTTCTCCTGGTTGTCCTCCGTGCCGATCAAGGTGTCCGGCGCGAGGAACGCGTGCATGGTGTCGTAGTGGTGCCTGATGCGCAGCGCGACGAGGATGATCCCGGGTACCGCGACGACCACCACCCAGGCGCCCTCGGCGAACTTGGTGACCGCGGCGGTCACCAGCACCACGGCGGACAGCGCGGCGCCCACACCGTTGATAGCGATGCTGCGCCGCCAGTGCGTGCCCCGTACCCGCAGCCAGTGCCGGACCATGCCGGACTGCGACAGGGTGAAGGCCAGGAAGACGCCGACCGCGTAGAGCGGGATGAGCGCCTGCGTGCGCCCGTGGAACGCGATCAGAATGAGCGCCGCCGCCACGGTCAGCGCGAGGATGCCGTTGCTGAATACCAGGCGGTCGCCCATCCGCACGAACGCCCGCGGCGCGTACCCGTCCCGGGCCAGGAAGAACAGCAGCCGCGGGAAGTCCTGGTAGGCGGTGTTGGCGGCGAGCAGGAGGACGAGCGCGGTGGTCGCCTGCACGTACGCGTACAGCGGGCCGCCGTGGAAGGTGAGCCGGGCCAGCTGTGACAGCAACGTCTGGTTCGACCGCGGTACCAGCCCGTTGAGGTGGATGAGCGCGACCAGGCCGGCGAACAGCACGACGAGGGTACCGATCATCCAGCTGAGCGTGGTGCGCGCGTTGCGCCACTCGGGTGGCTTGAAGACCGGTACCGCGTTGGACACCGCCTCGGTACCGGTCATGGAGGATGCGCCGGAGGCGAACGCCCGCAGCACCAGCAGGATCCCGAGCGCGTGGGTGGCCGGCCGTGGGGGAGGCGGGACGGTGGCGAAGCCGTGCCGTGCGGCGTGCACCAGGCCGGCCCCGATCAGCAGGAACATCGCGGCGATGAACGCGTACGTCGGCGCGGCGAAAATGTTGCCCGCGGCCCGGACTCCGCGAAGGTTGCCGGCCAGCAGCGCGGCGATCACGAGCAGCCCGAGCGGCACCGACCACGGGGCGAACCCGGGGATGGCCGAGGTGACCGCGTCCACGCCGGCGGCCACGGACACCGACACGGTCAGGATGTAGTCCATCATCAGGCCGGCCGCGGCCACCAGCCCGACGCGCGGGCCGAGGTTGTCGCTGGCGACGATGTAGGACCCGGCGCCGTGCGGGTACGCGCGGATCGTCTGCCGGTACGACAGGCCGACTGCGAGCATGAGCACCACGAGCGCGCCGGCGATCGGCAGGCTCAGGCCGAGCGCGCCGCTGCCGGCGAGGACCAGGATGGTGACCATCGCCTCCGGCCCGTACGCGACCGAGGACAGCACGTCGGAGGAGAGCACCGGCAACGCGACCAGCTTGCGCAGCCGTTCCTGTACCACGGCGGCGCTACCCAGCGGCGGCCCCAGCAGCACCCGCCGTACCCGGGCGGCGAGCCGCCCGGCGGACGACTCGCCCCCGTCCGGGCTCTCCGCCACCAGCTGGTCGGGCGCTTCGGCCCGGAACCGCTGCAGTTGGGCGATGCGGCTGAACCGGCCCGGCGCGGGCGTCCGGTACGGGGTGAGCGTGGGGTCCAGCGGCAGCGGCGCGGCATGGCCCTCGGCGTCCGGCAGCCCGGCGGACCAGTCCCGGCCGACCTCCCGCAGCACCGCGAGTTCCTGCTCGCTCAGCGCCGGAAGCTCGGCGGACGGGCTGAACGTGACGACAGGCGGCTCACTCTGGTCCATGACCGCGCCTCAGTGAGGGATGTCGATTCTGAACCGGAGGCGGCAGATCACGGCGTCGGTGTACCTGCGCAGAGCCCGGTCCAGGACCGAGCCCCGCTGGTTCTGCAGCAGCCGCTGCCAGGGGCGGGGCAGGTGCATCTCAGGGATCAGTACGACCAGCCGGTCGTGCTCGTCCTCCGCGTCCACGGTCCGCACGTAGTCCACGATGGGCCGGGTCAGCGAGCGGGTCTGCGTGGTGACCACGGTGAGCGGCACGTTCGGGTGCCACCGGTCCCACTCCTCCCGCAGGCGCAGACCCTCCTGCTCGGCGTCCTCGGCGTGCACCACGGTGACCGCGCGTACCTCGTCGCCGAGGGACAGCGCCGCGCCGATCGCCTCCCGGGTGAGCTGGTTGACCGCGCCCACCGGGACGATGACCAGCGCCGGACGCTCCTGAGGGGGATCGGGTGTCTCGCCCAGGCGCAACCCGACGCCGATCTTCCGGTACGCGCGGTTGATGCCGTGGAACCCGAGGGCGAGCAGTGCGACCACGACGAACACCACCCAGCCGCCCTCGGCGAACTTCGCGACGAACTCGATGATGCCGGCGGCCGCGGTCATCACCGCCCCGATCCCGTTGACCAGCGCGCGGCCTTGCCACCCCGAATCCCGCTGCTGCCGCCAGTGCCGCACCATGCCGATCTGCGAGATGGTGAACCCGACGAACACCGCGATGGCGAAGAACGGCACCAGCGCCTGGGTGTTGCCCTCCGCCGCGACCAGCAGGACCAGCGCCGCGCCGGCCAGCACGAGCACGCCGTACCGGTACACCTGGCGGTCGGCGCGCAGCGCGAACAGGTGCGGCAGGTTGTTGTCCTTGGCCAGCAGGGAGGCCAGCACCGGCAGGCCGCCGAAGGAGGTGTTCGCCGCCAGCGCCAGCAGCACCACCGTGGCGAACTGGACGACGTAGAACAGGATGTTGTGCCCGAGCGAGGCGTCGGTCAGCTGGGCCAGCACCGTCTTGGTGGCGTTGGGCGCCACGTGGAACTTCGAGATGAGCACGGACAACCCGAGCAGCATGATGCTCAGCAGGCCGCCCAGCACAAGCTCGGCCCGCTGCGCCCGGCGCACCCGAGGGGTACGGAACGTCGGTACCGCGTTGGCGATGGCCTCGACCCCGGTCAACGCGGCGCAGCCGGAGGCGAAGGCGCGCAGCAGGAGGAGGAGACCGACGGTCGCGGCGGCCTGTGCGGGGTGCGTGGGCGGCACGGCCGGGTGCGGCCGGAACAGCCCGGCCGCCACCACCGCCAGCACTGCCACCACGAACACCACGGTCGGCGCGATCAGCACCCGGGCGGACTCCGCGACGCCGTACAGGTTCGCCCCGGTCAGTAGGGCGAGGACCACCACGCACAGCGGCACGCGCTCCGCGTACAGGGACGGGTACGCCGAGGTGAGCGCGGCGACCCCGGCCGCGACGGAGACCGCGACGTTCAGGACGTAGTCGATGATGAGCGAGGCCGCCGCGACGAGGCTCACGTTGCGGCCGAGGTGCCGCCCGGCCACCGCGTACGCGCCGCCGCCGTTGGGGAAGGCGGCGATCACCTGACGGTACGAGAAGGTGAGGGCGGCCAGCAGCACGACGATCGCGATGGTGACCGGCAGCGTGAACCCCAGCCCGTGGCTGCCGGCGACCGCGAGCACCACGACAATGGCCTCCGGCCCGTAGGCGACGGAGGCCATCGCGTCCAGGGACAGGGCCGCGAGACCCTGCGGTACGGTCAGCCGGTCCCGCTCGTGCCCGGCCGGAACGGCGCGCGGCGAACCGGACTGCTCGTCCGCGACGGTCGCCATGCGGCCCTCCCATCTGCCCCGGCGGCAGCCGGCCTTCGCGACCAAGCTATCCGAGCCCGCGTGCCCGCCCACGGCAGGTCCGCTCCGCTTTTCCGGCTACCATCTGACCGCATGATGAACCGGGTATCGGTGAGCGGGCTGGCCGTGGCGCTGCCGCTGCACCGCTTCGTCGTCGACGAACTGCTCCCGGGTACCGGCGTGACCGACGAGGCGTTCTGGGCCGGTACCTCCGCGATCGTCCGGGACCTCGCGCCGCGCAACCGCGCGCTGCTGGCCCGGCGCGACGAGTTGCAGGCCCGCCTCGACGCCTACCACCGCGCGAACCCGGGCCGGCCCGACCCGGTCGCCTACCGCGGCTTCCTCCGGGACATCGGGTACCTGCTGGACGAGCCGCCGGCCTTCGCGATCGGTACCACCGACGTCGACACCGAGGTCACCCACCAGGCCGGTCCGCAGCTCGTCGTCCCGCTGCTCAACGCGCGCTTCGCGACGAACGCGGCCAACGCGCGATGGGGTTCGCTGTACGACGCCCTCTACGGTACCGACGCGATCGAGCGGGTCGGTGAGCTGGCGCCGGGCCGGGGGTACAACCCGGTCCGGGGTGCCGAGGTGATCGCCCGGGGTCGGGCGTTGCTCGACCATGTCGCGCCGCTGGCCGCCGGGTCCCATGTTGACGCTGAGTCGTACACAGTGGACAGTGAGGGGCTCTGCGTCACGATGGCCGGAGGCGGCCGTGCCCGGCTCGCCGACCCGGCCGGCTTCGTCGGGTACCGGGGGGCCGCCGCGGCGCCTCAGGCCCTGGTACTGGTGCATCACGGGCTGCACGTCGAGATCCAGGTCGACCGCGCCGATCCGGTCGGCGCGAGCGATCGCGCGGGCGTGAAGGACATCATGCTGGAGGCGGCGGTCACCACCATCATGGACCTGGAGGACTCTGTCGCCGCCGTCGACGTGGACGACAAGGTGCTCGGGTACCGCAACTGGCTCGGGCTCATGCGCGGTACGCTCGCGGCCGAGGTCGCCAAGGACGGTGGTACCTTCACCCGCGCGCTGGAGCCGGACCGGGTGTTGACCGGCCCGTCCGGCGGCACGGTGACGCTGCCCGGCCGCGCGCTGCTGTTCGTGCGGCACGTCGGCCACCACCTGTACACCGATGCGGTGCTCGACGCCGACGGCGCCCCGATGCCCGAGGGCATCCTCGACGCGCTGGTGACGGTGGCCGGCGCGCTGCACGACCTGGGTGGCCGGACGGCGCGGCGCAACTCGCGTACCGGCGCCGTCTACGTCGTCAAGCCGAAGATGCACGGCCCCGACGAGGTGGCGTTCACGGTCGAGCTGTTCGACCGGGTGGAGGCCGTGCTGGGCGTACCGGCGCGGACGGTGAAGCTGGGCATCATGGACGAGGAGCGGCGCACCACGGTCAACCTCAGGGCGTGTGTCCACGCCGCCCGCGACCGGGTGGTGTTCATCAACACCGGCTTCCTGGACCGTACCGGCGACGAGATCCACACCTCGATGCATGCGGGGCCCTTCGTCCGCAAGGCGGAACTGCGCGGGGCGCGGTACCTGGCGGCGTACGAAGATTCCAATGTGGACACCGGACTCGCGGCCGGGTTCCGGGGCCGGGCGCAGATCGGCAAGGGCATGTGGGCGATGCCCGACCTGATGGCCGCGATGCTGGAGCAGAAGGCGGCCCACCCGCTAGCGGGGGCGACGACCGCCTGGGTACCGTCACCGACCGCGGCGACGCTGCACGCGCTGCACTACCACCGGGTCGACGTGGACGCGGTACAGCGGCGGCTCGTCGGCCGGGAGCCGGTCGGCATCGACGCGCTGCTGGACATCCCGCTGGCGGAGGGTACCGGGTGGTCCGCGGAGGAGGTCCGGGCCGAGCTGGACAACAACGTGCAGTCGATCCTCGGGTACGTGGTGCGCTGGGTCGACCAGGGCATCGGCTGCTCGAAGGTACCGGACATGCACGACGTGGCGCTGATGGAGGACCGGGCGACGCTGCGCATCTCCAGCCAGTTGCTGGCCAACTGGCTGCTGCACGGCATCATCGACGAGGAGGCGGTGCTGGACAGCATGCACCGCGTCGCGACGGTGGTGGACGGGCAGAATGCCGGGGATCCCCGGTACATGCCGCTGGTGGGGCCGGACGGGCCGGGCGTCGCCTTCCGGGCGGCCCGGGACCTGGTGCTGACCGGTGCCGCGCAGCCCAACGGGTACACGGAGCCGATCCTGCACGCGGCCCGCCTGGCCCGCAAGCGGGAAGCCGGGCGGTGACCCGGCTTCAGGTGACCACCGGCGCGGCGGCCCGGACGGTCACCGGCGGGGTACTCACCGAGCCGGGCCCGTCAGCTCCGCGATGATTCCGTTGCCGGGCAGCGGTTCGGCCAGCCGGAGGTCCTCGACCGAGCGGCCGACGCGCAGGATCAGGTCGTGCGACGGGACCGTCCAGTCGTGCCGCGCGGTGTCCCACACCTCGAAGGCGCGCCGTCGCAGGGTCACCGCCGCGGTGGTGGTGGCGCCCGGCTCGGCCATGACGACGGCCGAACCGGCCAGCCACCGCCGGGGTCGCTCGGGTACCGCCGCCACGTCGACCGGCTCCAGGTAGCACTGCACCACCTCGGTACCCGCCCGGGTACCGGTGTTCGTGACGCGCACGCCGACGAGGACGTCGCCGTCGCCGGTGACCACGGGGGCGTCGACGGACTCGTAGCGCCAGTCCGTCCAGCCGAGCCCGTGCCCGAACGGTGCCGCCGGGGTGGCACCGGTACGCAGCCAGCCGCGGTACCCGACGTGGATGCTCTCCGGGTACGCCAGGACGAGGTCGTCGCCGGGTACCGGCCGGGGTACCGGTACGTCCCGCTCGTCGGCGGGCAGCGTCCACGGCAGCCGGCCGGCCGGCTCGCGGCCGCCCAACACGACGTCCGCAAGCGCGTCGCCGCACTCCTGGCCCGGAAACCACGTCCACAGAACGGTCCCGGCCCGTTCCAGCCAGGGCAGCACCACCGGTGCCCCGGCGTTGACCACGACCACCGCGTCCGGCGCCACGCCCAGTACCCGCTCCACGAGTTCGTTCTGCCGCCCGGGCAGCGCGAGGTCGGTGCGGTCCCACCCCTCCGACTCCACGTCGCTGTTGGTACCCACGACCACGACCGCGAGGTCGCACCGCGCGGCGAGCGCGACCGCGTCGGCGATCTCCTCGTCGACGCCCGGACCCGGCGGGCGCAGGCGCAGTTCGCCGCGCACGACGCGACCGAAGCCCCCGGCCGGTACGACGCCCAGCTCGGCCCGCACGGTCACCTCCCGGGCCTGTTCGACGTGCAAAATCGTGCCCCGACCGGCCGGCGCGTTGATGCTGGAGTCGAGGATGACGTCGACGCCCGCGGGGCTGCTGTCCGCCGCGACCAGCCGGCCGTCGACCCAGAACGCGAACCGCCCGACGGTACCGAGTTCGATCCGGTACTCGCCCGGATTCTCCAGGCGCAGCACCGTCTCCACCTCGACCGTCTCGACCTCGTCGCCGACCGACCGGACCCAGCCCGGCCAGTCCGTTTGTGCGGCGCTGGCCAGCACCTGCCCGTCGGCGTTCAGGTGGCGCACCCGTACCGCGCCCGGGCCACCGGCCGGGTCGCGCCCGATGGCCGGCAGGTCGATTGCCGCGAGGTGTACCCGCGCGTCGCCGCCACGGGCCAGCGTCACCTCGGCGCCGGGCAGGGCGGTACGGAAACCCTCGACCACGCTCACCACGTGTGCGGGCGTCACGGCCGAACTCCCGCCGCCCAGCACGAGTGGCGACGCGGCGTTGGGTCCGATCACCGCGACCGACCGGACAGCAGCCGGGTCGGCGGGGAAGGCGGCCGGGTTGCGGCGAAGCACCACAGTGGACCGTGCGGCCAGCGCCCGGAGCAGTTCGCGCGCCTCACCGTCCGGTACCGGATCGACGGGTACCGGCGGCTCGTCGAACTGGCCGGTACGCCGGGCCAGCAGCAGGATCCGCGCCACCTTGTCGTCGACGGCGTGCTCCGGTACCCGTCCGTCGCGTACCGCGGCCAGCAGCCGCTCCTCCCACGGACCGCCCGGTCCGGGCATCACCAGATCCAGCCCGGCCGTGGCCGCCTCGACGGTGGTGGTGGTCGCCGCCCAGTCACTGACCACGAGGCCGTCGAAACCCCACTCGCCCTTGAGTACTCCGGAAAGCAGCCCGTGGTGGGCGGTCATCGGGGCGCTGTCACCACCGGCCTCGGCGCCGTTGTAGGCCGCCATCACGCTCCAGACGCCCGCGTCGCGGACGGTCCGCTCGAACGGCGCCAGGTACACCTCGCGCAGCGACCGCTCGTCGGTCCGGGTGACGTACCTCGTCCGGTCCCGCTCGGAGTCGTTGAGCACGTAGTGTTTCGCGCACGCGGCAACGCCGTGCTCCTGTACCCCCGTCACCAGGGCGGTCGCGATGTCGCCGGTGAGCAACGGGTCCTCCGAGAAGCACTCGAAGTGCCGGCCGGCGTGCGGTACCCGTTGAATGTTGAGCTGCGGCGCGAGTACCACGTCCACGCCCTGCCGGCGGGCCTCGGCGGCGAACAGCCGACCCAACCCGCGTGCCGCCCCGGGATCCCAGGTGGCCGCCAGCGCGCTCGGCGAGGGGAACAGCAGCGACGTGGCGTGTGCCGACTCCCGCGTGCCGCGTACGCCCACCGGGCCGTCGGACATGGTGAGTGGGCGCAGCCCGACCTCGGGCGCCCCGTGCAGCCGCCAGGCGGTGGCGCCGGTGAGGAGCCGGACCTTGGTTTCCAGGTCGAGGCGGGCCACCGCCTCGGCGATTGACGCGCGGCGGGTGAACGTGCCGGTCACCGGTGCCTCCTGTCGGGGGTGGTGGTTGTGCGCGGGTCGGGTGACGAAGCCGGACGCGCGGTGGCGCCCGGAACAGGCCGTGCACCGTCCGCGACCGCACGTTCGGCCGCGGCGCGGAGCGTCCGCAATCCTCGCAGGCAAACCGCCGTCGTGCAGCCGCGCATCGCGCTGCACGCCGTCAGCGGCTCACGTCCCGACCGGGCAGGCCTCGCCGTGCAGCGCGGCGTCGGCCTGTCCGGCCGCGTGCCAGACCGGGTTGACCGCCAGGGCCAGTACCGGCGCCTGCCACACCCCGGAGGCCACCTGCACCAGGGAGTAGTACGGGCGCTGGTGCCGGCCGGTGTCCCTGCCGTTGAGGAACGCGACGAGCCGCTCCTGCTCCTTCGGGAAGCCGACCAGACCGCCGTGCGCGGCCGGCAGGTCGTTGGCCGGGATGCCGCGGTAGTTTCCGGGCGGGATGGTGGCCGCGTCGGCGCTGGGCAGGAACGCGATCATCCGCACTCCGGGCACCGGGCACAGCATCCGGTTGCGGAACAGCGGCGCGTCGGCGAGCACCGAACGGATGAAGGGCTCGTCCGCGCTGATGGGCGTCTGGCGGTGCAGCCCGACGACGGCGAGCACGCCGCGCAGTTCCCACCCGGTGACCAGACCCCAGCCGCTGGAGGCGGCGGGCGGCGGGTAGTAGACCTGGCCGGGCCGGACCACCGGGCTCACCAGGGCGGCCGCGTCGACATTCGGGTGCGGGAACGCCTCCAGGTACTTGCGGGTGACCAGCGCCCCCTCGCTCAGCCCGACCAGCGCGACCGGCCGGCCGGTGCGCTGGTGTACCCGGTCGACCTGCGCGGCGAGCAGCGCGGCGCTGGCCTGCACGCTCTGGTGGGTGTCCTGCGGCTGGTAGGGCAGGGGAGCCCCGCTGCCGTCGAGGCCCCGGTACGAGTAGACGGTCACGAATGCTGTCCGGGTCACAGCGTTCCCGTCGAAGGCAGAGTCGTAGCCCGCGACGTACAGGACCTCGCGGTGCAGGGTGTCGACGACGGCCATGGAGGCCCCCGGCGGGGGCACCGAGCGGTGATTCGCGGATCCCGAGCCGCCGAAGCCCGCACCGGCGCCGATGAAGACCAGGCCGGCCACGAGGACGCCGGCGACGACCGGGACCGTGGGCAGCCGGGGCAGCCGTACCGGCGCGCGTACCGCCGTGCGCACCAGGTACCACCACACCGCCGCGTTGACCAGGCCGGCGGCGGCCGCCGTCGGTACCGTCAAGCCGTCCGGCATCCACCACACCAGGGTGCCGGTGACGGTGAGGACCACGAAGTTCAACAGCCCCACGGCGACCAGCCGGACGCTCGGCAGCCCGCGCCACCATCCCCGGCACACCCCGCCCCGCTGCAGGAAGGCCGCGAACAGCAGCAGCGGCAACAGTTCGCCGAACACGAACCAGGACAGCGCGATGGCCACGGCCGCCAGTGCCAGCGCGGCCCACGGCGAGATGATCGCCGCGCAGACCGCCGCGAACAGCAGGTTGCGGCCCAGTAGCACGCGGGGCGGCGGGCGGGGGACCTGTTCGGGCCAGGCGAGGTACACCGCGGCCGCGCCGAGCAGCGCCCGGAACACGATGGCCGCCGCCAGTTCGAGGACGAACCCCGCCCAGCTGTTGTGGTACACCATCGTCCACAGCAGGTCGTGCAGGGTACCGTACGGCGCGGGCGCGGTGGCCAGGACGGACAGCCCGAGCGACGGGCGGAACCCGATGCCGTAGAGGACCGACGCCTCCGCGGCGGACGGTAGGGCCGTGAGCGCGCACAGGAGCGCGAACCGGAGCCGACCGCTCAGCACCGTTTCTCCCCCCGCGGGTACCGATTCCTTCGCCGGGCCCGCCCTTACCCGCCGCCGGCCCGGGTATGCGGCCGGCCGAGGACGGTGGGGATCGTTGATGTGGCACGCGGAGCGCGGCCCGGCCGGCGCCTGCCGGCAGAGCCGCACTAGGTTCTGCGCCATGACTGAACAGTGGCGGGCGCAGTTCGACGCCGAGGTGACCTTCGTCAACGGCGGTGCCCTGCGGGTGGAGGACTTCCGTCTGGACATCCCCGGCGACTCGATCGGCGACGACGAGCTGGGCGCGCTCATCGTCAGCCACCTCGGCCTGCTCATGGTCGACCGGGTCACCATCAGCCGCAGGAGCCTCATCCGCGAGCCGCATAAGGGTTCGCGCGGGGTCGCCACCACCGGTAGGCCGGCCGGGCGCCGGCTGGTCGAGTTGAGCCACGTCATCACGGCCGGCATGGTGACGTACCCGGGGCTGCCCGGGCCGCAGATCGGCGACCACCTGACCAGGGAGGCGTCCCGGGAGATGTACGCACCCGGCACCGAGTTCCAGATCGGGCACATCTCGATGGTGGCCAACACGGGCACCTACATGGACACCCCGTTCCACCGGTACCCGGACGGCGCGGACCTCTCCACGGCGGCGCTGGACCGGATGGTCGACCTCGACGCCCTCGTGGTACGCCTGCCCGAGGGCGTGCGCGCGGTCGACCGCCTCCTGCTCGCGCCGTACCGGGTGGCCGGCCGCGCGGTCCTCGTGCACACCGGCTGGGACCGGTACTGGGGCAGTGCCGGGTACGGCGCCGGCGGGCATCCGTTCGTGACCGGCGACGGCGCGGCCTGGCTCGTCGAGCAGGGGGCCGCCCTGGTCGGCATCGACTCGGTGAACATCGACGACACCACGGACGGCCGCCGGCCGGCGCACACCACTCTTCTCGGCGGGGGTGTGCCGATCGTGGAGCACCTGCGGGGGCTGGACCAGTTGCCGCCGGACGGGTTCCGGTTCAGCGCCGCGCCGCCCCGGATCGCGGGAATGGGTACCTTCCCGGTCCGCGCCTACGCGGTCCTCGGGGTTTGACTCCGGTCCGGTACCCGGTGCGCCGGATGTCCGGATCGGCGCCCACGGCGCTGCGGGACTGCGTACCCGGTCGTCCCGTATCTACCCGAACATTCCAGGCAGATTGCGCGCGCTTCCGGAATGACGGACACGTGCCGGCGGTTGAATCCCCCAGCACCATGACGTCCCCCCGAACGGAAGGGCCTCCTGCCTTGAAGACCCTGCGCATCAAGAGCCTGCTGCCCGCGAACGCCCTGTCGGACAAGCTGTTCTCGCACTGGCTGCCGATCGTGAAGCAGACCCCGGCGCACAAGTTCGCGCTGGCGGCCGCCGGCCTCGCGGTGACCGCGGGCGCGGTGGCGGGCCCGGCCCTCGCGTTCGGCGACGAGTCGCACCCGGCCGCCGGGCAGCCGGCCGCCGCCTCGCGCAGCGGCTCGGGCAGCGCCGCGCACGTCGCGCCCGCCGGTGAGCCGGTGAAGATCCTGGCCGCCGGGCCGGTTAACGGGCCGGCCGCGCCGAAGACGGCCGACACCGCCAAGAACTCGGGCGACGCCAAGAACTCCGGCGACGCCAAGAAGTCCGGCGACGCCAAGAAGTCCGGCGACGCCAAGAAGGCCGACCAGCCGAAGCAGGACCCGCTCGCCACGGCGAAGGCCGACGAGGCCAAGATGCCGCGCGACAAGGTGCTCAACGTGGACTACCAGGCGCAGACGACGTTCTTCTACTGCGGTCCGGCCGCCACCCGGATCGTGGCGAGCGCCGGTGGCCACGACCTGAGCCAGGACGACGCCGCCGCCAAGCTGGGTACGACGGTCAACGGCACGCCGTCCGCCGTGGACACCACCCGGGTGCTCAACGACGTGTTCGGGGCGAACACCTACCACACCACGTCGATCCCGGACCAGACGACCAACCAGCGCCAGGCCGACCAGGTCGAGTCGGACGTGATGCACACCCTGAACAAGGGGCGTGCGCTGGTGGCGAACATCGCCGGTACCACGACTGACGTCACGGGCGCCACGCACACGTTCGACGGCGGCCACTACGTCGCGGTCGTCGGCTACCACGACCAGGGCGGTACCGTCCTGATCTCGGACCCCGCCGACGTGAACGGCGCGGACTCCTACTGGATCTCGACGAGCAACCTGACCCAGTGGATGGCCACCCGGGGCTACTCGTCCTGACCGTCCACAAGGGACATTGAAAGCACCGGCGGGTGCCGGCCCTCGACAGGGCCGGCACCCGTTTTCGCGTACCGGATCGCCGGCGCGGCTGTCAGCCGTATCCCGCTCGCCGGCACGGCTGTCGACGCCTGACGGTGCTCACCGGCCGTGGAACTCGGGCGGGCGGCGCTCCGCCCGGGCGCGGTGGCCCTCGGCCCGGTCCTCGCTGCGCCAGCACGCCTCGAATGCTTCGTCCACAATGGACTCCCAGTGCGCCGGCTCCAGCATAGCCTCCAGCGCGATCTTCGAGTACCGCAGCGACAGCGGCGCGAAACGGCTGATCTCCGCCGCCCAGTCCAGCGCGGCGTCGAGGTCGCCGAGCCGGTCGACGAGCCCGAGGGCGTGCGCCCGGGACGCGTCCAGCATCGTGCCGCCCAGCAGCAGGGCACGGGCCGGTCCGCCGCCGGCGAGCAGGGCCAGCCGGCGCACCGTCCAGGGGTCCACCGCCAGGCCGTTGCGGGCCGTGGGTACGGCGAAGCTCGCGGCCGGGGCGGCCACCCGCAGGTCGCAGGCGAGGGCGATCTGGGTACCCGCGCCGACGGCCGGCCCGTTGACCGCGGCGACCACCGGTACCGGCGCCGAGGTGATGCCGCGCAGCATGCCGTAGAGCGCGGCCCGGAACCCGTCGTCGTAGACGGTGTCGAGGTCGGCTCCCGCGCAGAAGCTGCTGCCCTGGCCGGTGACCACGACCGCGCGCGCTCCGGTCGCGGCGGCCTCCCGCACCGCCCGGTCGAGGTCCCGGCAGTGTTCGGCGTCCAGCGCGTTGCGGCGCTCGTGCCGGTCGATGCGGATGAGGGCGACGCGGTCCCGGGTCTCCACGCTGATCACAGGTACAGGGTGGCCGATGCTCCGGCGGGCCCACCCGCCGGGCCGGCTCAGCCGGCGCCCGCGCTCAGCCGGCGGCCGGCGGCAGCGCGGCGCGGATGACGTCGGCGAGCGGGGTCACCGGGCGGCCGATGAGCTTCTCCAGGTCGGCGCGGTCGGCGTAGAGCTCGCCGCGGCCGGCGCCCACGTCGGAGTCGGCGAGCACGGCGGCGAACGCCTCCGGTACCCCGGCGTCCGCGAGGAGCCGCGCGTACTCCTGCTCGGGCAGGTCGGTGTAGGCGACCTCGCGGCCGGACTGCCGGGAGATCTCGGCGGCCAGCTCGGCCAGGGTGAACGGCTCGCCGCCGAGCTCGTACACCCGGCCCTCGTGGCCCTCGGTGGTGAGCGCGGCTGCCGCGGCCTCGGCGAGGTCCGCCCGGGTGGCCGCGGAGATGCGCCCATTCCCGGCCGATCCGGCGATGCCGTACTCGAGGTAGGTCGGGATCTGCGGGGTGTAGTTCTCCAGGTACCAGCCGTTGCGCAGGATCACGTACGGCAGGCCGGACGCCGCAATGAGCTCCTCGGTCGCCCGGTGGTCAAGGGCGATCGTGTAGCCGGCGGTACCGGCGTTCGGCGCGCTGGTGTACACGATGAGGCCGACGCCGGCGGCCTTGGCCGCCTCCACCACGTTGCGGTGCTGGTGCAGCCGGCGGCCGACCTCGCTGGCGGAGATCAGCAGCAGCTTCTCGGCGCCGGTCAGGGCCGCCGTGAGCGACTGCGGATCCTCGTAGTCCGCGTGCCGCACGACGACGCCGCGCGCGGCGAGGTCGTCAATCCTGGCGACATCGCGGCCGACGGCGACGATCTCTCCGGCGGGTACCCCGCGGTTGAGCAACGACTCGACCGCGAGACGGCCGAGCTTGCCGGTGGCGCCGGTGACGACAATGGACATTCCGGGAACTCCTTCACTGTCTGGGATCTACACGCCGTCCAACGGCACACTATCGTGCATACTTCCCAATGGAGAGTAGGCACCTTAAAGTTCGGTACGCACCCAATGGAGAGTGACCAGGTGGAGCCGGATCTGTTGGACCCCAACTGCCCCAGCCGGCAGGTGCTCGACCGCATCGGCGACCGGTGGAGCGTGCTCGTCGTGGCGGTGCTGGACGACGGCCCGAAGCGCTACAGCGAGCTGTCCGCCACGATCGGCGGGGTGAGCCAGAAGATGCTCACCCAGACGCTGCGGGGACTTGAGCGCGACGGGCTGGTCAGCCGGGCGGTACAGGCGGCCGTGCCGCCGCGCGTCGACTACGAGCTGACCGGCCTCGGCCGCAGCCTGCTCGGCGTGATCGCCGGCTTGCAGACCTGGGCCACGTCGCACATGGACGACGTACTGGCGGCCCGCGCGGCCTACGACGGCCGGGTACAGGTCTTTAACTAAGTCCCGGCGCAGATCCCGCAATGCGCGGCGCGTGCACCGGCCACCGTGGGAGCGCACCCGGTCGTCTGGCAGAATCGGACCGTGACTCCCACGGTGCGGCACACCACGCGTGACCTGCGCCGGCACAACCGTTCCACGCTGGTCTCGTACCTCTACCACCAGCAGGGCGCCAGCCGGGTCGAGCTGACACGAGTCTCCGGGCTCAGCTCGGCGACGGTCAGCAACGTCGTCTCCGAGCTGATCGGCGACGGCATGGTGCGCGAGGCCGGCTCGGAGGACTCCGAGGGCGGCCGCCCGCGCGCGCTACTCGAGTTGCGCCCCGAGTTCGGCGACGTCATCGGCGTTGACATCGGCGAGACGCACATCCAGGTCGGTCTGTTCGACTGGACGTTGCGCACCAAGGCGACCGCCACCTACCCGGTCACCGACCGTCGGCTGACCCCGGCGTCGGTGGTGCGCCGGGTGCGGAGCGGGGTCGACAAGGTTATCGCCGATGGCGGCGTCGAGGCGGGTAGCCTGCTCGGGGTTGGCGTCGGGGTGCCCGGTGCCGTGCGGGCGTCCGCGCGCGGCCCGGTCCCCGGTACCGCCCGGCACCCCCGCGGCGCGGTCTACGCGCCGACACTCGGCTGGTCGGCGGTCGATCTGATGGACATGCTCAAGCCGAGCATCGAGGTCCCGCTTTACCTGGACAACTGCGCCCGGACGCTGGGCCAGGCGGAGATGTGGCTCGGCGCCGGTCGCGGCGCCGGCCGGGCGATCGTCGCCCTGCTGGGCGTCGGGCTGGGCGCCGCGCTGACCCTCGGTGCAGCGAGCGGCCAGGGCGCGACCAGCGATACCAGCGAGTGGGGCCACACCGTTGTGAACGTCGGCGGGGCGCCGTGCCGGTGCGGCTCGCGCGGGTGCCTGGAGGCGTACGTGGGCGCCGAGGCGATCCTGGCCGCGTACGCGGCCCGCAGAGGGAGCCGGCCCCTGAAGGAGACCGACGTCGAGGCGCAGGTGGCCGAACTGGTACGCCGGGCGGCCGAGCCGGGCGCCGCCGCGGACGTCATCGCGGAGGCCGCGGAGTACCTCGGCATCGGCATCGCCAACCTGGTCAACCTGCTGCACCCGGACCGGGTGGTGCTGTCTGGGTGGGCCGGTGACCTGATCGGCCCGGTGGCGCTGGACCGCGTGCGGGACGCCGCCGCCCGCCACGCGCTGCCCTACATGTACGGCGACATCCGCATCGAGCTGGGGCAGCTCGGCTCGCAGGCGGTCGCGGTCGGCGCAGCGACCCTACCGGTGATGGAGATCCTCGCGACCGGCGAGCGGCCGACGGTACCGGCGCGCTGACGACCTGCGCGCTGACGAGCCTGACGCCCCGGCGTGCGGCGCCCCGGCGCCCCGGCGTGCGGCGCCCTGACGAGCGGGACGCGAAGCGTTGACTGGCAAGGCGAGCGGACTTATCTTAAGTCGCAGACGAAGGCGGGGCCGACGCCCACGCCAACCGCCTCCCCACGGAGCCGCTAATCATGACCGAACATCTCGGCGATGGCCGGCTGTATATCGACGGAGCCTTCCGGCCGGCCGCCTCGGGGCGCGCCGATTCGGTACGGGAGAAGGCAACCGGGGCGGTGATCGGGTTCTACGCGCAGGGCGGGAAGGCCGACGTCGTCGACGCGGTGGCCGCCGCCCGGGCCGCGCAGCCCGGTTGGGCGGCGCTGTCCGCGCCCGACCGCGCCGGGGCGCTGCGCCGCGTCGCCGACTACTTGCGGGCCAACTACGACGCGCTGGTCGAGCAGAGCATGCGGGAGACCGGCGGGGTGCGCGCCAAAGCCGAGGACGAGGTCGGTACCAGCATCCGCCAGCTCGACATCTCGGCGGTACAGGCGACCGAGAACGCCGGAGACATCCTGCCGCCGTACAAGGCCGGCAAGCTGTCGCTGTCCCGCGCCGTACCGCTCGGCGTGCTCGGCATCATCACGCCATGGAACTACCCGATGAACCTCGCGATGCGCGCGATCGCCCCGGGCCTGGCGTTCGGCAACACCATCGTGCTCAAACCCGCCGAGCTGACCCCTGCCATCGGGGGACAGGTCCTGGCCGAGGCCGCCCACCATGCCGGGCTGCCGCCGGGGGTATTCAACGTGGTCACCGGGGACGGCCCGGAGGCGGGTGCCGCGCTGGCCGCGCACCCGGGCCTGGACCTGCTGGACTTTACCGGCTCGCGCGAGGTGGGCACCGCGATCGCCGTGGCGGCTGCCGCCGACCTGCGGCCGGTGCGGCTGGAGTTGGGCGGGGACAACGCCTTTCTGGTACTCGACGATGCCGACGTGGACCTGGCCGCCTCCTGCGCCATGGTGGCCTCGCTGGAATTCCAGGGGCAAACGTGCATCAGCTCAAGCCGGCACATCGTGCTGCGGTCGGTCGCCGACCGGTACCTCGACGCGGTCACCCGGCGGGTCGAGGCGTTGCGGGTGGGCAACCCGATGTCACCAGAGACCGACCTGGGTCCGCTCATCAGCGTCCAGCAGCGCGACCGGCTGCACGAGCGGATCGTCCGGCCCTCGATCGAGCGGGGTGCCAAGGTGCTCACCGGCGCGGTCTACGACGGGCTCTTCTACCGGCCGACCGTACTGTCCGAGGTGACCGTGGACATGCCGGCGTTCACCGAGGAGATATTCGGACCGGTGATCCCGGTGACCATTGTGGACAGTGAGGACGAGGCGGTTGCGCTGACCAACGGGTACCCGATGCTGATGAACTCGGTCTTCACCACCGACCTCATACGGGGCATGACGGTTGCCGAGCGGCTACAGGCCGGCGAGGTACACGTCAACGATGCGCACGCCCGGCACGGCGCGGAGAACCAGATGCCCGGCTTCACCAAGCGGCAGTGGATCGGCGTGCAGCGCGGGCCGCTGAGCCTGCCGGAGTGGACGGCCGACCCGACGGGCCGGCGGTGACGGTTGACAACAAGTGGACTGGTCAGCCGTTGGCACCGTGCCCGGCAGCACTTCGGGTCAGGCTCGTGCTCGCCCGCACTATCACCCGTCCGGTGACGCGGGTGACCGACTGCTCCCCGGTATCCGGGGCGAGCGCCATCTCTATCGCTCGCCTCCCCATCTCGTGCAGCGGCAACCCGACGGTTGTGAGACCCGGGTCATGGTCGCGCAGCGTGGGTATGTCGTCGAACCCGGCGACGCGCACGTCGCGCGGGGTACGGAGGCCGGCGTCGCGGAAGGCGGCCATGGCGCCCAGCGCCATCACATCGTTGACCGCGAACACGCAGGCGCCCCATCGACGCGCCGGGCGCAGAGAGGCCAGAACCTGTTGCGCTGCCTCGTACCCGCCGTCTCTGGTGAATTCTCCGGGTACCACCGCCACCGGCTTGATGCCGGCGCGGCGCAGCTCCCTGAGGAAGCCCGCGACGCGATCGGCCGCCGTGCCGATCTTCGGCGGTCCGGACAGGACGACGAATTCCGTATGCCCCTGCGCCAGGAGGGCCTGGGCCAGCGCCGCGGCGCCCGCTCGGTTCTCCGGGGCGATGGTGTGCGTGCCGGGCAGCGGCTGACCGATGACCGCGACCCGGCCGCCCAGCTCCCGGTACCGGTCGAGCAACCGGATCAGCCGTTCCTGGTCGCGCAGTCCCTCGTCGGTGTAGAGCCGCGAGCCCACGAGCACGATCGCATCGGTGCGGTGGCCGATGAATGCGTTGACGGCGCGGATCTCCTGCTCGGTGTTGCGCAGGGTGGTGGCCAGCAGCACCTGCAGGTCACGCTGCGACGCTTCGCCCTGGATCGCGGCGGCGATGGTGGAGAAGTACGGGTCCGCGATGTCGTGGACGACCAGCCCGACGAGCCCGGTCTGGGACCGCGCGAGCGCCCGAGCCTGCGCATTGGAGATGTAGCCGAGTTCCTCGGCGGCGCGGCGTACCGCCTCCACAACGGCCGGCGACGGCCTTCGGCTGGAGCCGTTGAGCACGCGGGAGGCCGTCGGCTGGGAGACGCCAGCCCGGATGGCCACATCGGTGAGAGTCACTCCGGGCATGGAGCCCGCCTTCCCGCTCGGTCCGGCAGCAGGCTCGGCAACACCAGGTCGACGTACCGATCGACCATACAAGCCACCACCTCGTCGCCGTCGCGCGCCCAAATCTCCTCGTTGAAAATCTCCACCTCCACGTCGCCGGTGTACCCGGCATCGCTCACCCATCGACCGATCGTGGTGAAGTCGATGTAGCCGTCACCCATCATGCCCCGCGACAGCAGGGCGTCCGAGGCGATCGGCAGGAGCCAGTCGCACACCTGGTAGCAGGCTAACCTGCCCTCCGCGCCGGCCCTGGCGATCTGGGCGGCCAGGTCGGGATCCCACCACACATGGAACGTATCTACCACAACGCCGACGGCCTGCGGCTCGTACGGAGCGGCGAGGTCCAGGGCGTACCGCAGGGTGGAAATGACGGCGCGGTCGGCGCAGTACATGGGGTGTAACGGCTCCAGCGCCAGGCGTACCTGTCGCTGCGCGGCGTAGGGGACGAGTTCGGCCAGGAGGTCGGAGACGCGCTCGCGCGCGCTGACGAGGTTACGACTGCCTTCCGGTAGCCCGCCGACCACCATGACCAACTCAGTCGTACCGAGCGTGGCCGCCTCGTCGATGGCTGCCCGGTTGTCGTCGACGGCCGCGCGTCGCCCCTCCGCCCCGGTGGCGGTCAGGAAGCCGCCCCGGCACAGGGACGACACGCGCAGCCCCGCGTCCCGGACGAGGCGCGCCGCGGCGGCCGGACCGGCCTCGGCCACCCGGTCGCGCCACAGCCCGACCGCGGGAAGGCCCGCACGCGCGGCACCTTCGACGGCCTCCTTGAGAGTCCAGCGCTTGGTGGTCGCGGTGTTGAGCGAAAGCCGGGACAGACGCGGGTCACCGGGGCCGGCGGTGAGGTGACCGGTCATCGCGACCATCCGTGGACCGCGAGCAGGTCGCGCATGCGCCGGGCGGCCAGTTCGGGATCGACGAGCAGCCCCGCGCGGTCGGTGAGGCGGAAGACTTCGACGAGGTGCGAAAGCGGCCGCGCACCGTGCAGTCCGTCGAGCAGCGTGAAGTTGTCCTGATGGCCGTTGAGCCAGGACACGAAGGCGATGCCGGTCTTGTAGTACCGGGTGGGTGCGGCGAAGATCTTCCGGCTCAGCTCCCGTGTCGAGTCCAAAATCCCCCGCGCCTGCTCCGGCTGGTCGGCCTGGAGTGCTTGTACCGCCGCGGACGCCGCGGGGTAGATCGCCGCGAAGATGCCCAGCAGGGCGTCGGAATGATGCGTGTCGTCTCCGACGATCAGTTCGGGGTAGTTGAAGTCATCGCCGGTGTACAGCCGCACGCCGGCCGGCAGCGTCCGCCGCAGCGCTATCTCGTGGCCGGCGTCGAGCAGGCTGACCTTGACCCCGGCGACCTTGTCGGTGTGCGACCGCACGAGCTCGACGAAGGTCGACGTGGCGCTCGGCACGTCGCGCGCTCCCCAGTAGCCGGCCAGTGCCGGATCGAACATCTCGCCGAGCCAGTGCAGGATCACCGGCCGGTCCACCTCGTCGAGCACCCGCCGGTAGACCCGCAGGTAGTCCTCGGCACTGTCGGCCACCCGGGCCAGTGCCCGGGAGGCCATGACCACCACGCCGGCGCCGGCCTCGCGGACGACCGCGATCTGTTCGCGGTACGCGTC
>CAZYCD010000044.1:0-24761 GCA_964645345.1 uncultured Micromonosporaceae bacterium
GCCGGCCGGTGGGCCGACCGCGGCCGCTGAGCCGGCGGCGCCCCGCCCGGCCACCCCGCGCCCGGACGGGCAGCGCGCCGACCCGGCTTTCATCCAGCAAGCCGGCGGCCCGACCCAGGAGACCGGGCCGACGATGCGGGAGCGTGGCCGTGCGCGGTAACGCTGCCGGCGGCCCGACCGCTGATGGGATGAGATGAGCACACACCGACGCGACCGGATGGACCGGCGGACCGCCGAGCGGCTACTGGACAGTGCCGCGGCGGGTCGACCGGTCGGGCCGGAACCCCTGGTACGCCTGGTCCGGGCCGCGACCCTGCCCGGGCGGCCAGACGAGTTGACCGGCGAGGACCGGGCGGTCACCGCATTCCGCGGCGCCCGGGTCGCACCCGTACGGCGGCGCACCGTGAAGTCGTCGCTCGCGAAGCTGGTGACCGTGAAGATCGCCGCACTGGCCGGAGCCCTCACGATCGGCGGGGTCGCGCTCGCCGCCGGTACCGGGGCGCTGCCCAACCTCCCGTACGTCGGTCCGGCCTCCCGCACACCCTCGGTACACCCGACCGGTACCCCGCCCGGCACCGACCGGGCGCACCCGCGCTCGTCGCCGTCGCCCGCCCTCGTCGGGCTGTGCCATGCCTGGCTCGCCAGCATTGCGGACAACCCCGGCAAGGCCGCCGACAACCCGGCCTTCGGTGCGCTCATCGCGGCCGCCGGTGGCCGCGACCAGGTCCAGCCGTACTGCACCGACCTGCTCGCCACTCCCACACCGGACAAGGACCAGGGCAGGCCCTCCGAGACGCCCGGCAACCAGCCCACGACGCCCGACAACCAGTCGTCCAAGCGTCCTGGGAGGGACCCGTCCAAGCACCCGGACAAGGCCCAGACCCAGGCACCCGGCAACCAGCCGACCGCCACCCCGACCTCACCCTGATCGGTAGGCCGCCAGCGCGGCTCCGACGGTACCGGCCGGGTCGGCCCCCAGCACCGACCCGGCCGGTACCGGCAGCAGCCCGTGACGTAACGCCTGGACCCGTGGTGCGCGCCATCGCCATCCACCGGTGCCCTTGACCTTCACCCTTGGTCAAGCCGCAGCGTTGTCACCGCCGGCCGGTGCGGCCGGTACGAGGAGGATGGCGACATGGGGCTGCTGACCATCGGGGCGTTCGCCCGGGCGGCGCGGCTGACCCCGAAGGCGTTGCGCCTGTACGACGAACTCGGGCTGCTGCCCCCGGCGGCGATCGACCCGGAGTCCGGGTACCGGCTCTACGACCCGGGTCAGCTCGACCGGGCCCGGCTGATCGCCCGGCTGCGCCGCATCGGCATGCCCCTGGCCGGGATCCGCACGGTGTGCGGCCTCGAGCCGGCCGCCGCGGCCGAGGCGGTCGGCAGCTACTGGCGGCAGGTCACCGCCGACACGGCGGAACGCGGCCGCCTCGCCACTCTCCTCGTCGAAGACCTATCGGGAGAGGCCGACGCCATGTCCGACACCAAGCCCACCCTTGCCCTGCGGTACGCCGCCCGCCGCGACAGCGGGGCCGCGCGCGACACCAACGAGGACGCCGCGTACGCCAGCGACCGGCTGCTCGCCGTCGCCGACGGACCCCGCAGCAGCCCACGCGGCGCGGCCGCGAGCGCGGCCGCGATCGAGGCGCTCAAGCCGCTGGAGCTTGTCGACGCGCCCGCCGCCGAACTGCTCACCATGCTGGCCGCCGCGGCCGGCGAGGCCGACCGCCAGTTGCGCGAGGCCGCGACGGAGGAGGACCGGCCGTTCAGCACGCTCACCGCGCTGTTGCGGTCCGGGTCCCAGCTGGCCCTGGTACACATCGGGGACACCAGGGCGTACCTGCTGCGCGGGGGCGAACTGTCCCAGCTGACCCAGGACCACACCTATGTGCAGTCGCTGGTCGACCAGGGCCGGCTCGACCGCGACCAGGCCGCCGCGCATCCCCAGCGGGCGCTGCTGGTACGCGCCCTCGGGACCGGGAGTACCCCCGTCGAGGCCGACCTGGCGCTGCGTACCGGGCTGGCCGGCGACCGGTACCTGCTGTGCTCCGACGGCCTCTCCGCGGTGGTACCGCGTGCCGCCCTGCGGGCCGAGCTCGCGGCGGCCGCCGGGCCCGAGGACGTGGTGCGGCGGCTGGTGGAACTCGCCTACGCCGAGGGCGCGCCGGACAACATCGCCTGCGTGGTCGCCGACCTGGTCGAGGCCTGAACCGGCGGCCGTTACCCCACCCGCTCCCAGCCCTGCGGGTGGGGCGGTTGCCGAGTTGCGGGTCGCGGCTGCGGTACCCGACGTACCCGCGAAGGCGCAGCCCGGGGGCCGGGTGCCCGCGTCAGCGTGCGACGGGCACGGCGCGGCGGTCCCGCACCAGGTAGGCCAGCAGCAGGGACAGCGGCCAGAAGAACAGACTCAGGATGAAGAACCCGATGAAGCTGTGCCCCTTGCGGTACGCCACCCGGGCGGGCCAGAACGCAAGCGCCACCCAGATGACGGCCAGGATTATCCACAGAATTGCCCTCATATCATCCTGACTCTAGGCCGCTCGCGGGCCGTTGCCGGCCGGATCGCCGATCCTGCTCGGCCGCTCCTGCGGACTGCCGGCGGGTTGAGCCGGACCGTCAGGACATACGACACCACGGCGGACACGATCACCAACGGGAGAACCGTCAGCCCGTTACCGTCGAGGACCAGCGTGGTCAGCAGGGTCGCGGTCATCGGGAGCCGCAGGATGCCGGCGTCATGGCCGCGATGCCCATGCGCGCGGCGGCGACCAGGCCCGGAAGATGCGACATGGCCAACCCGCCGGCCGCCCCACGAACATGACTGGGAAACGTAGGGCCGCCCCGGAAGCCGCTCAGCGCCGCGCTGCCGGCAAGGGCCTTCGCGGCCGCCGCCTAATGGAAAAGCAAGCAAACACACACGTTTGCTCACCAAACGGCAACGGCCGCAGAAGTTGGGCCGGGCGCCGCCGGATCAACCAGCACAGCGGCGCAGTCGGCAGGTGTACAGGCGGGAGATTCGCTATCGCCAGCGAATGCGCCCGTACCCCGTCAACGAGTTCAGCCCGACGAAGATGAGCGCTTCGGTACCGGCGCCCAGCAGCCCCGGTACCAGCCCACGCTGGCGGTCGGTCCGCCGAGCCCGGACGCCTCCAGGAGCAGGAAGGCACCAGTCAGCGGCGAACCCAGCGGGTTACTGATCGCCGCGAAGCTGCCCGTGGCGGCGATCACGGCGGCGGAGCGTCGGGGGATGTCGCGCCTGGCGAGCCAGACCGCCAGGTACGCCAGCCCGCCGCCCATCGCGACCAGCGGTGCCTCCGGGCCGATGACGGCACCGAGGCTGAGACCGGCGAACGCGGCGAGCACGGTGCCGGGCAGGGCGAGCGGGTGGATCACCTGGCCGACCTTGATGCCGTCGAGCGGGGAGTCGCCGCCGCGCCCCGGCAGGTACCGGACGGTCAGCCCGACGAGGAGTCCGGACAGCACCAGCGCGGGTACCGGCCACCAGTCGGGTTCGCGCCCGAACCCGAGCCAACGCGGGAGGTCGGAGTAGACGCCCTCCTGCAGGGCGCTGAATAGTTGCAGGAACCAGTAGGCCGCGGCGGCGAACGGTACCCCGAGGGCGGCGGCGAACAGCAGCAGGCCGAGGTACCGCCGGCTGCGGATCGGCGCGAGCGGATCGGCCGCCGCGGCGTCCTCTGCCATCCGGCAGTCATCTCCGGGCCCGCCTGATTCATGCGGCCGGGCAGGGCCGGGATCAGGAGGCCGTGCGTACCTCTCCGTCGACGACGTTCACCGGGATCGAGGCCAGCGGCGCGGGCGCCGGACCGCCGGTAACGTTTCCCCGCGAGTCGTACGTGGCGCCGTGGCACGGGCACTGGAAGCCGTTGCCGGCCCACTGCACGGGGCAGCCCTGGTGGGTACACACCGCGCTGAAGGCGGCGAAGTTCGACGACGTCGGGTGCAGCAGCCAGGCCGGTTCGCCGCTGGCCGTGGTGAAGCTCTTCGCGCTGCCGACGGCGACGTCGGAGACCTTGGCGATCGCATGTCCGGCCGCCTGCGGGGTCCCGGTTGCGGGGCTCGGCTGGACGCCGGTACCCGAGACCGGCGCCCCGGCGGTCGGGCCGGAACGGCGGCGTCCCAGGGCCAGGGCCCCGCCGCCGATCGCCACCAGCAGGCCGATCCCGCCGGCGATGGCGCCGCTCACCAGCGTCGTACGGCGCTCGACCCGGGCAGTCAGTCCGGCCGACTCGCGGGCGGCCGGTAGCGCCGGCAGCCGCAACTGTTCGCGCACCCGCCGCCGGACCACGGTGCGCAACGAGAGGAGGCCGCCGTCACCGGCGATCAGCAGCGGCGTCCACGCGAAGAGGAACACGATGTCGGAGCCGAAGTAGTACGGACTGGTGCGCCAGCTGACGGTCAGGAAGAACGACAGCGCCAGAAGCATCCCGATCGCGGCCGCCGCGCGGGTGAACAGGCCGAGCAGCGCCCCCAGACCGGCGGCCACCTCCCCGAAGGCGATCAGCAGCCCGACCACCGTGGCGTGGTGCGCGCTGAAGGTGACCAGCCCGCTGATGGGCGAACCGACCGCAGCGTGCTGCATCTGCGCGCGCACCCCGAGCGGCGAGGACGCGTCGAGGTAGTTGCGGTCGAACAGCTTGGACAGCCCGGCGTACAGGAAGGTGACGGCGAGGAACGCGCGCAGCGGCAGGATCACCCAGGCCGGCTGCTGCAGGCGGGGGTCGCGGAGCAGCCGCTGCCATGCGGTGGCGGGTGCGGGCTGCGGCGGGTTCGGCGGCCGGGTCGCCTTCTTCGCCGTCGCGGGCATGCGTTTGCCGGACATGGCCAGACCTTTCCCCCGCTCCTCGTCGCGTATACGCGACCGAGTGTGCTGCGCGTTTTTCAGCCGTTTCTGAGAGCGGGCGCGGTCAGTCGGCGCCGCCATCGGAGGGTGGCTGCCAGGCGGGCAGCGTCATGGTGAACGCCGCGCCCTGGCCCGGGTCGCCGGTGACGGTGACCGTGCCTCCGTGCGCCGTCACCACCTCCATCACCAGGGCCAGGCCCAGCCCGAACCGGCGGCTGTCGCCGTGGTCGCCGCGCGCGAACCGCTCGAACAGGCGGTCGGCCTGCGCCGGGTCGAGGCCGGCGCCGTCGTCGCGGACGGTCGCGGACACCTGCCGGGTACCGGGGTCACCCGCCACCTCGACCCAGATCCGCGACCGCGTATGTGCCAGCGCGTTGTCCAGCAGGGAGCCGAGGACCCGGCGGATCGCCGACGGTACCCCGCGGACCACGTGCCCGCCCGGGCCCACCTGTACCTCGATGGTGACCGCGCGCTCGCCGGCCCGGATCCGCTCGGCCTCCACCGCTTCGGCGGCGAGCGCGGCCAGGTCGACCGGGCCGAAGCCCGCCGGCTGGGCCTGCAGTTGCGCGGCGAGCAGCAGCTCCTCGACCAGCTCGCCGAGCTGCCTGGTGCCGCGGGCCAGATTGGCGGCGTCGTCGGCGAGGTGGCGCGGCTCGGCGCCGCCGAGGACTTCCCGCTCCAGCAGTTGCGCCCGCAGGTGCAGTTGCGTCAGCGGGGTGCGCAGCTCGTGGCTGGCGTCGGCGACGAACCGTCGCTGCCGGGCGAGTGCCTGTCCCAGGGGGGCGATCGCCCGCCGCGCGATCACGGCGCCGACGACGCCCGCCAGGCCCAGGCCCGCGACACCGGCGGCCGCGAGGGAGAAGTAGAGCCGGTGCAGGTCGTGCTCCTCGGCGGTCAGGTCGAGGGCCACCTGGATGACGTCCCGGCCGCGGTGCTGGGTGCGGACCAGGTACTCCCGGCCGTCGTGGCGTACCTGCCTCACCTCCACGCCACCGCCCGCGGCGACCGACGAGATGGCGACCGGGTCGACCGGGTCGGGTCCGGCTCCCGAACTGGCCGACAACTGTCCATTGTGGAGCAGATAGACCCGGGCCCCGGCCGGCGGCGCGCTGAGCACGTCCGGATCGTTGATGGCCTGGCTGACGGCGCCCCGGGTCTCGCTGCGCGAGCTGTAGAGCACCACGCCGATGGCGAGCACGTCGAGCCCGATGATGGCGATCGCGAACACCGCGGCCGTCTGCAGCGCGACCGAACGCCAGGCGCGGCTAATCAGCCGCTGCTCCGATCCCGGTACCTCCGGGATCACAGCTGGCCGGCCCGGTACCCGACGCCGCGCACCGTGCGCACGACATCGTTGCCCAGCTTGCGGCGCAGGTAGTGGACGTAGGTGTCCACAACGGAGTCCGCCTCCGCGGCAGGGAACACCCACTCCCGCAGCTCGTCCCGGGTGAAAATGCGGCCCGGGCGGCGGGCCAGCACCTCCAGCAGGACCATCTCCCGGTCCGACAGGTCCACCTCCCGGCCGTCGGGTAGGCGAACGGCCCTGATGGTCAGGTCCAGGAGGCCGGCGCCGAGCTGGATCTGCTCGGCCGACGACAGGTGGCGGCGCAGCAGCGCCCGTACCCTGGCCAGCAGCTCGTCGATCTCGAACGGCTTGACCAGATAGTCGTCGGCGCCAGCGTCGAGCCCGGCCACCCTGTCGGCCACCGACCCGTACGCGGTCAGCACCAGTACTGGCACGGTCACGCCCTGGCGCCGCAGCCGCGCGATCAGGTCCAGTCCGTCGATGCCGGGCAGGCCACGGTCGATGATCATCGCGCTGTAGCGCCTGGTCAGCGCGGCGTGCAGGCCGGCCTGCCCGTCCGGCGCGGTGTCCACGTGGTACCCCTCGTCAGCCAGCAGCCGGGCGAGCAGTCCTCGAAGTTCCCTGTCGTCCTCGACCACCAGCAGGTACGCCGGCCCCTCGCTCATCTGTCGACGATGACAGGCCGGCCTGCCGCCTGCACAGGCGTACCCGTGGACCAGGTCGCCCGGGCGCCGCTGTGCCCCACGAGCACCACCTGTACCAGCGTCCCGGCGCCGGTCAGCACGCTGAGTCCGACGAGTACCGGCAGGACCCACCGGACCGCGGCCAGCCGAGCAGCCAAGGCCGGCCCGGCGGCGGCGCGCAGCCGTGCCGGTACCCGGGCGGGCACGGGTGTGCCGGCCCGCCGCCAGGTGACGTAGGCCAGGACGAAGCTGGCGCCGGTCATCGCGACCACCCACAGCACCAACAACTTCGCCAGCTGCGCGTGCTCGGCGACCAGATGGCCGGGTCGCACGCTACGGGTCAGCGGCCTGCCGCTCAGCGCCGCCAGCCCCACCAGGCCGGTGGCCACCACGGAGGCGACGAACGCCGGCCAGACGAGCCTGAGCCGGACCCGCCGCCACAGTCCGGCGACGATAACGGCCACGGCCGCCGCCGGGACCATCACCACCGTCCCGTGCACCACCAGAGGGTGCAGCGGCAACCCGAAGACGGTATCCACCCGGCCACTCCTTGCCCCGCGCGGGCCCCGACGCTCCATCGCCACGATCGGGACGTCCGGGCCGAGCATCAACCAGCGGTCTCAGCGCATTCTTAGCGCCGCCGACGGCTATCGGGCCGGGTAGCGGCAACGGCTCCGGCACGCCTGCCCGCGGGTTAGGGTCGGGCATGGCCAAGGCTGCCGGTTCCGGAGACATCAGGCCGCATCCGGGCGAGCCGCACTACGGCGGGTTCGCCTCGCGGCTGAACTGGCTGCGCGCCGGGGTACTCGGCGCCAACGACGGCATCGTCTCCATCGCCGGCATAGTGACCGGGGTCGCCGGAGCCAGCGCGGCGCGCGGACCGATCCTCACCGCCGGGGTGGCCGGGCTGTTCGCCGGAGCCATCTCCATGGCGCTGGGCGAGTACGTGTCGGTCAGCAGCCAACGCGACTCCGAAAAGGCGTTGCTGGACAAGGAGCGTGGCGAACTGGCCGAGTACCCGGAGCAGGAGCTCGCCGAGCTGACCGCCCTGTACCAGGCCAAGGGGCTGTCCGAGCAGACCGCCCGTACCGTGGCCGAGGAGCTGAGCCGGCACGACGCGTTCGCCGCCCACGTCGACGTCGAGTTGGGCATCGACCCGTCCGAACTGACCAGTCCCTGGCACGCCGCGTTCGCCTCGGCCACCGCCTTCACCGTGGGCGCGGTGCTCCCGCTGGTCGCCATCCTGGTTCCGCCCGCGGGGTGGCGGGTACCGGTCACCTTCGTCGCGGTGCTCGCCGCTCTCGCCGTCACCGGTGAGGTCTCCGCCCGGCTGGGTGGAACCAGCCGGCGCGCAGCCGTCGCCCGCGTGGTGATCGGTGGCGCCCTCGGGATGCTGGTCACCTACGCCGTGGGCCGCCTCGTGCACACCGCGGGCGTCTGAACGGAGGGACCGACCATGGGCATGCACGCCGGTACCGGCAGACCGGTCGTCGCGGGCGTGGACGGCTCGCCGCCGAGTCTGGCCGCGGCCGAGTGGGCCGCGCGCGAGGCGGAACGCCGGCAGCTAAGCCTGCGCCTGGTACACGGGCACGTGCAGACAGCCTTCCCGGCCGGACTCGGCTACCCCAGCCTTCCCGTCGACGTCGAGACCCCGATGCGCCACGCCCGCGCCATGCTCAGCCAGATCGCCGAGGACGTGTGCCGCGCCCACCCCGAGGTACCGGTGCAGCCGGCGTTCATCGTCGGCGGCTCAGCCGGGGTACTCATCGAGGAGTCGCACGGCGCGAGCCTCCTGGTGGTGGGCAGCCGGGGGCTGGGCGGCTTCACCGGGCTGCTCGCCGGCTCCGTCAGTACCCAGGTGGCCGCGCACGCGCACAGCCCGGTGCTCGTCGTCCGCTCGGATGCCCGGCCCGGACCTGGTGCGCCGGTCGTCGTCGGCATCGACGGCTCGGCGGAGAGCGGCGTGGCGCTGGAGTTCGCGTTCGACGCGGCGAGCGCGGCCGGCGCCGCGCTCACCGCGATCTACGCCTGGCAGGCGCTGCCCACCGGCAACCTCGGCCCGACCTCCACCTGGCACTACGACCCGGCCGAGGCCGAGCGGGAGGCGCGGCGCCTGGTCGCCGAGCAACTCGCCGGATGGTCGGACCAGTACCCGGGGGTCGCAGTGGAGTCCCGGCCCGTACTCAGCCTCAACCCCGCGCAGACGCTGGTCGACGCCGCCCGCGGCGCCGGGCTGGTGGTGGTCGGCTGCCGTGGCCGGGGCGGCTTCACCGGGCTGCTGCTGGGCTCCACCAGCCGGACACTGGTCCACCACGCCCACTGCAGCGTCGCGGTCCTGCACCGGCACTCCGACCGGTAGCGGCGCCGCGCTCAGCGCGCCCGGATCGCCTCGTCCAGGTCCGTCCATAGTGGACCGGTGGCACCGTGCGCCTGCACCGGGCCGCCGGCACGCGCCACAGGCAGATCGACACAGCCAGAACAGTCCGCATCCCGGGGGTCGATGATGCACGAGGGGCCTGTCCCGGGCAATCGGGCGCCGCCGACCGCCTCCAGTCAACCGGCCCGCGGGCCGGTCGACGGAAGCGGGCAGTCGGGGCAGGTGCAGTCGGTGAGGCTGTCGCACTCGGCCGCGACCACCCGGGCGAGCGTGTCGCGGACCGCTGCCAGGTCGGCCATCCTCCGGTCGATCTCGGCGAGCTTGTCGGCGGCGCGCCGCCTGAGGTCGCCGGTACGATGGCCGCCGCGGCCGGCTTCGAGCAGGTCGACGATCTCGTCGAGGGTGAAGCCGAGGCGCTGCGCCGCCTTGATGACACCGATCAATGCGACGGTGTCGGGCGGGTAGGCACGGTGACCGCCGATACTGCGCTGGGGCTCGGCGATCAGGCCCCGCCGCTCGTAGTACCGCAGGGTCTGCACGTTCACCCCGGCCAGGTCGGCGACCTCCCCGGTACGCAGGCCGTTGCCGCGGCCCACGTTCAGCCCGCGCCCGCGAACAGGGCGACGAAGGCGTCCCCTGCCTCCGCCGGGGCACGTACCTCCATCCGTACCCCGCGGCCGTCGATCGTCAGGTGGTAGCTGGCGAACGAGCAACAGGCGTACTCGGCGGCGAGCAGCCGGGCCAGCTCGGCGGTGCGGGCGATGTCGTGGCCGAACGTCACCGCGATCCCGCCGTCGACCGCCTCCCGGCCGGTGGCCTGCCCGAGCACCGCCCGCCACTGGTCGAGCCGCTCGGCCACGTCGCGGCCGGCGTCGAGCGTGCACGCGACCGGTACAGCGGCCGTGTCGAAGTCAGCCCGGGCCGGTACCGCATCCCCGACCCGTCCGGTTTCCGTCGTCATACCTCGACGGTAAGCCTGTAGCCGGGTACCGGATTCAAGCGGGCGCCGGTGTGACGCCCGCCACGGCCGGTTCCGTGGTCAGGCCGCGTGGACAAGCCGGCGGAGCTCCCTGGTCAGTACCCGGACGTCCACTCGGGACAGTGCCGGCGGCGGTACCACGAGCACCGGGCAGGTCGACCGGCCCACACAGTACCGGGCGACCCGGCCGGACCACAGCCGGCACAGGCCGCGGCGTTGCCCGTCCCCGACGACCAGCAGGTCGTCCTCGCGGTCGGCGAAGCGCACCAGCGCACCTGCGACCGCACCCTCCAGGGCCACGATGCGCAGCCGGACGTCGCGGGGAATGGCGCCCAACGCCATGGCCAGAGCCTCATGGGCGTCCTCGGTGGCCCATACCAGGGGCTCAACGGGCCACATCGCCCCGCCCGGGTACCGGCCGGCGGAGTTGAGGACCCGCACCAGGTACACGGTTGCGTCACGCTGGCGCGCCTCCTCCACCGCGCGGCGCAGCGCCTGAAGGCCGGCCAGGCTGGTCTGAACCCCCACGACGACCCTGCGTTCGTTGACGCCCTGCCGGCAACCGCCGCTCATGGCAACCTCCTCACCGCTGACCTCAGCCTCGCCCCGGCGATGGCGTACCGGAAGGGCCACCCGGCCCTGGCCCGAGGGACCCGAATCGGCGGCGAAGGACGGGCCGAAGGTCCCGCCCGCACGGTCGGCTTGACCCTGACGCTCCTGATTCGCAGGTCAGAGCCTGAAGGTGACGAAGGAGGTCAACGATGACCAACACCACTGTGGCACCCGTTGTCGTCGGTGTGGACGGTTCCGCCGACGCCAGGATGGCCATCGATCTCGCCGCGTGGGAGGCCGACCGCCGGCACGCGACCCTGCGCCTCGTGTACGGCTTCCAGCCGGTGCACGTCTACGGCATGGTCGCGGTGGGCTACGACCTGGACCGCCAGTTAAGCGACCTGAAGGACATGCTGACCACGGAGTCCGCGCGGGTCTCCCGAAGGTACCCGGACCTGACCGTCCAGACCGAGGTCGTGCGGGGCGTGCCGGCCAGTGTCCTGGTGGACGAGTCGGCCGCCGCGCAGCTTGTCGTGCTGGGCTCGCGCGGGCTCGGCGGGTTCGCCAGCCTGCTGATCGGGTCGGTCAGCGCGCAGGTCGCCGCCCACGCGAAGGCTCCGGTCATCGTCGTGCGCCCGCCCGCGGTGCGCGGCACGCGCGAGATCCCGGGCTCCGGGCCGGTGGTGGTCGGCGTGGACGGTTCGACCGGCTCCGCGGCCGCCGTCGAGTTCGCGTTCGAGGAGGCAGCCGCCCGCGGTACCGGCCTGATCGCCATTTACGCCTGGGGCATCATGCCGCACGACGCCGGCGACGACGACCCGCGCCGCGAGCAGCACCTCGCCGACGCCACGCTCGCCGAGGCGCTGGCCGGCTGGCAGGACAAGTACCCGGACGTGCCAGTCCGGTACCGGGCCATCCACAGCCTCGTCCCGGTGCACACCATCCTCGACGAGAGCGGCGGCGCCGGCCTCCTCGTCGTCGGGCCGCGCGGCCGGGGCGGCTTCGCCGGCCTGCTGCTCGGCTCCGTCGGCGACGGACTGGTCCGGCACGCACCCGCTCCCGTCGCCGTCGTACACGCCCACACCACCGTGTCCTGAAGGAGGGGCGTCATGAAGAACAACTACCGCATCGTCGTCGGGGTCGACGGCTCCGAGGGCGGCGAGCGGGCCCTGCGCTGGGCGGTGCACGAGGCCGCCCGCCGCGGCGGAACGGTCCACGCCGTCACGGCCTTCACCTTCGACGGCATCGACGGCTCCAGCCTCACCTACCGGGAGCGGCAGCACGAACTGGCCGAACAGATGCTCGGAACTCAGGTCGTCGCGGCCCTGGCCGACGACCCCCGGGTCGCCGTCACCACCCGGGTGGTCTTCGGCGCCGCCACCGAGGTGCTGCTCGACACCGCCCGGGGCGCCGACCTGCTGGTCCTGGGCAGCCATGGCCACGGCCGGCTGTACCACGCCGTCCTCGGCTCGGTCGCCGAGGCGTGCGTGCGCGGCGGCGTCTGCCCGGTCGTCATCGTGCCCGTACCGGCGACCGACACGCCCGCCGCGGCGCCGGAGTCGACCGGCATGCCGGCCGGAATTCTCTGAATCAGTCGGTGCGCCGCTGCGGCGGCGCACCGACCCGACCGCGCGAGGGGGCGAGGCGGAGTGGCCATGCAGCACAGTGGACAGTCCACAGTAGACGGCGTTCGGGCGGCCACGCCCGACCGGATCGGCCGGGTGACCCGGGCCTGCCTCGAGGCGGCCGTCTGCGCACCGTCGGTGCACAACAGCCAGCCGTGGCGCTTCCGCGTGCACCGCGGCGCGATCGACGTGCTGGTCGACCGGTCCCGGCAGCTGCCCGTCATCGATCCGGGCGGGCGCGAGCTGCTGATCAGCGTCGGCGCGGCCGTTCTCAACCTCCGCGTGGCCGTCCTGGGCCACGGCCGCCTGCCGGTCCTGCACGTCTTCCCGGACCGGCGCTCGCCCGACCTGGTCGCCCGGGTCACGCTGGGGCCGGTCACCGTGCCCGACCCGACCGTCCGCGCGCTGCTGGCCGCCATCCCCCGCCGGCACACCAACCGCCGCCCGTTCACCGCCGCATCGGTTCCGGGACCGGTCATCGACGAACTGGTGGCGGCCGCAGCCGTCGAGGGGGCCACGCTCGCGATGACGGACCCGATCGGCCGCGATGCCATCCTGGGGCTGGCCGCCACCGCCGAGGACTGGCAGCGGGCCGAGAGCGGGTACCGCGACGAACTCGCCGCGTGGACTCTGCCGCCGTACGGCCGCCCGGACGGAGTACCGGCACAGGCGTTCGGCCCCAGGGACCGCCACGAGTCCGTACCACTGCGCGACTTCGGGCTCACCCAACCGGACCTGCACCGCCGGGAGGCCACGTTCGAGGCGCACCCGATGGTGGTCGTCCTGCGCACGGCCGGCGACGGACCGCGCGACTGGGTCCGGGCCGGCCAGGCCATGGAGAGGGTACTGCTCACCGCCACCGTCCGCGGCGTGGCAACCACTCCGATGACCCAGGCGTTGGAGGTACCCGAGATCCGCCGGCTGCTCACCGATCCGGCCCGCCACCGGTACCCGCAACTGATCCTGCGCCTCGGGTACGGGCGCCCGGCCTGCGCCTCACCCCGCCGGCCGCTCGCCGACGTTCTGGTACCTGCCACGCAGTTCTGAGCACCGACGGAAGGAACCAGCAATGTCGAGCATCACCGTCCTCCCCGACCTCCAGCAGCCGGCCGCCGCATTGACGACGGCGGTCACCATCGCTGGATTCGCACCGTCGGTCCACAACACCCAGCCGTGGCAGTGGCGGATGAGGGCGCTGGGCGTGGACCTCTGGGCCGAGCGCCGGCGCCAGCTCGCCGCCAGCGACCCGGATGGGCGGCTGCTGACGCTCAGCTGTGGTGCGGCGCTGCACCACGCCCAGGCGGCCCTGGCCGCGCAGGGCTACCAGAGCATCGTGCTGCCCTTCCCCGACCCGGTCGAGCCCGACCACCTTGCCCGGCTGTGCCTGGCCGGGCCGGTACCCGTGACCGCCGACGCCATGCGGCTCTACCACGCCATCGGGCTGCGGTGCACCGACCGGCGTCCGGGGCGCCCGGAACCGGTCGACGACAACGCGTTGCTGAGCATCATCCTCGCCGTGCAGTCTGAGGGCTGCTTCCTGCACCCGCTGCGTTCCGACCAGGTCGTCACCCTGGCGGCCAGCGTCGCCCGAGCGCAGGACGACCAGGCAGCCGATCCCCGCTGGCGGGCCGAGATCGCCCGCTGGGCCGGCGGTACCCGCTCCAGCGGCGCGGGCGTACCCGACGCCAACATCCCCGACCGGCGGCCACCCACGACGGTGGCGCAGCGCGACTTCGGGCACCCGGGTACCCTCCCGGTCGCTGACGGGCACGACCGGGACGCCACCTACGCCATCCTCTACGGCGAGGTCGACGAACCCGTCGACTGGCTCAACGCCGGGCGCGCCCTGTCGCACGCCTGGCTGACCGCCACCGATGCCGGGGTATCGGTGATGCCGGTGTCGGCCGCCGTCGAGGTACCCGCCGCCCGGCTGTCGCTCCACGGCATTTTGCCCTGCCCCGGGTACCCCTATCTGGTGCTGCGACTGACCGAGGCCGACGCGCACCGCGCTCCCCTGCCCACCCCGCGGCTGTCCGCCCGGCAGGTCGTGTCCGTCGCGGACTGACCAGCCGGCGACCGGGCCCGGACCGTCTCACTGGTAGGCCACCGGGCAGATCCCGCAGATCCGGGCGGTGATGTCCGGCGCCTCGGTATACCTGCGCCCGCGCAGCAGCGCCTCGAAGAACCGCGGCGGCTCGTAGATCTCCAGGCGGACGTCGGTCAGCTGCCCGTCGTCGACGCGGATGTGCATGGCCGCCCTCGCCCTCGACCCGCGCCAGGCCGGCGACGCTCAACGACCAGTCGCTGCGGTGCGTCATGCCCCACCGTCCACTGTGGGCACCGCAGCCTTGGGCGCGGCGGATGCCGGGCCGGCGCCTGCCACTGCGACGGCCCCCGCGAAGGCCTGTGCGGCCGCGGTGAACGTCCGGAACACCCGGGTCAGCTCCGGCTCGGTCATGCCCATCGGGCGCAGGCGGGCGACCAGCGCGGGTAGGTTCGCCACCGAGGCCGGCCCGAAGCAGCCGTAGCAGCCCCGCCCGTAGGCCGGGCAGATCGCGCCGCAGCCGGCCCGGGTCAATGGCCCGAGGCACGGGGTACCGCCGGCGACGAGCACGCAGTGGTAGCCGACCACCGGACCGTCCCGGCAGACCAGCAGCGGACCGAGCTGGCAGTGCCCGCACAGCGCGGTACCGCAGCGCATGTGGCGCTCCAGCGACACCTGCACCGCCGCCGCCGGGACCCCAAGCTCGACCAGTTCCCCCCGCGGCGAACCGCATCATCACCTCGGGGCCCGCAGACCAACGCGGCCGCGCGGCCCGGCTCGACGGCCAGCCCGTCGAGCAGCGTGGTCACCAAGCCGACCCGGCCGGTCCAGCCGCCGCCGGCCCGGTCCACGCTCACCCGCACGTCGACGCCGGCCGCGCGCCACTCGCCGTACTCGTCGGGGTAGAGCAGGTCGCCCGGTGTGCGGGCGCCGATCAGCACGGCGACCGGGCCGTACCGGTCGCGGTGCTCGACGGCGTGCCGGATCACCGGACGCAGCGGGGCCAGACCGATCCCGCCGGCCATCACGACGAGGTCCGCGCCGACCGGTGCGGGCAGGAACTAGCCGACCCCGTACGGCCCGCGCACCCCCAGCACATCCCCGGGGCGGGCCGCGTGCAGCGCGCGGGTGACGGCGCCGACCGCACGCAGGGTGTGCACGATACCGGCCGCGCCGGACCGGTCGGACACCGAGACCGGTACCTCGCCGACGCCGAAGGCGTAGACCATCGTGAACTGCCCCGGCCCCGGTACCGGGATCGCCCGGTCGACCGGGGCCAGGACCAGGCTGCAAGTGTCTTCGGTGTCCTCCTGCCGGCTCTCCACCCGGTACCGCAGCGGGATCATGGTCATGACGGCGCGCCGTACAGGTCGAGCAGCCGCAGCCGGGTGGCCTGCAACCGGTCCACCACCAGTGCCATGAACCGGCTCACCAGTTCGTAGCCCAGTTCCTTGTCGTGTTGGCACACGGACCGCAGGCCCGGGCCGTCCAGTTCGAGGGCGAGCGTGGTCTCCACGGCGCTGGCCCCGAAATGCCAGCGGTACGGCGCGAACAGCCACGACCAGCCCAGCACGGCGCCCGGGCCGAGGGTCTCGACGATGACGTCGGAGCGGCCGGGTAGATGGGTGTCGAGGGTGACGTGGCCCTCGCGGAGGATCCAGAACCGGTCGGCCCGGCCACCCTCCTCGAACAGCCGCGCGCCGGCGTGGAAGTACGACTTCCTCGTCCAGAAGGACAGCTTGTCCAACTGGGACGGCGTCAGGCCGGCCAGGAACGGCTGCGCGGCCAGCAGATCGTATGCGGTGTCCATCATGACTCCTCACGCTCGGCCGCCAGCGCGGCCATTTCTTCCCGGATGTCGATGCTGGCCGGGCACCAGGCGACGCAACGGTCGCCGCGCTCCCGCAACCGGTACCGTCCGGGCTCCGCGTCCACGCCCCAGCCGTGGGGCAGCGCGTCCGCCGAGTCCAGTTCGGCCAGTACGATCGCTTCGTCGCGCCGCACCGGACCGACGACCCGGTACCCGCGGGCGAGCAGCGCGTCCACGAGCGGGCCGAGACTCATCAGCTGGACCACCATGACGACCCCCAACGGCCTGAGGTGTCCTCCGCCTTCAGCACAGCGCATCCCCGAAGTCCAGGGCAGGGCCGCAGGACCCGGGCCGGCGGGACCATCGGCGCGCGCCCGCGAGCCCCACTCCGCTGGACCGCCGTCCCGGCCCGCACCGGGGCCGGCGTTTGCCCGGACCGGCGCCGGGAATGTGCGGACCAGCGCGTCAGGAGGTGCCCGCCGTGCACATCGACACCGATACGCTCGTCGCGGCCGCCACCGCGGCCGGGCACGCCCCGTCCATCCACAACAGCCAACCGTGGCGGTGGGTGGTCCGGGCGGACACGCTCAACCTCTACCGCGAGCACAACATGCAGTTGCGCGCCACCGACCCGGACGACCGCCTCACGACACTAAGCTGCGGAGCCGCGCTGCACCACGCGCGGACCTGGCTCGCGGCGCACGGCTGGGGCACCGACGTGACCCGGCTGCCCAGCGCCGCCGAGCCCAGCCACGTCGCCCGGATCACGGCCACCGGACAGCTTTCCGTGACCGACGAGGCGGTCCGCGCCGCGCAGGCCATGGAGGTCCGCCACACCGACCGCCGGCCGGTCACCGGTACCCCCGTCGACGAGGCGCAGCTGCGCGGCATCGCCGCGGCCGTGGAGGGCCAGGGGGCGCGGCTGCACGTGCTGCCCCGCGACGGTGTCATCGAGCTCGGGGCGGCCACCTCGCAGGCGCAGCAGGCCCAGTCTCTCGAACCCGCGTGGCAGTCCGAAATGGCCTACTGGAGCGGCGGTACCCGGCCGACCGGCGCCGGTGTCCCGGACACCGCCATTCCCGAGCGGCCGACCGAGACGACCGTCGCCAGCCGCGACTTCGGGCACGCCGGTACCCTGCCGGTCAGCGCGGAGCACGACCGGGGGGCCACGTTCCTGATCCTTTACGGCGAGCAGAGCGAGACCGTGGACTGGCTGCGCGCCGGGGAGGCCCTGTCGGCGGGTTGGTTGACCGCGACCGAACTAGGTGTCTCCGTGATGCCCATGTCGGCCACGATCGAGGTGGCGGCGACCCGGATCGTGCTGCGCCGGCTGCTGTCCGGCCTCGGCGAACCGTACCTGGTGCTGCGCCTCGGTCGCGCCGAGCCCGACGGCGACCGGCCGCCGGTACCGCGGCGGCCTGCGCAGCAGACCATCGAACGGGGGTAGGGTCGCCAGCGCCGTGCGCCACCGCCTGCCCGGCGGCCGCGATGTTGCGGTCGGCGACCGTGCCGCTTGGAGCGGACCACCCATGCCACACCCGGTACCAGCCCGGCGCAGGTGCCCACGATCCACAACACGTCGGCCACCCCGCGAAGGCCGGCGAGCCACGCCCCGCCGCCGGCGAGCACGACCACCACGACCCCGGCCAGCAGGCCCCCACTCCGACCACATCCGCCACCGGTGGCCCAGATCCCGGGGAGCCGCCGAGGCGGCGCGGTCCGGTGGCCGCCGGCCGGGGCGTTCACTCATCGCGTTCCGCCGGCACCGTTCGGGACGCCAGCGGCAGGTCGAGGGCGGCGCCCGGAGCCAACTGATGGAACGACCCCCCGACGGCGACCGTGGTGGGCGCGGCGGCGCACGGCAGTGCCCGCAGGACCAGCCGCGAGTGTTCAATGTGGACGGTTATCCACTGGTCGCGGTACCGGATGTCGAAGTCCAGGCTGGGCAGTTCGTCGGGCAGTTGCGGGTCGAACCAGAGCATGTCGTCGCGGGTGTCGAGCCCGGTGTAGCAGCGCTGCAGGATGTCCAACGCCCCGCCGGCCGCACCGAGGTGTATGCCCTCGCGGGTGCTGCCCGGTTCGATGTCGTCCAGGTCGCCGCGCAGCGCCTTGCACAGCATCTGCCAGGACCCGCGCCGGTCGGTGCGGGCCAGCACCCAGGCGTGGGCGACCCGGCTGAGGGTGGAGCCGTGGCAGGTACGGGACAGGTAGTAGTTCACCGTGGCCGGGATGCCGGCCGGGTCGAACTCGTACCCGAGCCTGCGTACCAGTCCGGTCAGCTCCTCGGCGGTGAACAGGTACAGCAGCATCAGCACGTCGGCCTGCTTGGAGACCTGGTACCGGTTGGTGGTGTCGTCCTCGGCGTTCAGGATGTGGCCGAGCTGTTGCAGGTCCCCGTACCGGCTGCGGTAACCCTCCCAGTCGAGCTCGGCGAGTTCCCGGTACCCCTCGAACTGCTCGATCACGCCGCCGGGCAGAAAGCACAGCCTCAGCCGGCAGGCGATGTGCTCCCAGTGGCGCAGTTCGTCGCCGGTCAGCCGGAGGCTGTGCCAGAGTCGGTCGTCATCGTGGTGGCTGAGGATCTGGTGCACATCCCCGGCCCGGGCCAGCGCCCAGGCGGTCATCACGTTGACGTAGGCGTTGTTGTCGACTCCCCCGCCCGGGCGGTCCGGGTACCCGTCGTGGAACTCGTCGGGGCCCATCACGCCTCGGATGTCGTAGCGGTCGGCGGATGGATCGTAGGTGGCGAGGCTGGCCCAGAAGCGGGCCGTCTCGATGATCATTTCGGCGCCGTACTCGGCGAGGAAGGCGATGTCGGCGGTGGTCTGCCAGTACCGCCAGACGTTGTGGGCGACGGCGAGGTTGATGTGGTACTGACGGCTCGAGTTGTCGGCCATCCACCGCCCGGTACGCGGGTTCAGCGACTCGGCAGGGCTCTCCTCCCGACCGTTGCTGCCGCTCTGCCATGGGAACGACGCACCGGTCGCACCGAGCGCGGCGGCCCGGCGACGGGCCTCCGGCAGCCGCCGGTGGCGGTACTGCAGCAGGGCCCTGGTGAGCCCGGGCAGCCGGAGGTTGAGGAACGGGAAGACGAACAGCTCGTCCCAGAAGACGTGCCCGTGGTAGCCCTCCCCGTGCAGGCCCCGGGCCGGTACCCCGACGTCGAGGTCGGCCGTGTGCGGGGACAGCGTCTGCAGCACGTGGAACAGGTCGGTGTTGGCCGCCACGGCGGCCTCGCACCCCTCGGGCAGGCCGAGGCGGAAGCGCCGCCACAACTGTTCCCAGGCCGCGGTGTGCGCGGCGAGGAGGTCCTCGAACGTGGTCACCTCCGCCAGTTCGCGCAGCGCCGCCTCCAGCGGTTCGTAGACGGCCCGGTCCCTGGAGGTGAAGATCGTCACGACCTTCTCCACCACGATGTCGTCGCCCTGCCGCAGGTGCAGCCGCAGTTCCTGACCGACCGCCTCCGGTTCGCGGAGCGGGGTGCGCGGCGGTTGTGGCTCCCGGGCTCCGGTACCGACCCGGGTACGCGCCGCCTGCGCCACCCGCAGCCTGGAGCCGGTGGTCTCGGCCGTCAGCCACACCGTCTCCGGGTCGCCAGCGCCGGTCGCGACGGCCGTCAGGTGCCTGCCGGCCAGGCCGCGGAAGGCGGCGCAGTTCTCGTTGCCGACCCGGGCATCCAGCGCCGAGCGGACGTCGACGCGGCCCGACCAGTTCTCCGCCGTCATGGTCGTTTCCAGCGCCACGACGTGAGGCGAGGCCATCGAGACGAAGCGCCGCTGGCGCAGCCGGGTACGGCGCCCCGCGGCATCCACCAGCGCGATCTCCCGGAGCAGCACGCCTTGGCGGAGGTCCAGCGCCCAGTGCTCATGCAGGACTGTCGCCGTCTGCGCGGACAGCCACCGGCCACCGTCCGGCCGGAGCGTCAGGGGAAGCCAGTTGGGCAGGTTGACCAGGCTCTCGTCGTCCCGGCTGTGGTCGTCGACCCGCGAGGTCAGCCGGTTGTAGACGCCGGCGACATAGGTTCCCGGGTACGCGGCCGTGCCGGGCGGGGCCTCCGGCGCGCTGCCCCGGGTGGCCACGTACCCGTTGCCCAGGGCAAGCAGCGCCTCCCGGGTTCCGACGGCGGTCCCGTCGCCGTCCCGGAACTCCAGCAGCCATTCGGAGGAGACCGCCGACCCGCACAGATCACAGGCGTCCATCAGCTCAAGCCCCTCGTGGCGACCTCCGTGCGCGGGTCGCCAGCCTCGGCCTGCGATGCCCAGCATGCGGATCGGCAAACCTGCCCCGGACCGCCTACCGGGCGATCGCGGCCAGCTTCGCGTGCGCGCGCCGCTCGACCATCAGCGGTACGAACTCCCGGACGCGGGCGTCCCGGAACCGCTCGTGCACGACGGCGACGGTGTCCGCGACCGTGCCGGCGGGTACCCGACCGGCGAACTCCGCCTGCAGCGCGTTGAGGACGCGATCGACGGCCTCGTGCTCGTACCGGACCTCGTCGGTCACCGCGGGACGCGTCGCGGTGCTCGGCGCCATGACGGTCATCGTGGACTCCTCGCCATGTAGTGGGGGTCCGCGCTGAACGGATGCCCGTAGCTCCACACCGACCGCGCCGCGGCCGAGTCGTCGACCGCCGCGCCGAGCTTGTCGACCACGTCGACGACGCCCGGTACGGCGTGCGTCATCCGGACCACGATCTCCCGGGTCGACACCCGGTCGACCTGACCGGCCAGCGTCACCACGCCCGCGGACACCCGCACCTCCACAGTGGACGGTTCCAGCCACATGGGCTCGATGACCTGCTCGAGGATGTCCGCCCAGATCTCGGGGTCCGGCCGGGCGTAGAGGCGGACCAGGTCACGCCGGGACACGATGCCCACCAGCCGGCCGGCGTCGTCGACCACGGGCAGCCGGCGGACCCTGGCCGCCTCCAGCCGCCGGGCGGCCTGGGCGAGCGTCGCGGTCGAGGCGATCGTCACGGCCGGGCTGGTCATCAGCTCGCCCGCGGTGTCCCCGAGCGCCCGACGGTTGGCCGCGCGGCGCCGGCGCGACACCAGAGGATGCACCGGTACCCGGTCCGGGTAGTTCAGCTTCGGCAGCAGGTCGGCCTCTGACACCACGCCGAGCACCGTGCCCTCCTCGTCCACCACCGGCATCGCACTGATCGCGTGCTGCACCAGCAGGTCGGCCACCCGCTGGTACCCGGTATCCGGCCGAACGCTGACGACCTTCCCGGTCATCACGTCGGCAACGCGCCATCTGTTCATCTTTGGTACCTCCTCCTCACTCACCACCCAGCCTGGGTTGCGGCGGGCGGCGGCGGCAGGACCGAGTGACCCGACCGCCCGGGACCTCCTGCCCTGTCCCGGGCGTCCGCGGGCGACGAGCGTGGCAGACGGGAGGTGACCGTCATGAAGCTGCGACACATCGCGGTCGGGTACGACGGCTCGGCGGCCAGCGAGGAGGCCGTCGGCTGGGCGGTACGGGAGGCGGCCGGGCGGGACGTCATGGTCCTGCTGGTCACCGCGTGCCCGCCCCGGGTACCGCCGGCCCCGGTCACCAGCGACGAACGCCTGTCCCCGATGATGCGCGCCTTCTCCGCGCAGCAGGCCGCCCTCGCCCGGGCCCGGGCCGCGCTCCCCTCCGGGGTACGGCCACCGGTGGTTGGTACCGAGGTGGTGCCGGCCGAGCCGGTGGCCGCCCTGTGCCGGGTGGCGCGCGAGGCGGACCTGCTCGTGCTGGGCAGCGACCGCGGCACCGGGCTGGACACGGGTTCGGTCCCCGGTCGGGTGGCGGCCCGGTTGAGCGCGGACCGCGGTCGCTGGCCGGCACCCCTGGTGGTCATCGCCACCCCACGCGCCGCCACAGCCGGCGGCCCGACCGCCGGCGGGACGCCGCTGCGGGTACGGATCGGACCGGTACCCGGGCCGAAGGTCCCGGTCCACCGGTAACCGAGGCCCTGACGCGTACCGGCGGCGCCGTCGACCCTGGAGGCCGACGAGGGAGGGACCCATGACACCCACCGATACCCCGGTCGTCGTCGGCGTCGACGGCTCCCCGGACAGCTACGCCGCGGTGGAGCTCGGCGCGTGGGAGGCCAACCGGCGCGGCCTGCCGCTGCGGCTGGTCCACGGCGTGGTGCCCCCCGTCGCATACGGGCCGACGTTCTCCGCGGCGCGGCTCAGCGGTACCGAGCTGGCGCAGGCGCGCGGGCTGCTCGACGACACCGCGACCGCGCTGACCGACCGGTACCGCCGGCTGACCGTCACGCGGGCCGCCATCGTGCAGGGGCCGGCCGGGCTGCTGGTCGACGAGTCCGCGACCGCGAGCCTGGTGATCGTCGGGTCACGCGGGCACCGGGTACTGACCCGGCTGCTCGGCGGCTCCGTCAGCGGTCAGGTCGCGGCACACGCCCACGCGCCGGTACTCATCGTGCACGAGAACGACCGCGTTCCCGGTACCGGGCCGGTCGTCGTCGGTATCGACGGCTCCCCGCCGGCGGCCGCGGCGCTGGGGTTCGCCGCCGAGGAGGCCGACGCCCGCGGTGTACCGCTGATCGCGGTCCACGCACTGCCCCGGCACCCGCACGATGCCGAGGACGCGCGGCGGCAGGGCGACCGGATGCTGACCGCGGCCGTGACCGGCTGGACCGACAAGTACCCGGGCCTGGTGCTGCGGCAGTGCCTCGTGGACGGCGTCAACCCGGCCGACAGCCTCCGCGAGGCCGCCGCCGGAGCCGGCCTGCTGGTGGTCGGCTGCCGTGGCCACGGCGGCTTCGCCACGCTGCGGCTGGGCTCGGTCAGCCAGTCCTTGGCCGGCAACGCCCCCGCACCCGTCGCCGTCGTGCACACTCATTGAACAGTCGAGCCGTCAAGGGAGTCAGCATGGGCACGACAGCCGAGGTCGCCAGCGCCGCCGCCGAACTCGCCACGCTCGCGCCGTCGATCCACAACAGCCAACCCTGGCGCTGGCGGACCGCCAACGCGGGCCTGGACCTGTACCTGGAGCGCAGCCGGCTGCTGGGCATCACCGACCCCGACGGGCGGCTGGCCATCCTCAGTTGCGGGGCGGCGCTGCACCACGCCGCGACGGCCCTGGCCGCCGAGGGCTGGCACGCGGACATCACCCGGCTACCCGACCCGGCGGACCCCGACCACCTCGCCCGGCTCGAGGTCACCGGGCCGGCCGGCGCGAACCCCGAGGCGATGCGGCACGTGCAGACCATCCGGCTCCGGCACACCGACCGCCGACCCACCACCCGTACCCCCGTCGACGGCGACGACCTCGCGGCGGTTGCCGCGGCGGCGCGGGCGCACGGTGCCCGGCTGCACGTGCTCGGCCGGGACGCGGTCCTGGACCTGGCCGCGGCCGTCTCGTACGCGCAGCGCACCGAGGCCTCCGAGGAAGCCTGGCAGGCCGAAGTCGCCTACTGGACCGGCGGTACCCGCCCGGGCGGCGCCGGCGTACCCGACAGCGCCATCCCCGAGGAACCCACCCGGACCACCGTCCCTGGCAGGGACTTCGGGCACCCGGGCACCCTGCCCGTCAGCGCCGAGCACGACGCCGCGGCAACCTTCGCCGTCCTCTACGGCGAACAGGACCTGCCCGCCGACTGGCTGCGCGCGGGCGAGGCGCTGTCCGCCGCCTGGCTGACCGCCACCGAACTGGGCATCGGCGTCCTCCCGCTGTCGGCCACCGTGGAGGTCGCCGCCACCCGGGCGACGCTGCGACGCCTGCTGGCCGGTACTGGCGAGCCGTACCTCGTGCTGCGCCTCGGCCACGCCGACCCCGACCACCCGGCGGCAGCGCACACGCCCCGGCTCCCCGTCGACCGGGTCATCGACCACTGACCGCGGATCGGGCCCTTGGTGGGCTGGTACCGCCCACCGAGGGCCCGTCCATCGCTATCCGGGGTGCCGTCAGCCGTCGGAGTCCGAGGACTGAATGTAGGCGCCCGGTACCTGGTCCGGTGCGTAGATCGTGGACTCGCCTGGGTACGGCTTCGTCCACCCGTGCGTCTGGTACCAGACGAAGTGGTTCATCTGCACGGGCGGCGCGAAGTCCGGTACCGCGTCCGGTCCGGTGAGGTGCTGCTGCGACTTCCACTGGTCCCATTGCGCCGCAACCTGGGCAGCGGCGGCCGGAACCGCGGTGGCGGGCTGAGCAGCCCCGGCCTTTGCCGGGACGTTGTCCCAACCGCAGCTCGGCTGGGTTGCGTAGCCGAGAGTCAACGAGGTCTGGTTCGGTACCGCGTTGAAGGGCGTGTAGTCGGGCTTGGCGGTGAACGCGGCGGCCATCGGCGTGGCCGCGCTGTCCATCTGGTTCATCGGGTGGACACCGAGGATCTGCTCGATGGTGCGGATCATCGTGATCTGGCTGTAGTAGGTGTTGTCCACCACGCCGTGCTGCGCCCAGGGGCTGATGACCTGGATCGGGGCGCGGTGGCCGTCGACGTGGTCCAGCCCGGCCTGACTGTCGTCCTCGACCACGAAGATCGCCGAGTCCTTCCAGTACGGGCTGTGCGAGA
>CAZYCD010000045.1:0-24743 GCA_964645345.1 uncultured Micromonosporaceae bacterium
GGCGCAGCACAGCCCGGATCCGGGCGTCGAGCTGGGCCGCGCCGAACGGCTTGCCCACGTGGTCGTCGGCGCCCAGCTCCAGTACCTGGACGATGGACGGCTCGTCGTCCCGGGCGGTGGCTACGATCACCGGTACCCGGCTGACCGAGCGCAGCATCCGCAGCACGGTCAGGCCGTCCATGTCCGGCAGGCCCAGATCGAGGATGACCAGGTCGGGACCTGCGGCGATCACGTCGTGCAGGCCGGTCATGCCGGTCGAGGCGGTCCGTACGGTGTGGCCCCGCTCGCCGAGCGCGTGGATCAGCGCCCGGCGGATCTCCGGATCGTCCTCGATCAACAACAGCAGAGCCACGGGGGAAACGGTACGGCCCGCCCCGCCGCCGGTAGAACTCCTATCGCTCATTTAACGGTGGCTTATCACAGGCCGTGCGAGGGTGGTCCGGTGAGTTCGGCGCTGCGGCGGGTGTCCACCGGGGCGGCCGCGTGGACGGTCGGCGCGGTCACCTCGGTGGTGGTGAGCATGCTCGCCCTGACCGTGATCGGCGGGGTGGGCGGCAATGTCCAACCTCCGGCCCCGATGCCCGCGCTGGACGGCGGGCTCGCCAATGCGGCCACCGCCGACCAGGTCTCGCCGTCCCCGGGCGGTACCGCGACGCTGTCGCCATCGGACCTGGCCGGTGCCCACCCGCAGAGCCCGACACCGCCCGCTGCGTCCGGCGGCCCGGCGACGGCAAGCCCCACGCCCGGACCGCCGCGCCAGTTCACGAACCCGGCCGGGGTGGTGACCGCCGAGTGCATCGGTCAGCTGGCCTATCTCGTCTCGTGGAGTCCGGCACCCGGATACCGGGTCGAGGATGTGCGCCGCGGCCCGGCCGCCCAGGCGGGCGTGACGTTCCTGATGTCCTCGACCGGCCAGGAGACCGCACTCGGGGTGCGCTGCGTCAACGGCGTGCCGCGGCTCGCGCCCGCCGACGAGTGACGGCCTAATCGAGCGTCTCGTCCAGGTCGCCGCCGGGGTCTGCGGCGGGCAGGCCGGCCGAGCGGAACAGCCGGCCGTCCGCGGTGACCACCAGCGACTCGTACCCCTCGAGCGCGTCCAGCCACCGCAGGCCCGCCTCGCCCATGGCCACCGCCGCCGTCGCGTACGCGTCCGCCTCGCCCAGGTCGGTACCCACCACGGTCACCGAGGCCAGCGCCTGCGCCGGCCGCCCCGTGTACGGATCGACCACGTGAAACCCGCGTTCATAGGTACCCGACGTCGCCACGGCCAGGTCGGTACCGGCCAGCACGGCGCACACCCGTTGGGACTCGAACGGGTGCCGGACCCCGATCCGCCAGGGGCGGTCCGGCCCGTGCTCGCCGCGCACCCGCACGTCCCCACCCGCGTTGACACAGTGGTTCACCGCGCCGGCCGCGGCCAGCCGGTCCGAGGCGACCTGCACGGACCAGCCCTTCACGAAGCCGGACGGGTCGAACCGCCCGGTCGCCTGCGCGTCGAAGTACCCATCGGTCTCCCGCCACAGCCGCGCGCAGGCGTCCAGCACGTACCGCAGCGACTGCGACCCGTCCCCGGCCCGCAGTTCGCCCCGGTCCATCCGGCAGACCTCGCTGTCCGGCAAGTACGTGCTGAACCGCCGGTCCACCAGCCGGAACCACTCGAACGCCTCCTCCGCCAGCGCGTCACGTACCGTCCCGGGCAGCGGGTCGGTGATGTGCACGCTGATGGCGGTGCCCATGATCTGCTCGACGCGCAGCAGCCCCCGGTCCTCAGGCATGTGCGGCGTTCAGGGCCGCCTGCAGCGAGGTCTTGTACGCCCCGCTGGTGTAGGTGGCGCCGGAGACCGTCGCGATGTTCGCGCTCTGCGCCTGCAGCGCCTCCTGCCGCAGCCGGCTGAAGGCGTTCGTACTGATCGACTGCGACTCGCTGGTGCAGCCGCCGCACGTGGCGCTCGCGTCGGTGACCCGGCCGCCGGCGACCGTGATGGTGACCGTGATGGTCCCGTACCGCTCCTGCACGCCGGTACCGATAACGGATCCGTTGCGCAGCCCGGTACCGGCGGCGGTCGGCGACGGAGTGGCCCGGGGGCCCGCCGTGCCGGCGGGCGTCCCGGCCGGGCGGCTCGCCGCGCTGCTGGGCTGGGCCGGGCCCGGGCCGCTCGATGGGGCAGCCGGCCCGCCGCCATCGTGCCCGTTGTCGTCGCCGGCCGGTACCGCCGACGGGCCACCCGCCCCGGCGATCGCCGACGTGTCGTTCCCGGCGAGCCCCGTGTCCGGCGAATGGGCACCGAGCTTGGTGACGATGAGCAGGCTGGTACCGGCGACGGTACCGATGACGGCTGCGGCGGCGCGGCGCACTCAGGCTCCCTTGTTCTAGAACTCGAACGGGTCGACGTGGATCTGCCGGCGCGGTACCCGCAACTGGCGCAGGATCACGCGCGCGCTGGAGACCAGGCCCTCCGGCCCGCACAGGAAGACGTCCCGGCGGCGTACGTCCGGCACCAGCTCGCGCAGGCCGCCCGGGCTGAACACATAACGTGGCCCAGGGTCGTCCCGGCCGCCGAGCACGTACTCGACCCGGGTACCGCGCCGCTGGGCCAGCCAGTCCAACTCCTCGCGGAACACCAGGTCGGACGCGTTGCTGGCCCGGTAGATGACGGCCGAGCCCGGTGGCAGCTCCTCCAGCAGCGCGCGGATCGGCGCGATCCCCGACCCGCCCGCGATCAGCAGCGCCTTGGGCCGCAGCCGACGCTCCGTGGTGAAGACGCCGGACGGGCCCTCGGCGAGCACCCGTACCCCCGGCCGCAGCCGGGCCAGGTCCGCGGTGTGGCCGCCGACGATCTTCACGGTCAGCCGCAGCCAGCGGCCGTTGGGCGCGGCGGACAGGGAGAACGGGTGCGCCTGCCACCAGCAGCGGGCGGTCAGGAACCGCCAGCGGAAGTAGTGCCCGGCGCGGACCTCCAGGTCGTCCAGGCGCCGCCCGCCGACGTAGATCGAGACCATGTCCCGGCCCTCGGGTACCACGTCGACGACGCGCAGCCGGTGCCGCAGGTTCAGCCTGAACGGGTTGACCAGCCGGCCCCAGACCAGACAGGCGACCACGAACAGGTACAGGCCGGCCCAGTACCACCGACCGAAGCCCCCGTTCGCCAGCTCCTGCCCGTCGGCGAACTGGTGACCGTAGCTGAGCAGCAGCACGAGGTAGCTGGTCAGGTGCAGCAGGTACCAGAGTTCGTAGGGCATCCGGCGGCGGATCGTCCGCACCGCCAGGACGCCGATCCCCACGAGGATCGCGGTCGCGATGGTCGCACTGATCATCGCGGGCATCCCGGTGACCATGTGCCAGGTCTCGCCCGGCAACGAGGCCCGGGTAGCGACCGCGTACCCGCCGATGATGAGCCCGACGTGCGCGAGTACCAGCGGGAGCAGGAAGCCACCCAGCTCACGGTGCCACACCATCAGGTCGTGGGCGCCGATCACCCGCTCCAGCCAGCCCACCCTGCTCATCATCAGCACCTGGACCAGCAGAACGAAGCCGGCGATCATCCCGGTGATCCGGCCGCCCTCGGTCAGGATGTCGCCGGTACCGCTGATCGACTTCGCGGGCGTGTCCAGCCACCACAGCTCGAGGCTGGCCGCCAGCGTGAACCAGAAGACGAGGACCACCAGCAACCGGCCGCCCGAGTCGGGCGGCGCGGGGACGTCCGCCTCGTACGCGACGGCCGGCCTCGGCCAGGTGGCCGCGAGCCACGAGCCCGTGTCCTCAAGGTCCGGGTAGAGCATGTTCGCCCGTTCGGACGCCGACCGCACACCAGGTTGCACGCTAAGGTCCTATCAGCGCGGCGCGGGCACGATCCAGCCGAATCGGACGACTTAACGCAATCTTAGGAAAGGCTTGAGGCGGCCGATCGGGGCCCGGGCCTCAGTGCTGCGAGAAGCGGGCGGCCCGGCGCCGTACCCGGTGCCGGGCGGTTCCGGCGCGGGACGGTATCGGGTGCATGAGGTCGGGCGCGGTCAGCAGGGTACGTTTGGCCGCCTCGACAAGGGCCAGGTACCCGACGACGAGCCCGGCGACCACGAGCAGGTACGCCGGGGGCAGTGCGGTGAACCCGAGCGCACCCGCGACCGGCAGGTACGGCAGCACGCAGGCGAGCGCCACTCCACCGGCGGCCGTGGCGAGCAGGGTCCGGCTCGGGCGGCTGCGCCAGAACGGGCTGGTGTGGGTACGGATGACGAAGACCACCAGGATCTGGGTGGCCAGCGACTCGACGAACCAGCCGGAGCGGAACTCGGCCGGGCCGGCGCGCAGTACCTGCAGCAGGATGGCGAAGGTGAGGAAGTCGAACAGCGACGACAGCGGCCCGAACGTGAGCATGAACCGGCGGATCTGGTGCAGGTCCCAGTGCGCCGGGCGGGCGAGTTGGTCGGGGTCGACCCGGTCGGTGGGGATGGCCATCTGCGTCAGGTCGTAGACCAGGTTGTTGAGCAGGATCTGCGAGGGCAGCATCGGCAGGAAGGTCAGGAACGCGGAGGCCCCGGCCGCGGAGAACATGTTGCCGAAGTTGCTGGACGTGGCCATCAGCACATACTTGATGGTGTTGGCGAAGATGCGCCGGCCCTCGACGACGCCGTCGGCCAGCACGTCCAGGTCTTTGTCGAGCAACAGGACGTCAGCGGCGTCCTTGGCCACGTCGGTCGCCGAGTCGACGGAGATGCCGACGTCGGCGGCGTGCAGCGCGAGGGCGTCGTTGACGCCGTCGCCGAGGAACGCGACGTCCGCCCCCGCCTGCCGCTGCACCCGGACGATGCGGGCCTTGTCCTGCGGGCTGACCCGGGCGAAGACCGTGGTACCGGCGAGCGCCGCGCGCAGCGCGTCGTCGTCGAGGGCGGCGAGGTCGGTACCGGTCAATGCCGCCGCGCCGTCCAGCCCGAGGTCGCGGCAGACGTGCTGGGCGACCCTCGGGTGGTCGCCGGTGATGACCTTCACGGTCACGCCGAGGTCGGCCAGCCGGCGCAGGGCCAGGCGCGCGTCGGCCTTCGGGGCGTCGAGGAAGACCAGGATCCCGGCCAGGGCCAGGTCCCGCTCGTCCGCGACGGTCAGGGTCCCGACGGTACCGGCGGGCCGGGTGGCGACCGCGATGACCCGGCCACCGGCGGCCAGTTCACGGTCGAGCGCCGCGGCCAGCTCGGGTGTCGTGCCGTGGCAGAGGTCCAGCACCTGTTCCGGTGCGCCCTTGACGACGAGCAGCCGCCCGTCGGGACCGTCGACGAGCACGCTGACCCGGCGCCGTTCGTGGTCGAAGGGCAGCACCGCGACGCGCCGGTAGCGGTCGACGGGCTGCGCGCCGGCAACGGGGGCCTGCCACAGCGCCATGTCCAGCGCGTTGCCGCCGATCGGAGTGCCGTCACGGACGACCGCCTCGTTGGCGAGCAGCCCCAGCAGCAGCGGGTTGTCGTCGGGCTGCCCGTCGACGCCGAGGCAGGCGCGCAGGCTGACCCGGCCGTCGGTGAGGGTACCGGTCTTGTCGGTGAAGAGGACCTGCACGTTGCCGATGTCCTCCACGCACACCAGCCGTTTGACCAGTACCCGTCGGCGCGCCAGCGCCCGGCTGCCCACGGCGAGGCTGGTGGTCACCACGGCGGGCAGCAGCTGCGGGGTGATGCCTACGGCGATGGCGAGGCTGAACAGGATGGCGTCCAGCAGTGGCCGGTGCAGCAACAGGTTGATGACCAGGATGATGGTGGTGAGTACCCCGGCGACCCGGGCCAGCAGCACCGAGAAGCGCCGCAGCCCCACCTGGAACTCGGTCTCCGGCTGACGCTGCCCGAGCCCCGCTGCAATCGCGCCGAACGCGGTGCGGGTACCGGTGGCGACGACCACGCCGATGCCCTCCCCCGCGCGCACGACGGTGCCCATCAGCGCGCAGCAGGACAGCTCGGCCAGCGGCGCGCCGTCGGCCACCGGCCCGGTCGCCTTGGCCACCGAGGCTGACTCGCCGGTCAGCACCGACTCGTCACACTCCAGTCCCCGCACGGTCAGCAGCCGCGTGTCGGCGGGCACGACCATGCCGAGTTCCAGCCGCAGGATGTCGCCGGGGACCAGCTCCACGACATCCACCCGCCGCGCGGCGCCGGCGCGGGTCACCACCGCGCTGTGCCGGATCCGGTCGTGCAGCGCGGCACCGGCCTGCTCGGCGCGGTACTCGTTGACGAAGCCGAAACCGACGCTGATGGCCACGATCACCGCGATGACCACCGCGTCGGTCCGTTCCCCGACGAAGAACGAGACAAGCGCGGCCGCCACGAGCAGGCCGAGCAGCGCCGACCGGAGCTGCCGGCCCAGCACGGCGAGGACGGACACCCGGTGGGCGCGCAGCACGTTGGCTCCCAGTCGCTCCCGGCGCGCGGTCACCTGCGCCTCGGCCAGACCCGCGTCAGTGCTGCCGAGGGCGGCGAGCACCTGCGCGGCCGGCAGGGCCGCCGCGTGGTGCACCCCCAGGAAGCCGGCCTGGGCAGGCGCAGTGCCGTCCGGGGCGGTCGCCCCGGACGGCACTGCTCGCGACGTCGTCACCGCCTCACTCGCCGCTCACCGCCGCCCGGCCGGCCTCCAGCCGTGCGACCGGTACCCGGAAGGGAGAGCAGGACACGTAGTCCAGCCCGGCGCCGTGGAAGAAGTGGATGGAGTCCGGGTCTCCGCCGTGTTCGCCGCACACGCCGATCGTCAGGTCCGGGTGCGCCGCCCGCCCTTCGGCGACGGCCAGCCGGATCAGGCGGCCGATGCCGGTACGGTCGATGGTCTCGAAGGGCGATACGCCGAAGATACCCAGTTCCAGGTACCGGTGGAAGAACGCGGCCTCGACGTCGTCGCGGGAGAACCCCCAGCCCATCTGGGTGAGGTCGTTGGTACCGAAGGAGAAAAAGTCGGCGTGCTCGGCGATCTGCCCGGCGGTGACCGCCGCCCGGGGTACCTCGATCATGGTACCGATCGGGATGGCCGGCGCCCCGTCCACCGCCGCGATCACGTGTTCGGCCTCGGTCCGCACCGCCTCCAACTCCTGCACGGCACCGACCAGCGGCACCATGATCTCCGGTCGCGGGTCGCCACCGGCGGCGACCCGCGCGGCGGCGGCCTGCGCGACGGCCTTCACCTGCATGCCGAACAGGCCGGGCACGACAAGGCCGAGACGCACGCCGCGCAGGCCCAGCATCGGGTTCTGCTCGGAGATGCGGGTCACCGCCTCCAGCAGCACAGCGTCCCGGCCGGGGTCGCGGCCCAGTGCCCTGGCCGTGGCCACCGTGGCGGTCAGCTCGACCAGGCTGGGCAGGAACTCGTGCAGCGGCGGGTCGATCAGCCGGATGACGACCGGCAGCCCGTCCATGGCGGCGAGGATCTGGGTGAAGTCGTCGCGTTGCAGGGGCAGCAGGGCGTCCAGCGCGGCCTGCCTCTGCTCGTCGCTGTCCGCGAGGATGAGCCGTTCGACGAGGACCCGGCGGTCGCCGAGGAACATGTGCTCGGTGCGGCACAGGCCGATACCGGCCGCGCCGTACCGGCGGGCCCGCCGCGCGTCCGGCGGGGTGTCAGCGTTGGCCAGCACGCCGAGCCGGCGCCGCCCGTCGGCGTGGGCCAGCAGCCGGTCGACGGCCGTGACGAGAGGGTCGTCCACTGTGGAGGATGGACTCTCCAGGTGGAGGGCCACCGGTGACGGACGCACCGGCACCTCACCGAGGTAGACGTGGCCGGTGCTGCCGTCGATGGCAATCAGATCGCCCTCGTGGACGGTCACACCGTCCACAGAAAACTGTCCTGAGTGGACGTCCACATCGAGGGCCTCGGCACCGCATACGCAGGTCTTGCCCAGCCCGCGCGCGACCACGGCGGCGTGGCTGGTCTTGCCGCCGCGGGAGGTGAGGATGCCCTTGGCGGCGACGATGCCCGGCAGGTCGTCGGGGTTGGTCTCCCGGCGCACCAGGATCGTCGGCCCCTCGGCGGCGGCCGCGCGGTGCGCGTCGAACACTGCCCGGCCCACGGCGGCGCCCGGCGAGGCGGGGATGCCGGTGGCGATCGGTGCCGGCGTCCGCGCCGGGTCGAACGTCGGGAACATCAGCTGCATCAGCTGCCTGCCGGTGACCCGGCGCAGCGCCTCGTCCAGGTCGATGACGCCCTCGTCGACGAGTTGGCCGGCGATGGTGAACGCGGCCGCCGCCGTCCGCTTGCCGACCCGGGTCTGCAGCATCCACAGCCGGCCGTGCTCGATGGTGAACTCGATGTCGCACAGATCGCGGTAATGGTGCTCCAGCCTGTCCATGATGGACACCAGCTCGGCGAAGCTGCGCGGATCAAGCTGCCGCAGGTCCTGCAGGGGTACCGTGTTGCGGATGCCGGCGACCACGTCCTCGCCCTGCGCGTCGGCGAGGTAGTCGCCGTACACGCCGCGCTCGCCGGTGGCCGGGTCGCGGGTGAACGCCACGCCGGTACCGGAGTCGGTGCCGAGGTTGCCGAAGACCATCGCCATCACGGTCACCGCGGTACCGAGGTCGGCGGGGATCCGCTCCTGCCGCCGGTACACCACGGCCCGTTCGGAGTTCCACGAGTCGAACACCGACCGGACGGCCAACTGCAGCTGCTCGTGCGGTGCCTGCGGGAAGTCCTGCCCGGCGTGGTCGGCGAAGATCTTTTTGTACCGGTCGACGAGGTCGCGCAGGTCGCCGGTTGACAAGTCCAGGTCGCTCGCCGCGCCAGCGACCCGCTTGACCTCGTCCAGGGCGTCCTCGAACAGTTCGTCGTCGACGCCGTACACCGTCTTGCCGAACATGTGGATCAGGCGGCGGTACGCGTCGAAGGCGAACCGCTCGTCGCCCGTGTGCCTGACCAGACCCGGCAGGGACGCGTCGGTCAGCCCGACGTTGAGGATCGTCTCCATCATGCCCGGCATCGAGAAGCGGGCGCCCGAGCGGACGGACACCAGCAGCGGGTCGGCCGGGTCGCCCAGCCGCCGGCCGGTACGGGTCTCCAGCCCGCGCAGGTGCTCCGCGATCTGGGCGACGAGTTCCGCCGGCTCGTGGCCGGTGGTCAGGTAGGCGCGGCAGGCTTCGGTGGTCACGATGAAGCCCGGCGGCACCGGCAGCCCTAGGCGCACCATCTCACACAGGTTCGCGCCCTTGCCGCCCAGCAGGTCGCGCATGTCCTTGTCGCCCTCGGTGAAGTCGTACACGTATCCCGGCATGCTGCTCGCCTCCAGAAGGTCGATACCGGTTGGTTCAGGTGAGGTCGGTGTGGACGCGGAACACGGGGTACCGCGCGGCCACGTGCTCGAACTCGGTCAGGGGCGCGCGGCGGTCGACGGGGATGTGCGGTCGGGCACCCGGGGCGACCTGCAGGTACCGGCGCAGGATGGGGGCCCGCTCGGCGGGTTCGACCTCCACCAAGTGCACGTGCTCCACCCGGCCGTTGCTCAGTACGGCCCGGCCGCCGCTCGCGCGCACGTTGGCCACCCAGCCGGCCCGGGCGCCGAGCATCGACACGAGGTACCGCTCGCCCTGGTACTGCGCCACGACGAGGGGGAAGGAGATGCGCCGCCCGGTGCGGCGTCCGCGCACCTGCAGGGTCACCAGCCGGCTCGGCCACACCCCGGCGGAGGCGATGACCGCGCTGATCCGGTTCATGGCGCCGGCCACCCGGTTGGGCCGGCCGGTCCGGTACATCCACCGCAGCCACCTGCCGTGCAGGCCGAGTTGCGGCGCTGTTGCTTCGGGCATCGATGTCTCCTCTCCGCTTCGCCGTCGCTCAGCAGACGGTCAATCCCTGTTCGACGAACTGGCCACGTACCCGTGCCAGCAGCGCGCCGTCGGGCGGGGCCGTGGCCGCGAGCGGGAACGGGATGCCCAGCGCGGTGTACTTGATCGTGCCGAGCCGGTGGAACGGGAGCACCTCGACCCGTGCGACGTTCGGCAGCAGTGCCACGAAGCGCGCGATGCCGTCCACATTGGACGGAGCGTCGGTCAGCCCGGGTACCAGCACGAACCGCACCCAGATCGGGGTACCCCGGTCCGCCAACCGGCGGGCGAACAACAGGGTCGGCTCGACCTCCACTCCGGTGACCCGGCGGTAGGTGTCGGGGTGCCAGGACTTGATGTCCAGCAGTACCAGGTCGGTCGCGTCCAGCAGGGCGTGGTCGGCGCGGGCGCCGAGGTAGCCCGAGGTGTCCAGGGCGGTGTGCAGGCCGCGTTCCTTGGCGGCCGCCAGCAGCGCGGCGGTGAACCGGGGCTGCAGCAGGGGTTCGCCGCCACTGACCGTGAACCCGCCGCCAGCAGCCGCGATGAACCGCGTGTACCGGTCGACGTCGACCATCACCTCGTCCACTGTGGACAGTGTGCCGTCGCGCAGGTGCCGCGTGTCCGGGCTGTGGCAGTACAGGCAGCGCAGCGGGCAGCCGGCGAGGAACAGCACGAACCGGGTGCCCGGCCCGTCGACCCCGACGGACAGGTCGTGGGAGTGCACCCGGCCGCAGGTCATCACAGGCCGCCGTGGAACGTGCGGGAGACGACGTCCCGCTGCTGCTCGACAGTGAGCCTGACGAAGTTCACCGCGTACCCGGAGACCCGGATTGTGAGGTTCGGGTACCGCTCGGGGTGCGCCATCGCGTCCTCGAGCGTCGCCCTGTCCAGCACGTTGACGTTCATGTGGTACCCGCCGGCGTCGGTGTACCCGTCGAGCACTCCGACCAGGTTGGTGATCCGGTCGGCCGGGGTGTGGCCCAGCCCGTCGGGGGTCACCGTGTTGGTCAACGAGATGCCGTCCCGGGCGGCGGCGTAGGGCAGCTTCGCGACCGACAGCGCGGCGGCGACCATGCCGTGCCGGTCGCGGCCGTTCATCGGGTTGGCGCCAGGGGCGAAGGGTTCACCCGCCCGGCGGCCGTCCGGGGTGTTGCCGGTGTGCCTGCCGTACACCACGTTGGAGGTGATGGTCAGCACCGACAGCGTCGGTTCGGCGCCGCGGTACGTCGGCTGGTCGCGCAGCTTGGCCATGAACGTCTCGACCAGCCACACCGCGATCTCGTCGGCCCGGTCGTCGTGGTTGCCGAACCGGGGGAAGTCTCCGTCGACGATGTAGTCGACGGCCAGCCCGGTGGCGTCCCGGACGACGTGGACGGTGGCGTACCGGATGGCGGACAGGCTGTCGACGGCCACGGACAGGCCGGCCATGCCGCAGGCGAGGAACCGGTGCACCGGGTAGTCGTGCAGCGCCATCTCCAGCCGCTCATAGGCGTACCGGTCGTGCATGGCGTGGATCACGTTCAAGGCGTCCACGTAGGTGTCGGCCAGCCAGTCCAGTACCGGGTCGAACGCGGTCAGCACCTGGTCGTAGTCGAGGACATCGCCGGTGACCGGCCGCAGGGGCGGTGTCACCTGGACGCCGCTGACCTCGTCGCGACCGCCGTTGACGGCGTACAGCAGCGCCTTGGCGAGGTTGGCCCGGGCGCCGAAGAACTGCATGTCCTTGCCGACCCGCATGGCCGACACGCAGCACGCGATGGCGGTGTCGTCGCCGAGGTACGGGCGCAGCAGGTCGTCGTTCTCGTACTGGATGGCGCTGGTGTCCAGCGACACCTTGGCGCAGAACCGCTTGAACCCGTCGGGCAGGGCGGGCGACCACAGCACGGTGAGGTTCGGCTCCGGCGCCGGGCCGAGGTTGTAGAGCGTCTGCAGGTACCGGAAGCTGGTACGGGTCACCAGCGGCCGGCCGTCCTCGCCGATCCCGCCGATCGCCTCGGTGACCCAGGTCGGGTCGCCGGAGAACAGCGCGTCGTACTCGGGGGTACGCAGGAACCGCACCAGGCGCAGCTTGATGACGAAGTCGTCGATCAGCTCCTGGGCCTGCTCCTCGGTCAGCCGCCCGGCGGCGCGGTCCCGTTCCAGGTAGATATCCAGGAAGGTCGAGGTGCGCCCGAGCGACATGGCCGCGCCGTTCTGCTCCTTCGCGGCGGCGAGGTAGGCGAAGTAGAGCCACTGGATCGCCTCGCGGGCGTCCCGGGCCGGCCCGGAGATGTCGAAGCCGTACCCGGCGGCCATCTGCTTGACCTCGTCCAGCGCGCGCAGCTGCTCGGCCAGCTCCTCCCGGTCGCGTATGACGTCCACTGTGGACCGTTGCGCCTCGAGCCGGGAGCGTTCGGCGCGCTTGCCCTCGATGAGCCGGTCCACGCCGTACAGCGCGACGCGGCGGTAGTCGCCGATGATGCGCCCCCGGCCGTAGGCGTCGGGCAGGCCGGTGATGATGTGCGAGCGGCGGGCCGCGAGGATCTGCGGGGTGTACGCGTCGAACACCGCGTCGTTGTGCGTTTTTCGGTACCGGGTGAAGACCTCCCGTACCGCCGGGTCCAGCCGGTACCCGTAGGCGGCCAGCCCCTGCTCCACCATCCGCAGCCCGCCGGTCGGCACGATGGCCCGGCGCAGCGGGGCGTCGGTCTGCAGCCCGACGATCAGTTCGTGCTCCCGGTCGATGTACCCCGGCTCGTGCGCGGTGATGCCGGCCGGGTGACGTGCGTCCACGTCCCAGACCCCGCGCTCCCGCTCCTGCGCGAACGCGTCGGCCAGGCCGTCCCACAGCTTCAGGGTGCGCGGGGTGGCACCGGCCAGGAACCCGCCGTCGCCCGGGTAGGGCGTGTAGTTGCGCCGGATGAAGTCGGGGACGTCAATGGCGGTACGCCAGGCGGTACCGGTGAATCCGGCCCAGGCGTCACGTTCGGGCATCGCGGTTCGTCCTCTCACGGTCGGGCTTGGCCAACAAGGCGATCACGTCGCCGCCGGTGAGGATGCCCAGCGGTCGACGGTCGGCGTCGACGACGATCACCGCGTCGGTACCGCAGCGGTGCATCATCCGGGCCGCGGCGGCCACGGTCGCACTCCGGTCGACGATCGGCTGGCGGTCATCGCAGGCACCGGCGACGGCGCGCCGTACAAAGGCCATCGGGCGGCCCGCCCACTCGGCCGCCACCGTCCGGTCGGCGAGCAGGCCGACGCACCGGCCTTCGTCGTCCACGACGGCCAGGTGCCGCAGCCCGTGGGTGACCAGCGCGTGCAGCGCGTCGGAGAAGAACGCGGAGACCGGGACGGCCAGTACCGGGTGGGACATCACGGTCGCGACCGCGACGTTGCGCACGTCCCCGCGGCCCTCGAGTCTTTCGCTCACGCCTCCAGGCTGGCTCCGCGTGGCCGCGTCTGGGCAGGAGCCATCGGCACCCGTGACCGGGACCTTGGTCCCGGGCCGGTCGACCCGGAAACCGGCGGGGCTTTCGTCGCCCCGGTTCGGGGCCTACGCCCGCTCCCCCGGCGCGGCCGGGGGCGAATGCTCAGTGGTGAAAGGCCCACCGAAGGACAGCGGGCCGCCACTGAGGAGGAACACCATGCGCAAGTCACGCGGAGTCGCCGGCATCCTGCTGGCGCTGGCCGCTCTGGCACTGTTCGTGGCCGGCCCCATCATGATCTACCAAGGCGTCCACGGCCAGAACCAGGTCCGCGACGAACTCACCGCCCAGAAGATCGTCTTCCCGGCCAAGGGCAGCCCCAGCCTGCCCGCCAGCCTCGCCGCCTACGCCGGCCAGACCGTCACCACCGGTCCCCAGGCCAAGGCGTACGCCGACATGGTCGAGGTGCACGTGATGGAAGCCACCGGCGGGAAGACCTACTCCGAGGTGTCCTCGGCGTACCTCGCCAGCGGCAGCAAGGACGCCACCCTGGCCGCCCAGCGGCAGACCGCCTTCATGGGTGAGTCCCTGCGCGGCTCCCTGATGGGCGCCTACCAGGCCTGGGAGGTCACCTGGCTGGTCATCGGCCTCGGCGCCCTGTTCATCGGCCTCGGCATCGTCTTCGGCGCCACCGCCTGGGCCATCCGCCCGCAGCGCATCCGGGTGCCCCAGTCCCCGGAGGTACTGCGCCACGAGGAACTGACCACCAGCTGATCCTCCTCAGTGACCGGGCCGGCCACCACCACGGTGACCGGCCCGGTCGCGTCGTGCGCGGTGACAGGACGGTCCGGTGCGCGGCGCTAGCGGCCTTGCTCGGTCGCCGTGCGACCGGGGCCGGGGCGGGCCGGCCCGGGGCGGGCGATGTCGTTCTGGCGGCCCCTCGGCCGGGCGGCCGGGCGCGGTAACGGCAGCGGCTCGTGGTCGCGGTAGAACAGCCGGTCGAGCGCCACCGTACCGGCGCCGAGCAGGCCCGGGTACCGGCCGATCGCGGACCGCTCGATGCGCAACTGGTCGCGCACGAGCTGGCTGACCTTGGCCCGGGTGGCGTCGACGATCCGGCCGAGTACGCCTTCCGGTGCGCACGCGAGGTCGCCCCCGAGGGCGATCCGGGCCGGGCTGAGCACGTTGGCGCTCATGCCGATCGCGGTGCTCAGGTACCCGACGACGTCGTCGAGGATCTCGGCGGCGTCGTCGTTCCCGGCCCGGACCGCGGCCTCCAGCACGTCCAGTACCGGCGACCCGCGCCGGGCCGGCGACGCGTCGCGCGGCCCGAGGCCGTGCAGCCGCCGGCGCAGGTAGTCCTCGCCGAGGACGGCCTCCAGGCACCCGGTCTCGCCGCAGGAGCAGGGCGGCCCCCGGTCCACGACCCGCTGGTGGCCCAGCTCGGGAACGCCGTGCGCGCCCTGGCGGAACGGCCGGCCGTCGACCACGAAGGCGATCCCGATGCTCTTGCCGAGGTGGACGTAGAGCAGGTTCTCCGCGAAGCGGCCGAGCCCGTGCCGCGCCTCCGCGACCGCCATCGCCCGCACGTTGTACTCGGCGACCGCCGGTACCCCGAGCGCGGCCTCGAAGGGTTCGGCGACCGGGATGTTCCGCCAGCCCAGCGGCAGCGCCAGGCGGCTGAGCCGGCCCTGCGGGTCGACCGGGCCGGGAACCGCGATCCCGGCACCGAGCAGCCGGTCCCCGGCGGCCTCCGCCAGCGGACGGGCCGCGTCGACGGCGAGCGCGAGCACCTGCTGCGGCGGCCCGCCCGGGGGCAGCGGGACGCTGGTCACCTCGGACGCCACGCCGGCCAGGTCGCACGCGGCGACCCGCAGCCGGTCGACGCCGACCTCGACGCCGATGACGGCCAGGCTGTCGCCGGCCAGCGAGAGGACGGTGGCCCGGGGCCCGCGGGAGGCGACCGGGTCGGCCGGCGGTACCGCCTCGGTGACGTGCCCGGCCGCGAGCAGTTCGGCCGCGATGGAGGCGACGGTCGGGATGCTCATCCCGGTGACCTCGGCCATCTCCCGCCGGGTCACCGGCCCCCGCTCCGCCATCAGGCGCAGCAGCAGCCCCCGATGGTAGGCACGGAGATCCTGCGGCAGCCACGAGCGCCGATACACGAAGCCTCCCACCTGGCCTCAACGAGCTAACCGATGGTAGCTGGTCGAGGACCAAGGGCGAGGTATCGGGAATGTCACATCCATGTGTCCATTGTGGACGCGGGGCCGGCGCGGGGCGAGTGGGAGCGCTCCAGCGACCTGCGCCGGACGACCCGCGAGCGGGTCGCCCGGCGCAGGTGCTACCGGGCCGCCGTTAGGATCCGGCGGGCCAGGCGATCTGGGTCGAGTGGTAGTAGTTGACTCCCATGATCTTCCAGCGCGGGCCCTGCGCACCCAGCCGGGCGTCGAACGCGGTCACGTCGTGTGTGGACCACGGCGACCAACCCAGCTCCGCGATGGCCGGCAGGCGCGGGAAGGCCATGTACTCGATGTCCGCCGAGGTCACGATCGTCTCCGTCCACAATGGAGCTTCGACGCCCCGCACCGAGGACTCGCCGACCCCCGAGACGTACGCGCCGGGGTTCCAGCCGTAGGCGGTGTTCACCTCGATGTAGCCGGCCCAGTTCTGGCCGAGCCTGGTCCTGTGCGTGTACTTCATGTCGAGGTACGCGTGGTTGGCCGGGGACATGACGACCGTGGTACCCGACGCCACCGCCGCAGCGAGCGGGGCGTTGGAGGTAGTGGTATCCCAGAACTGCGCGACGGTCGACGGCAGCAGGGTCGCCTTGGCCACGTCGTGCCAGCCGATGACCGTCTTGCCGTGGGAGGCGACGATCTGCTGCGCCCGGTTGATGAACGTCGCGTAGTCCGACGCCGTCGTCGAGCTGGCCTCGTCGCCGCCGATGTGGATGTAGGGACCCGGCGTCAGCGCGGCGAGCTCACCGATGACCTGGTCGATGAAGGTGTACGTCAGGTCGAGGGACACGCACAGCGAGCTGAACCCGACGTTCGTGCCCGTGTAGAGCTTCGGCGCGACCCCGTTGCAGTTGAGCGAGGCGTAGGAGGCCAGCGCCGCGTTGGTGTGCCCGGGCATGTCGATCTCGGGTACCACCGTGATGTAGCGGGAGGCGGCGTACGCGACGATGGCCGAGTAGTCGGCCTGGGTGTAGTAGCCGCCCGGTCCGCCCCCGACCTCGGTGCTCCCGCCGTAGGTGGCCAGGTTCGGCCAGCTGTTGATGGCGATGCGCCAACCCTGGTCGTCCGACAGGTGCAGGTGGAGGTAGTTCACCTTGTACCCGGCGATCTCGTCGATGTACCGCTCGACCTGGGCGACGGTGAAGAAGTGTCGGGCGACGTCGAGCATCGCGCCCCGGTACGTGAAGCGCGGATAGTCCAGGACCGTCCCGCCCGGTACCGTCCAGGGCCCGGTCGCCACCGTCGCGCTTTCAGCGGCCGCCGGGAGCAGTTGCAGCAGCGTCTGTACCCCGGCGAACAGGCCGGCGGGCTGGTTGGCCCGCACCACCACGCCGGTACCGCTGGCGGTCAGCTGGTACCCCTGGGAGCCGACGCTGGCCGGCGCGCCGGAGAGCAGGAGTTGGATGGTGCCCGAGCCGCCGGTGGACACCGGCAGCGCGTACCCGGTGGACCGGCGCAGGATGCCGGCCAGGTAGTTGCCGACGTCGGCGGCGTCCGCGGAGATGGTCGCCGTCGAACCGAGGGTGAACGTGGAGCCGTCGGCCGTGGCGCTGACCGGCGCCGGTACCACGATGTTGGGGAAGGCCGGTGTGGCCGCGTCCGCGCGCGGTGAGCCGGCCGTGCCCGCCCAGATCGTCGCGGCCGCGGCGAGGACCGCGGCGGCTGCGGCGCCGAGCAGCCGGTGGGACTGAATGCTTTTCATGGGTACCCTTTCAGCCCGCGACGATGTCGGTCTTCGGTACGTTCCAGCCGGACACGCTGACCACCGGGGTCGCGCCCTGCAGGTCGGCCGACCGCCAGGTGACCGTGATCGTCTGCGACTCCCCCGGCCACAGCGTGATGTCGTTGCCGTCCCAGATGGACGACTGCAGTTCGTTGTCGCCGGACAGCTCGGTGCCCGAGGCGGTACCGCGCCGGACGTCCGCACGCAGGAAGAACGCCACCGTCGCCGCGGCCGAGGTGTTGGTGATGGTCACTGTCGTCCTCCGGTCGGCGCCCGCCGGCCCGGCCTGGCTGACCGTCGTCGCGGTCGCCGCGACGCTACCCTGCGGCAGGCTCTGCAGGGCCTTGAGGTTGGCGTAGGACCTGATAGTAGCCTGCGGGTTGCCGATCGTCTTGGTCCAGTTGATGACGTCCGGGGTGGTCGGCTGCCAGTAGACGTTGCGGTCGACGACGGTACCGTTCTGGCGCAGCAGGAGTTCCACGAAGTACACCGTGTCGGCCGTCGTGGGTACCACCGGGGTGAGCACGTTGGTGAGCACCTGCTGGCTGGCCAGCGTGACGGTGCCCGAGGTGCGGTCGTCCAGCAGGGCACCGGCCGTGCTGTAGACCTTCGCCTCCACCGACAGCCCGGACTGGCTTGCGGCGCCGAGGTTGTCCAGCGTCACGGTGCCGGTGTCCAGCGCGTAGATGGCGTGCAGCGGCCGGTTGGCCGACTGGGCCCCGAAGAACGCGCCGGCCTGGTCGCCGTCGTTGTTGTAGAGCGACCACAGAAGCGTCGGCCAGCCCTTGTTGAGCTGCCAGTAGATCGTCCCCGTCGAAGGGGCGGAGGCGTTGGTGGAGTGCGCGATGAACGCCTCGAACTGCGCCCGGGTGTTCTCGTAGTTGGCGACCTGCGCCTGCTCGACGTACTGGCCCAGGCTCGACCAGGCGCCGTACCGGTTGGTGATGGAGGTGTCGAGGTTGTAGAGCGTGCCGAAGGCGTACCCGGTGTGCCTCGTGCCCTCGTAGTTGTTGTGGTACTGGTTGGCGCCCGGCGTCTGCCACAGCGCCGCCTGGTCGGATGCGGACAGGAAACGGGTGATGGAGTCCAGCGTCGGTACCGTGTTGCCGGCGCTCTGCTCGCTGTCGAAGCCCCACGCGCCGCCGGAGTTGGTCAGGTCGCCGCCACCGGAGTGGGTCGTGTCGTACCAGTACAGCGGCGGTACCCAGTCGTACGGGCCCTCCTTCTCGCCGGCCGCCCCGAGCTGCGGGCTGCTCTTGTACTCCGCCGAGGCGATGAACGGACCGGCGTAGTCGGCGGCGGCAAAGCCTTGCAGCGCAAGCGATTCCTGCGACGCGGTCGGCGCGTTGTCGCTCCACTGGAAGCTGAAGACGGCCGGGTGGTTGCGCAGGCCCTGGCCGAGCGTCTGCGCGGAGAGCTGGTACGTGGCGCTGTCCGCGCTGCCGTAGCTGGTCGCCTCCCAGAAGTCACAGCACTGGAACCCGGCATTGATGAGGATGCCGGCGGCGTCCATCTGCTGGTAGAAGTCGTCCGGCATGAAGTGGCCCTCCAGCCGGATGGTGTTGACGCCCAACGACTTCATCAGCGCGATCTGCTTGGCCGTGTCGGCCGCGGAGTAGCGCAGGAACAGGTCGGGGTCGAAGCCGCCGCCGCGGATGACCAGCGGCACGTTGTTGACGGCGAACCTGCGCACCCCGCTCGGCGCGATGGACGACGCGCCGACCAGGGACGAGGTGACGGTGCGGATGCCGAAGGTACCGCTGGTCGAGTTGAGCACCGTACCGTTCTGGGACACCGAGGTCGCCAGCGTGTAGAGCGGCTGCGCGCCGAGCTGGTACGGCCACCAGACCTGCGGCGCGGAGATGGTCAGAGCCGGGAACGCGGACGGGGCGAAGGACACCGTCTGGGTGCTGTTCGCCGGTACGGTCACCGTCTGCGTCACGCTGACCGGGGTACCGGACGGTGGCGTCACCGTCGCGGCCACCACGCCGGTCTGCGCGGTACCCGACGTGTTGGTGATGTCGGTCTTCACCGTCAGTGCCGAGCTGCTCAGGTCCGCGGCGGTGTTCGCGACGACGTGCGCGTTGCCGGCCACCAGCGGAGCGCCGGCCTGCAACTGGACGGGGAACTGGATGCCGGTGTTGTTGTCGGGCGGGATCTGCGTCCAGTCCACGTTGTCCAGCGTCAGCATCGTGTTCGGGTTGTTCGGGTACACCTCGATGGCCACCGAGTTGGTACCGGCGACGAGCCGGCTCCTGATGTCGAAGACCCGCTTGGCGTACGCGCCGGCCACGGTGGCCGACGTGGCGATCTCGGTACCGTTGACCCATACGTCCGCCTTGCCCACCACGCCGTTGAGGATCAGCTGCGCGTTCTGGCCGGCGGGCGGCGCCGCGAAGTCGGTCCGGTACCACCACGGCACGGAGAACTGCGCGATGGTGTCCGCACCGACCTTGGTCATCTGGCCGAAGCAGGTCTTCATGGTGGTGGAGAAGAAGACGTTGGGGCAGGAACCGTTCTGCAGCAGGGCGTTGATCTCGGTACCCGGTGCTCCGGCGTCGTCGTTGGCGACCGTCAGCCAGCCGCCCGTGGCGAAGCCCGGAGTCGATATCTGCGCGCCGGACTGGGTGGCGGTCGCGCTGGTGAGGACCTTCCACCCGGTGGTGGCGCCGAGGTTGGTCACGGCGCTCGACCCTGTGGAGGCGGACGCGGCCGCCGCCAGCACGGCGGTCGGGCGTGCGGTGTGTACGGACGAGCTGGCCGCGCCGCCGGGTAGCGACAGCGCCGTGACGGCGAGAGTCACGGCGGCGAACGCGGCTGTCCTGCTTCTCCTTGCCATGTGCGCCCCCTTGATGACGGGACGGAACGGCGTGAGCGCCGATTGTTAGTAAAGCAGGCTACCAAATAAATGGCCGCTGGTTCCAGAGAGAACGATCAATTCAGCCGGTGATCTCCCGGGCGGCGGAGCGTCAGCGCGCAGGTGTCCTGGAGTGGCTAGCCTTCATCGTTCAGCCGGCGCAGGGCCGCGCGGCCGTCGGGTACGAACGGCCAGGTTGCGTCGTCCAGCCTCGCCAGCAGGTCGGGCAGGCTCATCCACCACCCGTCGGCGACCTCGCTCGCCTGATGAGCGATCGGCCCGCACCCCGGCCCGTACCGGGCCTCAAAAACGTAGGCCAGGTAGCTGGCGTGCGGGTCGCGGTACCAGTAACGCAGCCGGGGCGTCAGCGGCGCGCCGGTGACGCCCAGCTCCTCGGCCAGCTCACGGCCCGCCGCCTGCTCGGGATCCTCGCCCGCCAGCACCACGCCCCCGGCGAACGCGTCGTGCATCCCCGGGTAGATGTCCTTCGTGGTGGTCCGCCGGTGCACGTACACCCGATCCTCCGCGTCGCGCAGCAGCACGGCGGTCGCGGCGTGCGGCAGGTTCTCCGCCCGGACCCGGCTGCGCGGCGCCGCGCCGGTGACCCGGCCGGAAAGGTCGCCGTCGGCGTACAGCGCCACCAGCTCGTCCACCGGCATCACCCCCTGCCCGGCAGCATACGGGCGGCCGCCGGTCACCACCGGACGGTCAGCGGTGCTCACCGGGCGCGCCGGGTCCACGGCGACACTCGGCTCCACCTCGGCGCCCGGGTTGACCACCGCCGGCGGTGCAGCCCGCGTAGGGATCGCCGTGCGAGACCCTGGCGAGGTCCGGGCCTGATCCGGCCGCGGTCGCGAGTTGCCCGATCGTCAACAGTCCCACGGCGGCGGTGAGGGCCACGGCGACGGGGGTACGCACGGCAATGTGCATGATGCCCCCTCTGGTCGGCGAGAAGCCGGTCATGCCCGTTCGTGCCCAGCCTAATACAGCTTTGTCGATATGAGCGACTTCGAGCTGTCCCTGGTCAGGGGGCGGGCACCCGGGCCGCGACCGCGCCCGTCCGTACCATCCGGTGCCAGCGCAGCCGGCCGCCGATCAGCGCCATCACCGCCGACTGGAACACCACCAGGTACATCACCTGCCGGTATACCACCTGCTGGAGCGGGAGAGTCCACAGTGGACCGTACCGCTCCCCGTCCAGCCGCAGCGCATACGCGGCGGTGAGCACCTGTACCGCGACGAACCCGGCCCACACCGCGGCGACCTTCGCCACCGGTAGGAACAGCACGCCGTACAGGCCGTAGACGTCGACCATCGGGGCGCACAGCGGCAGCAGCACCTGGAACAGCAGCAGGTAGCTCAGGCCCCGCCGGCCTAGCCGACCGGCCGGGCCACGCTGGCGCAGCGCCCGCCGGTGCTTCCACATCGCCTGCATGGTCCCGTAGCACCAGCGGTACCGCTGGCGCCACAGCTGGCGCAGCGACCCGGGAGCCTCGGTCCACGCCACGGCGTCGGGAACGTACACCACCCGCCAGCCGGCGCGGATCACCGCCATCGTCAGGTCGGTGTCCTCCGCGAGCGTCTGCGCCGGGACGCCGCCCACGTCCGACAGCGCGGCGCGCCGGAACGCGCCGATCGCCCCCGGTACCGTCGGCATGCAGCGGGCCACGTCGAACAGCCGCCGGTCGAGGTTGAAGCCGATGACGTACTCCAGGTGCTGCCAACGGCCCAGCAGCCCGCGCCGGTTGGCGACCTTGGTGTTGCCGGAGACCGCGCCGACCCGCCCGTCGCGCAGCGGCTGGACCAGGCGGCCCACCGCGTCCGGCTCGAAGACGGTGTCGCCGTCGACGAGTACCAGCAGCTCGCCGCGCGCGTACCGGATGCCGGTGTTCAGCGCCGCCGGCTTGCCCGCGTTGTCCTGCCGTACGACGTGCACGCCCGGCAGCCCCAGCCGGCGCACGATGTCGGCGGTACCGTCGGTCGAGCCGTCGTCGACGACGATCACCTCCAGCCGCGGGTAGTCACTGTCCACCAGGGACCGTACGGTGGCGGCGATGTTCGCCGCCTCGTTGTAGGCGGGCACGATCACCGACACCGGGCCGAGGTACTCCAGCGGCGCCCGGGCCTGCCGGCGCACCCGGCGCACGTGCGACCGGGCGCCGAGCACCTGGACCACCAGCCGCAGCCCGGCGAGGAGGATCGCGACGAGCATCAGCACCGTCAGCGAGCGGGCCGCCCAGGCGGCGGTCAGCTGGGCCCAGCGCAGGGCCAGGCCGCGCGCCCGCTGGCCGGTGCTGGCGGGCGGCGAGCCGGCCAGGCCGAGCGCCTCGCTGACCGTGACGAACCGGTACCCCTCGGCCTGCAGGGCGGGCAGCATTTGCCGCAGCGCGGCCACGGTCTGCGACCGGTCGCCGCCGGAGTCGTGCATCATGACGACAGCGCCGGCCCCGTTCGCGGGCCGGGCGGCGGCGACGATCGACGCGACACCCGGCCGGCGCCAGTCCTCGGTGTCGATATCGGTCAGCACGACCAGGTAGCCCGCCGCGCCGATGCGACGCATCGCCGCGAAATCCGCACCGTTGACCGCGTCCGGCTCGGAGGAGTACGGCGGCCGGTTCAGCACCGGTACCCGACCGGTCGCCGCGGCGATCGCGTTGCCGGTCAGGGTCAGCTCGAGCTGGAGCCGCCAGCCCGGGACGTTACCCGGCTGCACGTGGGTGAACGTGTGCGAGCCGATCTCGTTCCCGGCCGCCACGATCCGCCGGGACAGCTGCGGGTACTCGTTGACCCTCGACCCGATCTCGAAGAACGTCGCGTGCGCGTGGTACTGGGCGAGCGCGTCGAGGATCTTGGGCGTCCACTGCGGATCGGGGCCGTCGTCGAAGGTCAGCGCGATGGTCCTGGCCGGCATGGTCCGGGTGGTCACCGCTCCCCCGGCGTCGACCCGCTGTACCGGTCCGCCCCCGGCCACGGCGGCCGGGGCGACCCCGCCCACGTCGGGCGCCTCGGTCGGTCCGCTACCCTCCGCCCCGGCGTGCGAGACGTACCCGTTCAGGCACAGCTCGGCCAGCAGTACGAGCAGGAACAGGCAGAGCAGCAGCCAGTGCGCCCGGGGCGGCCGCAGGTTCGCGTGCGCGGCCATAGGCTAGCTCTTCTTTCCGGGATGGCTGGGCGTCTGCGTCGGACCTGCGCGGCGGGTCGTCACGGAGGGCACTGGGACGGTCGGCAGGGCGTTACTGGGAACTGCCGACGGGGCGCCGGACCTGACCGGTACCGGGCTCACCGTGCGCGGGGGGCGGCTGCTGGGGTGGGGCAACCCCGACGGCGCCGCCGCCGGCGCCACCCCGGGCACCTGGCCGCCGCCGATCCCCGGCAGGCCGGGCAGGTGGGCACCGCTCGCTCCGGTGAACCCGGCGAGCATGATCACGACGGTCGAGATTAGCGCGAGCGCGGCCACCGCGCCGCCGAGGCCGGCAAGCCTCCGGCGCCGCCCGGTCCGGTCGACGAAGACCGGATCGACGGCGCGGCGCAGCCGACCCCGCCTCGTCCCGGTCGTCCCGGTCGTCCCGCCTGCCCGCAACCGGCCACCACCTCTCATGTCCACTCAAACCAGGCACCAGGACGTCACGACTCATCGCGCCCAGGGGGCCCGGTTACTAAGGCGCCCGAAGGCGGCCGTGCGTTACCCGGTCGCCGGTACCCTTACCCGAGCCGACCGTACCCGAGAGGTGACCGTGGCCGACCCTCGCGCCGCCTATGACGCGGTCGCCGCTGCCTACCACGCCCAACTCGCCGGCGAACTCGATCACAAGCCGCTGGACCGGGCGCTGCTGACATGCCTGGTGGAGCTGGCCGGCCCGGACGGCACGATCGCCGACGTCGGCTGCGGACCCGGCCACGTCACGCGCTTCCTCGCCGCACGGCACGCCGAGGTCCTGGGCATCGACCTGTCCCCTGGCATGATCAGTGTCGCCCGCGCCTGCGCGCCGGGACTCGCCTTCGCGGTCGGTTCGATGCTGAGCCTGCCGGTACCGGACGGGGCCTGGGCCGGTGCGGTCGCGCTGTACTCGATCATCCACCTGGGCCCCCCCGAGCGGGCCGCCGCGTTCCGGGAGTTCGCGCGGGCGCTGCGCCCCGGCGGCTGGCTGCTGGCCAGCTTCCACATCGAGAGCCCGGAGACGGCGCCAGGCCACGTGCACCACCTGACCGAGTGGTTCGGTGAGGCGGTCGACCTGGACGTCCACTACCTCGAACCGGCCACCGTCGCGCGGGATGCCGAGGACGCGGGGTTCACCGTGATGTCGACCGTGCTGCGCCTGCCCTGGCCGGGCGTCGAGTACCCCAGCCGGCGCTGCTACCTGCTCGCCCGGCGCTGACCCGGACGGTCAGCCGTCACCATCCATTGTGGACAGACGTGCCCGCTGCGGCCGGACCACGTACTTCGGGTCGCGCGTCGAGTCGACCCCGGCGCGGAACACCCCGAACCGGGTGGCCGCCGACCCGGCCAGCAGCGCCAGCCCGGACAGCACTGCGCCGGTCCGGCCTCGGCGCGCGACCGTCGCGGCGCCGATCGCACCGGCCACCGTGAGCGCTCGAGCGACCCGCATCAGCCGGCCGCCGGTACCGGTCCGGTAGGGCTCGGCCACGAACCCCAGCCGGCGGTGCATCACCCGGGTCGCGGCCAGTTCGGTGGCCGCGCCGAGCAGCGCCGCGCGGCGGGCCGGCCCCGCCTGGCCGACCGGCGC
>CAZYCD010000046.1:0-2354 GCA_964645345.1 uncultured Micromonosporaceae bacterium
GCGGAGAAGGTGCACATCCCGTGGTGGAAGCGCATCTTCCGGCGCCGCCCGAAGCAGGCGGCCACCGGGGGCGCGGCCGGTGCCGCCGGTACCGCCGGCAAGCGCCGCCGCAACGCGCTGGCCAGGATCCTGCCGCTGGCCCGCCGGGTGATCGCGGTCGTACTGCTTGTCGGCGGCGTCGTGTACGCGTCGTGGTCGCCGTTCCGGACCTGGGTCAACACCGAGGTGATGGACGGCAAGTCCCGGGCCATGTCGGTGATCCACCCGCAGTACACGCCGGTGCACCCGTTCCAGGTGACCGCCGGCGCGGAGCTGAAGGACCATCCGGGGTCGGCGCTCAGCGACGGGTTCACCAACACGTTCTGGGCCGCGCCGGTCGGCGACAAGGCTTACGTCACGCTGAAGTTCGACCACCCGGTCGACGTCTCCCGGGCGCTGATCCGCATCGGGATCAGCGGCAACTTCCAGGGCTCCAACCGGCCGCATGACCTGCACATCGTGTTCTCCACCGGCAAGACGCAGGACCTGAGCCTGGACGACAAGGCCGATCCGCAGGAGGTCAAGTTCAAGGCGGGCGGCAAGGTGACTTGGATGGAGATCCACGTCGCGTCGCTGTACAAGGCGTCCAGTGACAGCGTGGCCATCACCGAGGTCGAACTGTTCAGCAGAAAGTAGGGGGCGCGCGGCCGCCCGGCGGGGGAGCATGGGGTCATGACCAGCCCCCGCCGGGTGGAGGCGTTCAGTGACGGTGTGCTGGCGATCGCCATCACCCTGCTGGTACTCGCGCTGCACGTGCCGACCAGGGGGGAGCTGAAGGGCGGCAGCCTGGCCGGGTACCTGGCGGACCAGTGGCCGTCGTTCGCCGCCTACGTGGTCAGCTTCCTGGTCATCGGGATCATCTGGGTCAACCACCACGCCGTCTTCGGCCTGGTTGCCCGGGTCGACCGCATGCTGCTGTTCCTCAACCTCGTGATGCTGCTGTTCGTGGCCGCCATCCCGTACACCACCGCCCTGCTGTCGGAGTACCTGCGGGACGGGCGGGACGCCCGGACGGCGGCGGTCGTCTACTCGGCGGTCATGCTCGCCATGGGCATCGCCTTCGGCGGGGTGTTCGGCTGGGTGGTGCGGCGCGGCCTGCTCGACCCGGAGATCGACCGCGCCGCCGCGCGGCGGATGCTGTGGCGGTTCAGCGTGGGCGCCCTGGTCTACCTGGTGGCGATCGGGGTGGCCCTGGTGTCCGCGCTCGCCTGCCTCCTGCTCCACCTGCTGCTCGCCCTCTACTACTGCTTCGAGCAGGCGGGCGGCGCGAACCTGCGACCCGAGCGCCCGTCCGGATCTACAGTCGAGCCGTGAGCGCGGACCGCGAACCGGCGGCCGGCGTGCCCGGCGCGGACAAGCTTGGCGGGGACGAGCCGGCCGAGGAGACAGGCTCGGACCTAGGGCCGGCCGCCCCACCCGTCCGCACGCCGCTGCCCGAGCCGGACGAGCCGTTCCAGTCGCCGCTGTCGGTGGCCGGGATCGGCCCGGGCGGCGAGCCGTACGGCGGCGGCCGGTCGCCGAGCGAGCAGAACCCGGCCGCGGACCCGAACGAGGAGCAGCCCGCCTGAGCGCGGTGACAGCGGTCACATCCCGGAACAGATCACCTCTGCGTGGACTTGAGTCGGACAGGCTCAACGATTACGTGATTACAAGAGGTGAGCGATGGCTACCCTTCCGGTCCTGCCGCTGACCGACCAGGTGCTGCTGCCCGGCATGGTCGTGCCCGTGACCCTGGACGCCGGTACCCAGGCGGCTGTGGACGCCGCCCAGACCAGCGGCGACAAGACCCTGCTGGCGGTACCCAGACTCGACGGGGAGTACGGGCCGGTCGGCACCGTGGCCACCATCGAGCAGGTCGGCCGGCTGCCCAGCGGAGAACCCGCCGCGGTGATCCGGGGACTCCGCCGGGCGCGGATCGGCTCCGGGGTACCCGGACCCGGCGCGGCGCTGTGGGTCGACGCGAACCTGATCGAGGACCCGGTACCCGCGGGCAAGGCGCGGGAGCTGGCCCGCGAGTACAAGACGCTGGTCGTGTCGCTGCTGCAGCGGCGCGGCGCCTGGCAGGTCATCGACGCGGTGCAGCGGATGACCGACCTGGGCGAGCTGGCCGACTCGGCCGGGTACGCCCCGTGGCTGACCCTGCCGCAGAAGGCCGAGCTCCTGGCCACCACCGACCTGACCGCCCGGTTCGAGCTGCTGGTCGGCTGGGTCCGCGACCACCTCGCCGAGGCCGAGGTCGCCGAGAAGATCAGCGAGGACGTCCGCGAGGGCATGGAGAAGTCGCAGCGGGAGTTCCTGCTGCGCCAGCAGCTCGC
>CAZYCD010000046.1:2454-24740 GCA_964645345.1 uncultured Micromonosporaceae bacterium
TCCGCGAGGGCATGGAGAAGTCGCAGCGGGAGTTCCTGCTGCGCCAGCAGCTCGCCGCGATCCGCAAGGAACTGGGCGAGGACGAGCCGGACGGTGCCGGCGACTACCGGACCCGGGTGGAGAAGGCCGACCTGCCGGAGAAGGTCCGCGAGGCGGCGCTTCGGGAGGTGGGCCGCCTGGAGCGGGCCAGCGACCAGTCGCCCGAGTCGGGCTGGATCCGTACCTGGCTGGACACCGTGCTGGAGCTGCCCTGGACCGCCCGTACCGAGGACAACACCGACCTGGCGGCGGCGCGCGCCGTGCTCGACGCCGACCACGCGGGGCTCTCGGACGTGAAGGACCGCATCCTTGAGTACCTTGCCGTGCGCAACCGTCGCGCGGCGCGGGGCCTGCACCTGGTCGGCGGCCGCGGCTCGGGTGCCGTGCTGGCCCTGGCCGGCCCGCCCGGGGTCGGCAAGACCAGCCTCGGCGAGTCGGTCGCGCGGGCCCTGGGTCGCAACTTCGTCCGGGTGTCGCTGGGCGGCGTCCGGGACGAGGCGGAGATCCGTGGGCACCGCCGTACCTACGTCGGCGCGCTGCCCGGCCGGATCGTGCGGGCCATCCGCGAGGCAGGCTCGATGAACCCGGTCGTGCTGCTGGATGAGGTGGACAAGCTGTCCGCGGGCGCGTTCTCCGGTGACCCGGCGGCAGCTCTGCTGGAGGTATTGGACCCGGCGCAGAACCACACGTTCCGCGACCACTACCTGGAGATCGACCTCGACCTGTCCGACGTGCTGTTCCTGGCCACCGCCAACGTGGTGGACGCCATCCCCGGCCCGCTGCTGGACCGCATGGAGCTGGTGAGCCTGGACGGGTACACCGAGGCGGAGAAGGTCGCCATCGCCCGGGACCACCTGTGGCCCCGGCAGGTCGAGCGGGCCGGGCTCACGCCCGAGGACGTCTCGGTCGATGACGCCGCGCTTGCGCTGATCGCCGGCGAGTACACCCGGGAGGCCGGGGTACGGCAGCTGGAGCGGGCGCTGGCCAAGGTGCTCCGCAAGGTCGCCGTACGGCTGGCGGACAAGCCGGGTCCGGTGCGGGTCGACGAGGGCAACCTCCGGGACTACCTCGGCCGCCCGCGGTTCACCTTCGAGTCCGCCGAGCGAACGGCGGTACCGGGCGTCGCGACCGGGCTGGCGGTCACCGGTACCGGCGGCGACGTGCTGTTCATCGAGGCGACCGCCATGGCCGGCGAGCCGGGTCTCGTGCTCACCGGGCAGCTCGGTGACGTGATGAAGGAGTCGGCGCAGATCGCGCTTTCCTACCTCCGCTCGCACGGTCCGGCCCTGGGCATCGATCCGTCCACTCTGGACGGTCGGCGGATCCATCTGCACGTACCGGCGGGCGCGGTGCCCAAGGACGGTCCCAGCGCAGGCATCACCATGGTGACCGCGCTGGCCTCGCTGGCCTCCGGGCGCCCGGTGCGGCCGGAGGTCGGAATGACCGGCGAGGTGACCCTGTCCGGCCGGGTACTGCCGATCGGCGGGGTGAAGCAGAAGTTGCTCGCCGCGCACCGGGCCGGCCTCACCGAGGTCATCGTTCCGGCACGCAACGAGCCGGACCTGGACGACCTGCCGGAGGACGTGCGCAAGGCACTGACCGTGCACGTGACGGGCGACGTGGCCGACGTGCTCCGGCTGGCGCTGCGCCCGGCCGAGACCGGGGCCCTCGCCCGGGCCGCCTGACCCGTACCGCCACGAGAGGGCGGCGCCGTCACGCTGACGGCGCCGCCCTCTGTCGCTTGTAGACTGTCCTGTGTGGACGCTTATCGGCTTGGCGCGTAGCCGCCCCTGCCCTGGCCGCGGGTCGGCCGCCGGGAGACCATGCCCGCCGCGTCCACGTTGGCGTCCTCCCGGACACTGATGCCGTACCGCTCGACCAGCTCCCCGCCGAGCCAGCCGGCGACGGCGGCCACGATGATCCCGGCGAAGCTGCAGATCAGTGCACCGCTGGTCGGCTTCCAGTTACCGGCGCCCACCCGCTGCAGCCAGCTGGCCGCGAACAGCGCCAGGGCCAGCAGGTTGAGCCCGCCGTGAGCCACGCCGACGCGCTTGGCCCGGGAGCCGGCCGGTACGCCGCCCAGGTCGGCCAGGCCGAACAGGGCGGCCACCACGCCACCGATGACCCCGGCCGCGATCGTGTAAGCCGCCGCGATCTGGTAGCCGGCGCGGTCGGTGATCAGGTACAGGATGTCGAAGATGACGGCCGTGGCCAGCAGGCCCAGCGGAAACACGACCAGCATGGGGTGGATCGAGTGGCCCCCGATCCGGGCGCGACTGCGCATGAGAATCCCCTCCTTCCAGGCTCCCTGGTTGCTACCCGGACCGGGCGGCGGTAAGCGGGCCGGCGAGAATCGGGTGATGCCCGAGGAGTTCGCCGACTTCGCCCGTCTGCACACGGCGCTGGCGCCGGTACCGTTCGTCCCCGAAATTCGCCTGCACCAGGCAGCCGAGCCGATGGGGCTGTGGGAGCTGACCGAGGGGGAGTACCGCAGCGAGCAGCCGCCACCGTTCTGGGCCTTCGCCTGGGCGGGCGGTCAGGGTCTGGCCCGGTTCGTGCTCGACCGTCCCGAGATTGTGCGCGGGCGGCGGGTACTCGACCTGGCGTCCGGTTCGGGGCTGGTGGGCATCGCCGCCGCCCGGTGCGCAGCGGCCTCGGTACGCGCCGTGGACGTCGACCCCGTGGCCGTCGCGGTCATCGGGCTCAACGCGACCGCCAACGGGGTGACCATGGCCGCCGAGCGGGCGGACCTGCTGGACTCCGACGCCGGTACCGCCGAAGTAGTGCTCGTCGGCGACGCCTTCTACAGCAAGGCCATGACCGAGCGGGTGACCGCCTTCCTGCGCCGGGCGGGGCGGGCCGGCGCGCGGGTACTGGCCGGCGACCCCGACCGGCCGTTCCTGCGTCGCGAATGGTTCCGCGAGGTGGCCGCGTACGAGGTGCCGGTACCCGAGGTGCTCGAGGGGGTACCGGCGCGGCACACCACGATCTGGGAGCTGCGGTGAGTGAGGCTCGACCTGCCGACCCCGTCCGACCTCGTACGGATATCCGGAAGACCCTTCCCCCTGACGCTGGGTTGTCGGTTTGCTGACCAACAGCAAGTACCGGCCGGTGTGCGCGTGCTTGACTCACCGGCGCCCGGTGTCACCGGGGTGCCGACCTGGCTGGGGGGCCAGGGTGCGGGGCGGTCGACGGGAATCGGCACCCGTCGACCGCCCCGCGATCCCCGGCCTGCCGGACCGGCGTCCCAGGGTGTGCCCACGGGAGCCGCCGGTGGCGGGCCCACCGGAGGTCGGCCCGCGGGCGGTCAGTCGCCGGCGAGCGGCGCCCCCGTCTCCAGCAGCGTCTTGAGTCCACTCAGGACGAACATCCAGCCGGCGCCGTACACGCTGCCGGCGGTCTTCGGCGCGCCGTCCAGCCGGTCGTGGGTCAGGATGAGCTTGCAGTACCCGCCGTCGACCGGCTCGATCTCCCAGGTGACCCGGCTGGGCTGCTCCTGAGCCATGTCCGGGTCGTACATCGAGCGCCACTCGTGGACCAGGCGGTGCGGCGGGTCGAACTCCAGTACCGGGCCGTCGCCCCACAGCTCGCCATCCGGACCGTGCGAGATGTGCCGCTGCGCGTCGTTGACGATCCGGGCGCCGTGGAAGTACTTGGCGGTGAACTCGGGCTTGACGATGGCCTCCCAGATCCGGTCCGGGGTGGCCTTGATGAAGACCTGGTACACCTGCGTGGTCGGCGCGGAAGTCGTGCTCATGTCCCGTCCTCCAGTTCCCTCTTCAGGTCGGCCAGCGCCGCGCTGGGGCCGGCCGTGTACTTGTCGATCCATCGGTCGTGGATGAGCCGGATCGGCACCGGGTTGAGGAAGTGCAGCGTGTTACGACCCGACTTGCGGGTCACCACCAGGCCGGCCTCGGCCAGCACGCGCAGGTGCTTCATCACCCCGAACCTCGTCATCGCCAGCTCCGACTCCAGCTCGGTGAGCGTGCGGCCGTCGCGCTCGAAGAGCCGGTCCAGCAGCAGCCGGCGGGTGGGATCGGCGAGGGCTTTGAAGACCCGGTCATCGTCCTCCACGCCGCCGATAATAGGTGACCGTCCGGTCACCTATCAAGCGACTGGAACAATTCCGCCGTCCCGTGTCGAGGACCGGCGTGCCGCTCCGACCCTCCTGTGACAGCGGGCCCGCTGCGGCGGACCACAGCCAGAGAGGACACGACCGATGGAACCGACCAAGACCGACAGCCTGCGGGTACCGGGCGCGGAGATCTACTACGAGGTCCGCGGGGCCGGGCCGGTGCTGCTGCTGATCTGCGGCGGGGTGTACGACGCGTACGGGTACGCGGAGCTGGCCGGGCGGCTGGCCGACCGGTACACGGTGGTCACCTACGACCGGCGCGGCAACTCGCGCAGCCCGCTGGACGGGCCGGCCGCGCCGCAGCGCATCGAGGTACACGCCGACGACGCGTACCGGGTGCTGACCGCGGTGGGCGGCGGCGCGGGGGAGCCGGCGGACGTCTTCGGCAACAGCTCCGGCGCGGTGATCGGGCTGGAGTTGGCCGCCCGGCACCCGGAGGCGGTGCGCACCCTGGTCGCGCACGAGCCGCCGCTGTTCGAGGCGCTGCCCGAGCGCGACTCCTGGCGCGAGGTGATCCGGCAGGTGGACGAGGCGTACCGGCGGGACGGCGCGGGGGCGGCGCACCAGATCCTCGGCGCGGCGCTGCAGATGCGCGACGGGACCGAGGAGGACGGCCGGATCCCGGGCGGCTCGGTCGCGCCGCCCGAGCCCGACCCGGAGCTGATCGAGGCGATGGGGCGCATGGAGCGCAACGCGGACTTCTTCATCGGGTACGAGGTGCCGTCCTTCGCCGGCTACGCGCCCGACTACGGCACGCTGGCAGCCTCGCCGGTGCGCATCGTGCTCGCGGCCGGCGACCGGTCGGCGGGCGAACCGCCGTACCGCGCCGCGTTCGCCCTCGCCGAGCGCATCGGCGCGCCGACCGCCGTCTTCCCGGGCGACCACGGCGGCTTCGGTACCGCCGCCCCCGCGTTCGCCACCACGCTCGCCGGCATCCTGTCGGCCTGACCCCGAGGAGAGTCGAGATGAAGTACATCCTGCTGATCCGGCACGACCCGCAGTACCTGGAGTCCCTGTCCGCGCAGGAGCGGGACGACATCTTCGCCGAGGTCGACGCGATCGTCACCGAGCTGACCGAGACCGGGGAGTTCCTCGGCGGCCAGGGGCTCGGCCACCCGTCAACCACCAGGACCGTGCGGATCCGCGACGGGGTGCCGGCCATCGTGGACGGGCCGTACGCCGAGGCCAAAGAGCAACTGGCCGGGTACACGCTGGTGGACGTCGAGACCGAGCAGCGGGCCCTGGACATCGCGGCCCGCTGGCCGGACGCGCGGTTCGGGGCGATCGAGGTCCGCGCGGTGATGGGCGGCGCGGGCACCGAGATGTGATCCGGCCGGTACCCGTCGGGGCCCGAGGCGTACCGCCTCGGGCCCCGATCGTGTGTCCTGCGGTCACCGGCGGCGCAGGGCCGCGACGACCAGCGGCGCGGCGAGGACGAACAGGCCGGTGGCGGCCAGCGCCACCACGGTCACCGCGTGCGTGAACGCGACCCCGGCGGCGGAGCGCAGTACGGCTGCCGGACCACTCGGGAGGGTACCCACGGCCGCCGTGGCAGCCGCGACCGTCTCGCGGGCGGCCGCCGGTACCCAGGGCTGAGCGTCACCGGCCATCCCGTGCCGGTACGCGGCGGCGCCGAGGGTACCGAGCAGGGCTAGCCCGAGCGTGGAGCCGAACACGTTGCTCGTCTCCGACAGGGACGCCGCCGAACCTGCCTTCTCCGGCGGCGCGGAGCCGACGACCATCCCCGTGCCCAGCGCGAACAGCGGACCGACGCCGAGCGCGGCCAGGGCGACGCACACCACCACGGCGGGCAGCCAGCCTGTCGGCCGCGCCTGCGTGAGGACCAGCACCGCGACCGCGGAGCAGCCCAGCCCGAGCACGATCGCGACCAGCGGCCGCAGCCACCGCAGCAGCACCGGCGCCAGCAGGGTACCGGCGGCGATGCCCAGGCCGGTGGGCGCCTGGAGGAGCCCGGCGCGCTGCGGGGACAGCCCCGCCACGCTCTGGACGAACTGCGTGGACATCAGGCCGGTACCGGCCAGCGCCGCCGAGGCGACCATCATCGCGGGCAGCATGCCGCGGATCGCCCGGCGGCCCAACAGCCGCAGGTCCACCAGCGGGTCGGTCAGCCGCAGTTGCCGCCGCACGAACAGCGCGCCGAACGCCGCGCCGGCCACGATCGCGGCCACGGCGGCCGTGGTCCCGCGGTCGGCCGCCCAGCCACCGGACGCTCCGCCGGCCGCCCCGCCCGCTGCCAGCCGCTTGATGCCGTAGACCGCCGGCAGGATGGCGGCCAGCGACAGCGCGACGCTGGCCGGGTCGAGCCGCCCGGCGCCCGGGTGCCGGTACTCCGGCAGCAGCAGTGGCCCGGTCGCCAGGAGCAACGCCATCACCGGTATCCCGAGCAGGAACACCGAGCCCCACCAGAAATGGGCCAGCATGAGCCCGCCCACGACCGGACCGGCCGCGGAGCCGCCGAACAGGCAGCCGGCCCACAGCGAGACGGCCAGGTTCCGCTGCCGCTCGTCCCGGAACATGTTGCTGATCAGGGCGAGGGTCGACGGGGAGAGCGTGGCGCCCGCGACGCCGAGCAGCGCCCGGGCGGCGATCAGCATGACGGCGCTGGTCGACCAGGCGGCCAGCATCGAGGTCGCGGTGAAGGCCGCCGCGCCGATCAGCAGCAGCCGGCGCCGCCCGATCCGGTCGCCGAGGGTACCCATGGTGACCAGGAACCCGGCCAGCATGAAGCCGTAGATGTCGGTGATCCACAGTTGCTGGGCAGCGGTGGCGCCGAGGTCGGCACTCAGCCGGGGCAGGGCCAGGAACAGCGCGCCGATGTCCATGGCGACCAGCAGGGTGGGCAACGCCAGGACGGTGAGCCCGAGCCATTCCCGGCGCCCGGCGCGCAGGCCGGCTGTGGTCGATGCGGTGTCGTGCATGAACGGTCCACTCCTTATCTCGACGAGGGTGCGCAGCGCACCCCCACCGAGTGGTCGGAGCGGACCGGTGCCGTTCTACACGGCCGGCTGCAACGCGGGCTGGGCGGACCCGGCCGGCGCGGAGAAAAAGACGGTGTCGCCGGTCGCGAGGTTCAGGGCGTCGGCGGTACCCCGGCTGACCTGCGCCCAGATCTCCTCGCCGTCGCCGACCGCCTCGACCCGGACCTCGAAGCCGAGCCGTACCACCCGCGTGACGGTGGCCGCGACCGAACCCGGCTCGGCGGTACGGCTGAGCTGGACGTCGTGCGGCCGCACCAGCCGCCCGCCGAGCCGGGTGACCGGGCCGAGGAAACTCATCACGAACGGGTTGGCCGGGTTGTCGTAGATCTCGTCCGGGCTGCCGACCTGCTCGACCACGCCGCCGGCCAGCACGACGATGGCGTCGGCGACATCCATCGCCTCCTCCTGGTCGTGCGTGACGAACACGGTGGTCACATGCACCTCGTCGTGCAGTCGGCGCAGCCAGGTGCGCAGTTCCTTGCGTACCTGCGCGTCCAACGCCCCGAACGGCTCGTCCAGCAGCAGCACCTCCGGCTGCACCGCCAGCGCCCGGGCCAGCGCCATGCGCTGCCGCTGCCCGCCCGACAGCTGTGCCGGGTACCGGTCGGCCATCGACTCCAGGTGTACCAGTTCCAGCAGTTCGCCGACCCGCTTGCGGATCTCCGCCTTCGGCCGCTTGCGCACCTCTAGACCGAAGGCGATGTTGCGGTACACCGTCATGTGCTTGAACGCGGCGTAGTGCTGGAACACGAAGCCGACGTTGCGCCGCTGCGGCGACAGCCGGGTGGCGTCCGAGCCGTTGATCAGCACGGTACCGGTGTCCGGTGCCTCCAGCCCCGCGATCACCCGCAGCAGGGTCGACTTGCCGCCGCCGCTGGGGCCCAGTAGCGCGGTCAGCGAGCCGGACGCGATGTCGACCGAGACGTCCCTGAGCACCGGCGTGGCGCCGAAGGACTTGTTGATGCCGCGTACCTCGATAGCCATCAGTGGGAGTCCTTCGGGCGCAGGAGCTTTGCCAGCAAGAGGGTGAGCACCGCGATCAGGGCGAGCGCGGTGGCCGCGGCGAAGGCCGCGGTCTGGTCGAAGTTCTGGAAGCGCTCCTCGACGAACAGGGTCAGCGTCTGGGTCTGGCCGACCAGGCGGCCGGAGACCACCGCGACCGCGCCGAACTCGCCGAGCGCGCGGGCCAGGCAGAGCACCACGCCGTAGGCGAGCGCCCAGCGGATGCCCGGTACGGTGATGCGCCGGAAGGTCTGCCACCGGCCCGCGCCCAGGGTATGCGCGGCCTGCTCCTGATCGGCGCCCATCTCCTCAAGTACCGGCACGATCGCCCGCACGACCAGCGGCAGGGACACGAAGATGGTGGCCAGCACCATGCCGGGCAGCGAGAAGATGATCTGCATGCCGTGCCGCTCCAGCCAGCCCCCGACCGGCTCGAACCGGCCGTAGACCAGGATCAGCGCCAGGCCGACCACCACCGGCGACACGGCCAGCGGCAGGTCGATCAGGGCGTTCAGGATCCGCTTACCGGGAAACCGGCCGCGGACCAGGAGCAGCGCGGTACCGACGCCGAACAGGGTGTTGGCGATGACCGCCCAGACCGCGACGGACAGGGTCACGTCGAAGGCGTGCAGCGCGTCGGGCGAGGTCAGCGCGTCCCATACCGGCGACAGCCCGTGCTGGAAGGTCCGCCAGCCGATCAGGCCGACCGGGAGCAGCAGCAGGAACAGCAGGTACAGCAGGGCGGCGGCGCGCAGAACCAACTTAGTCACGGCGTACCCCCCAGCGCTGGACGACGTCCAGCAGGATCAACACGACGAACGCGACCACCAGCAGGGCGGTGGAGACCGCGGCGGCCGAGGTGATGTCGTCGCTCTCGATCCTGCCGAAGATGTTCACCGCCGCGACCTGGGTCTTGAACGGCAGGTTGCCGGTGAGCAGGACGGTCGACCCGTACTCGGCGATGGAGCGGGTGAACGCCAGGCCGGCGCCGGACAGCATGGCCGGCAGCAGGTTGGGCAGGATGATCCGGCGGAACGTCACGCCGGGGGAGGCGCCCAGCGAGTAGGCCGCCTGCTCCATGTCCCGGTCCAGCTCCAGCAGTACCGGCTGCACCGTGCGGACCACGAACGGCAGCGTGACGAACAGCAGCGCCACCACGACGCTGGCCTGGGTGTAGGCCAGGTTGAGGTGCAGCGGGCTGGTGGCTCCGTAGAGCGCCAGCAGCACCAGGCCGGCGACGATCGTCGGCAGCGCGAACGGCAGGTCGATCAGGGTGTCCACAATGGACTTGCCCGGGAACGAGTCGCGGACGAGTACCCAGGCGATGACCGTACCCATCACCACGTTGATGGCGGCCACGAGCAGCGAGGCGAGCACGGTCAGCTTCAGCGAGGCCCACGAGTCGGGCGTGGTGACCGCTCGCCAGAAGACCTCCGGTCCGCCACGGGTACCCCGCCAGACCACGGCGGCCAGCGGTACCAGGACGATCAGGCTCAGGTACAGCACGGCGGTACCGAGACCCAGCCCGGTACCGACCGGTTGCCGGCGGCGGTACCGCGGCGGGGGTGGGGAGACGCTGACCGGACCCGACGTCGCTACGTCGGGTCCGGCCTCGGTCGTGGCGGTCGTGGTCACCGCTACTTCGAACTGCTCGGTGTCGGGCTGGCCACGGTGGCGACGCCCAGCTTCTGCTCGATGCCGGCCACGATGCCGGTGTTCGGGTCGAAGAAGGCCTTCGTCACCGAGGTCCAGCCGCCCAGATCCTTGATCGTGAACAGCTTGGCGGGGGTCGGGAAGGATGGCCCGGCGACGCCCGGCACGATCGGCCGGTACCCGTTGTCAGCGTAGATCTTCTGTGCGGTCGGGCTGTGTAGGAAGTCCAGGAACGCCTTGGCCTCGGTCGGGTGCGCGCTGTTCTTGGTGACCGCTACCGGGTTCTCGATGAGGATGGTGTCATCCGGCACGGTGTAGTCCAGCGCCTGCCCGTTCTGCTGGGCGAAGATCGAGTCGTTCTCGTAGGCGATCATCGCGTCACCCTTGCCGCCGACGAAGGTCTGCAGCGATGCGCGGGCGCTGTTGTCCTGCACGGAGATGTTCGGGAACAGCTTCTGCAGGTACGCGACGCCGGCGTTCTTGTCGGCGCCCTTGTCGGACTGCGCGCCGTACGCGGCCATCACGTTCCATCGTGCGCCACCGGAGGTGAACGGGTTCGGGGAGATCACCGAGACGCCCGGCTTGACCAGGTCGTCCCAGGTCTTGATGTTCTTCGGGTTGCCCTTGCGGGTCGCGATGACGACGACCGAGTCGGTGATGATTCCCTTGTACTGGTCGGAGTTCCAGGAGCTGTCGACCAGCCCGGCGGTGACCAGCCGGGTGATGTCCGGCTCCAGCGAGAACGCCACGATGTCGGCCTTCAGGCCGTTCTGGACGGCCCGGCTCTGGTCGCCGGAGGCGCCGTAGGACTGGGTGAACTTGATGTTCTTGCCGGCGTCGGTGGCCTGGAACGCCTTGATGATCTTCGCGTACGCGGCCTGCGGGGTGGAGTAGGCGACCAGCGACAGCGTGACCGTTCCACCCGAGGCCTCGCCGGAGCCGGCGCTGGAGTTCGCGACGCCGGCACAGCCGGCCGTTGCCCCGCCGGTCAGGGCCAGGGCCATCACCGCGCCGAGCGTTCGGATACTCCGCTTCACCGTGTCCATCCCTACTTTGTCGACTTAATCGGTAGGGCATCAGTGTAACTGCACAGCCAGGTGCCTGGGAAACCGGTCGAACGGAGGAGTGGAGTCGCTACGGCGCCGGGGTCGGCTCGACCTGCGGTACGGCAGGCGCGGTCGCCGGCTCCGGTGGAGTGGCGCCGGAGCCGGCCGGTACGGAGCGCCGGGTCGCCAGCACAGAGCCCGCGATCACCAGCATGAAGCCGACCGCGATGCCGGCAGTGAAACGCTCGTGCAGCAGCAGCACGCCGAGGGTCACCGCCACGGCTGGGTTCAGGTACGTGATGACCGTGGCGCGCATCGGCCCCACCTCGGCGATCAGTTCGAAGAAGATCAGGAACGCGACCGCGGTGCACAGCAGTGCCAGTACCGCCACCGAAGCGACCACGCGGTCGCCCGGCCAGTGCCGCGGCAGCTGGAACGCGGCGACCGGCGCGTACCCGACGGCGGTCAGCGCCAGTGCGGACGCGATCACGCCGAGCCCGGGCAGGTCCGACAGGTACCGGGCGAGCAGGAACGGGCCGACCGCGTACCCGACGGCCACGCCGAGCATCTCGACCAGCGCCAGGGCGTCGTCGACGTGCAGGTCCAGGCCCACCAGCGCGGCCACGCCGAGGATGCCGACCAGCAGCCCGAGTTGCCGGCGCGGGCCGAGCCGTTCCCCGCCGGTGGCCCAGCCCAGCACCGCGCCGACCAGCGGTACCGCGGCGGTCAGCAGGCCGGCCAGTGAACTGCTCAGCCGGCGTTCCGCGCTGGTCAGCAGCAGCCAGGGAACGGCCAGCTCGGCGACCGTGAACGCCAGCAGGGCCGGCCACCGGCGCAGTACCGGACGGAGTTGCCCGCGGAACCCGGCCAGCGGTACCAGCAGCAGCGCGGCCAGGGCGGTGCGCACGAAGACCAGCGAGGCGGGGCTCAGCCCGCCGACCGCCACCTTGATCAGCAGGTACGGCACGCCCCAGATCACGCCCATCGTGACGAACAGCAGCCAGCCCCGCCGCGACATGCTTCCACCCCTTGCCCGTTGACAGTCGCTCCCACGTCAGGAGCGATTGTGCCCAATGCTCCTTTCACGATCGACCCGGATAGCTGCTGTCGAGCCGCGATTTCCTGCCAGTCGCCTGTGTCGACGGTCACGCCGCCGTTCTTAGTTATTCGGGTGGGACCGCGGGGCGGCCGTGTTACGGTACGAAACAGTTCCGTTTCGCTGGTACCGGTCGGGGGTGATGATCGTGGACGACGACACCGCGGTGTCCGACGCCCGGTCGACCCGCCTGGACACCGAGCGGGAGGCGGCCATTCTCCGGGCGGTGTACGAGCTGCTCGGCGAGGTCGGCTATGCGGGGCTGCGGTTCGACGCCGTGGCCGCGCGGGCGAAGGCCAGCAAGGCGACGCTCTACCGGCACTGGCGGGGGAAGGCCCAGATCGCGGTCGACGCGGTCCGGGTGTGCCACGCGTCGGCGGAGGCGGTGCCCGACACCGGGACGCTGCGCGGCGACCTGGTGGCCTGGTTCGGCGCGATGGCCGAGGCGACCACCGGCGCGGACGGCCCACTGCTGGCCGGGCTGGTGATGGCCATGCATACGGATCCCGAGCTGGCGGCGGAGCTGCGGACGCTGCGCGCGTCCAAGGCGCCGACCGCCGAGATTCTCTGTCGCCGGGCCGAGGCCCGGGGCGAGCTGCGACCGGGCTACAACGCCGATCTCATCGACGAGATCGTGCCGGGGCAGCTGTTCATGCACAGCTTCGCGCGGGGCGGCCCGCTCGACGCGCCGTTCATCGACCACCTGGTCGACGACATCATCCTGCCCCTGCTACAGCGCTGAGTTCCACGGCGCCGGCAGGTCGGCGCTGAGTTTCCCAGGCGCCACCAAGTTGACGCTGAGTTTCACGGCGCCAACCAGTCCACATAACGACACCACGAAGGCCGGGCACCGCCCGGTCGCGGCTGCGGCCGTCCACACGAGGGGGAACAAAGCATGTCAGTCTCCGCCCAAGCGGTCGAGGCACCACCCGTCAGGGCGACACCTGACCCCGGTCGCTGGCTGGCGCTGGCGGTCGTCGCCGCCAGCCAGATCCTGATCGTGCTGGACGCCACGATCGTCAACATCGCGCTGCCCACCGCCCAGCGCGACCTGCACATCAGCGATGCCAACCGGCAGTGGATGGTCACCGCCTACACGCTGGCGTTCGGCGGGTTCCTGTTGCTCGGCGGCCGGATCGCCGACTACACCGGGCGCAAGCGCGCGTTCATCATCGGCCTGCTCGGCTTCGCCGGCGCCTCCGCGCTGGGCGGCCTGGCAGTCAACGCGGGCATGCTGTTCGCCGCGCGCGGCCTGCAGGGCGCATTCGGCGCCCTGATGGCGCCCGCCGCGCTGTCCCTGCTCACCGTCACGTTCAGCGACCCCAAGGAGCGGGCCCAGGCCTTCGGTGTGTACGGCGCGGTCTCCGGCGGCGGCGGCGCCGTCGGCCTGCTGCTCGGCGGGCTGCTCACCGAGTACGCCTCGTGGCGCTGGACGCTGCTTGCCAGCACCCCGGTAGCGGTCGTCGCGGCGCTGGCCGCCCTGCGGTACGTGCGGGAAAGCCGGGCGCACGGCGACACCAGCTACGACGTTCCCGGCGCGCTGGTCTCCACGGCCGGCCTGGTCGGCCTGGTCTACGGCTTCACCCGGGCCAGCCAGCACGGCTGGACCGCGCCGGGCACACTGGCCTTCCTGATCGGCTCCGGCCTGCTGCTGGTCGCCTTCGTGGTGATCGAGCTGAACTCGAAGCACCCGCTGCTGCCCATGCGGGTGATCCTCGACAACAACCGGGGCGGCGCGTACCTGTCGGCCCTGCTGGTCGGTACCGGACTGTTCGGCGTGTTCCTGTTCCTGACCTTCTACCTGCAGCTGACCCTGCACTACTCGGCGCTGGGTACCGGCGTGGCGTTCCTGCCCTTCACCGCCGGCATCATCCTCGGCGCGGGCCTGTCCACCCAGTTGCTGGCCCGGGTCGGGCCGCGGATCCCGATGGTCTCCGGGCTGCTGCTCGCCGCCGCCGGCATGGTGATGCTGACCCGCATCGGGGTGGACACCGGCTACTGGTCGCACGTCTTCCCGGCGGAGCTTGTGATCAGCTTCGGTATGGGTGTGACCTTCGGGCCGATGACCAACACCGCGCTGGTCGGGGTGGCCGACCACGACGCCGGGGTGGCCAGTGCCCTGGTCAACACGGCGCAGCAGGTGGGCGGCTCACTGGGTACGGCGCTGCTGAACACCATCTTCATCTCGGCGGTCTCCGGCTACCTGACCAGCCACGCGCGGGCGGGCGGCAACCCGGCGGCGCTGCAGGCGACCGCCACGGTCCACAGCTACACGGTGGCCTTCTGGGTCAGCGCCGCCCTGATCGGCTTCGCCGCGCTGGTCGCGGCGGTGCTGGTCCGGGCGAAGCGGGACCAGGTGCCGACGGGGGTGGGGCCCGCCGTGGGGTGAGCGGGTCCCTGGTGCGGGGCGGCGGGCCGGGGGGCCCGCCGCCCCGTCCGCTTTTGTAGGGTGGGAGATATTTCTCCGTCTCATGGGGTAGAGCGCTAGTTTGTGCCGTCTCGGGGAGGAGTCGTCCATTGTCCGCAGCCAAGTGGGCCGGTGCCGTCACGCCGGCCGTCGCGCTCGCGCTGGCCGCCGCCGCGGTCACTGCGGCCTGTGACCGCGTCCCATCCCCGCCGGCAGTGACGCCGTCCGCGGACCGCTCCGGCGCGCCGCCGGCGCCGGCCCCGCTGCGGGACCCGATGGTGCTCAAGTCCGCCGACGCGCTGTGCTCCGCCGAGAACGAGCAGGAGATGGGTACCGCCAGGCTCGGCCGGCTGTACGGGGCGCACAGCAGCGGGTACCTGGCGGTGCAGAAGCTGGAGTCGCAGGCCCGGCGGGAACTGCGGGTGGCCCTGGCCAAGGTGCCGGTCGACGGCGCGGACAGCGCCTCGCTCGGGCGGCTGCTGGCCGACCAGGACGGCGTGCTGGCCGCCCGGGACAGCCTGCTCGCCGTGGTCGCGAAGCAGCCGCAGCAGGCCAGGCTCGCGCCGCTGACCGGACCGCACGACCTTGTCGCCGCGTACCGCGGCATGGTCGACGCCTACCTGGCCGCCGGCCGGGACTTCCTCTCCGCCGGGCTGCCGTCCTGCGCCACCCCGCTGATCACGGTGCTCTACGGCCCGGGCAGCGCCGAGGCGTCGGGCGCCACCGTGGAGTTCCGGATCTCGGCCGCCTGCCCGACGGTCTCCTACGTGACCGAGGGAACGGATGCGACGCTCACCGCGACGCTCGGTGCGGTCATGCAGCCCGGTACCCACAAGCCGGGCGACCGGTACGACAACTCGTCCGGGCCGGTGGACCCGCCGGTACGGCCGGACGAGGTGGTGGTGCTGACCAGCAACCACTTCCCGGTGCGGAGCGCGACGTGCGCCGGTTCGGGCTCGGGGGCCTCCGCGTCCGGGTCGGTACCGGCCTCCGGCTCGCCGCCCGCGACCGGCTCGGCGCCGGCCGAATGAGGCCGGTCAGCCGCCGGTGCGGCGGTTGCCCCACTGGCGCTGGCCCGGTACCGAGCCCCGGCCGGACAGGGACGGGCCGCGACCGCCGACCGGCTGGGCACCGCCGGACCTGCCCCGACCCTTGGCCCGCCGGGCCGCGCGGTTGAGGAACTCGTCGGCCTCGCCGGTACCCGCATCCTCGCCGGCCGCGGCGACAGGCTCCGCGGCCACCGGGGCCTCCTGCTCGGCGGCCTTCGCGGGCCTCGCCGCCTTGCCTGCCTTCTTGCCCGGTACGGGCTCGGCCGCCGGCGCGGGCTCGGCCGCGGCCTTGCTGGCCCTGGCCGCCTTATCGGCCTTGCCGGGGTCGGCCGCCTTGGATGACTTGGCCGCCTTCCCCGGCGTGGCGGGCTCGGGCTCGGCGGCCGCCTTGGCCGCGCTGCGCTTCCTGGTCGACTCGGGCATGCGGCACTTCCTGGCGGCTGGTCGGGTGCGGTGCGGCCGACACTAACATCCGCGCGACGCGGGCGCGGTCGGGTTTCCCCTCCCGTACCGGGTCCACAGTGGACGGGCCGTCCGGTCAGGGTATCAGCAGCACCTTGCCGGTCGTCCGGCGCGCGTGCAGGTCCTCGTGCGCCCGCGCCGCCTCGGCCAGCGGGTACCGGGCGCCGACGCGTACCGACAGCGTGCCCTCGGCGACGCGGCCCAGCACGTCGCCTGCCCGGCGCAGCAGGTCCTGCCGGCCGGCGACGAAGTGCCCCAGCGTCGGCCGGGTGACGTAGACCGAACCGGCCGCCGCCAACCGGCCCAGGTCGAACGGCGGTACCGGGCCGCTTGACTGCCCGTACAGCACCAGGACCCCGTGCCGGCGCAGGCTCGCTAGGCTCTCGTCGAACGTGCTGCGACCGACCCCGTCGTAGACGGCGGCAACGCCGTCGCCGCCGGTCAGGTCGCGTACCGCCGCGCCGAAGCCGTCATACCCGAGCACCGTGGCGGCGCCCGCCGAGCGGGCCAGCTCCACCTTCTCCGCGCTGGACGCGGTGCCGATGACCCGGGCGCCCAGAGCCACGCCGAGCTGGGTCAGCAGCAGCCCCATGCCACCGGCCGCGGCGTGCACGAGCACCGGGTCGCCCGGGCGCACCGGGTAGCTGTCGAACAGCAGGTAGTGCGCGGTCATGCCCTGCAGGAGGACCGCGGCGGCCAGGTCGTCGGCTACCCCCGGGGGCAGCGGCACCAGCCGGTCGGCGCCGACCACCGCGAGCTCCGCGTAGGCCCCGGCCAGGTCGCTGGAGGCGACCCGCTCGCCCACGGTCACGCCGGTCACCCCGTCCCCGACGGCGACCACCTCGCCCGCGCCCTCCGCTCCCGGCACGAACGGGGCTGCGCGAGGGTAGAGGCCGCTGCGATGGTAGGTGTCGACGAAGTTCACGCCGATCGCGGACATCCGGACCACGACCTGGCCGGGACCGGGCTCCGGGTCCGCGAGGTCGACGAGGGTCAGGACTTCCGGGCCGCCGGTCCGGCTGATCTGGATGGCCTTCACGAATGGCACTGTATCCGGGTGCAACGCGGGGCCGCCGACGCGCGTGTCCTTCTCGATACAGGCGGGGGGAGGGTTGCGCGTGTCGGAGTCGTTCGACGAGTTCTACGCGGCCCACTTCGGCGCGCTCGTCGTGCAGCTTCGGGCCGGTACCGGCGATCTGGCCGAGGCGCAGGATGTCGTGCAGGAGGCGTTCTGCCGGGCGTGGACCCGGTGGGACCGGCTGGCCGGGTACGACGACCCGGTCGGCTGGGTGCGACGGGTCGCCTGGAACCTCGCGGTCAGCCGGTGGCGGCGCGGCCGGACGGCCCGCCGGTACGCGCAACGGGAGCGCGTCGAGCACGTCGACGGGCCCAACCCGGACAGGGTGGACCTGATCGCCGCGCTGGCCACGCTACCGACCAACCAGCGGCGTGCGGTCGCGCTGTTCTACCTGGCCGACATGAGCACGGCCGACATCGCCCAGGACTGCCGGGTACCGGAGAGCACCGTGCGGTCGTGGCTGCGCCGGGCCCGCATCGCGCTGATGGAGAGCCTGGGCGGCCCGCTACAGGAGGTGGATCGTGGATCGGTTCGATGAGGAAGCCGACCAGGTACTAGGGCGGCACTTCGCGAACCTCCGCGAGCAGACGCTGACCCTCGTACGCCCGGCCGGGGCGCTAGCCGCGAGGCGGGCGGCGGAGCAGCGGCACCGGCGCCGGCTGCTCGCCTTCGCGGCGGGCGTGGTGGCGCTGCTGCTCACCGCCGGTGCGGGCGGCTACGCGCTGACCGGCGGGCAGGCGGGCCTGCAGCCCGCCGGTGGACCGACGGGGTCACCGAGCCCCAGTGTGGGCAGCGGCGAGGGCGGTCGACTGCCCTCCTCGACCGAGCCCACCGGGGCCGCCGCGAGCCCCAGCGTGGGGCCGGCGGGCGGACCGGTACCGCCGGGGCTGCTGCTGGAGTCGGTGACCTTCATCGACGTCAACTCCGCCTGGGCGCTGGGCTGGGCGCCGTGCCTCGCACCGCAGCCGTGGAGCACCTGCCCGGCCGTGGTACGCAGCCGGGACGGCGGGAAGACCTGGGTCGGGGTACCGGTGCCCGGTGACGCCGCCGCGTACCTCGGCGACATCCGGTTCGCCACCGACAAGGACGGCTGGGTGGTGGCGCGGGCACCGGTGGTGCCCACCGACCCCGGCGTGGAGTCCGGCAATCTGTACGCGACCCACGACGGCGGGTCCACCTGGGCGAAGGTGGCGGTACCGGACCCGGTGCTGCGGGTGGAGACGGCCGGCGGCCGGGTCTGGGTGTCGACGGGTACCGCCGGGGCCGCGCAGCACGCCATCTACTCCGCGTCGATCCACAGCGACACGCTCACCAAGGTGACCGACGCGCCAGGCGCTGAGTTGGAGGTGCACGGCCGGTACGCCTACGTCTACGGCGCGGGTGCCGGTCTGGTCGTCCTCAACGACGGCGCTCGGACGAACCGCGCGCTGCCCTGCGACCCGAACCACCGCTCCACCGTGCTGCTGGCCGCCTCCGACGACCAGAGCCTGGCCGCCCTGTGCGGCGGTGTGCCGTCCGGCGGCGAGCAGGACAAAGCGGTGTTTACGTCGACCGACGGCGGCGCGACCTGGGCGGCGGCCGGCGCGCCGGACCGGGCCGGTCGGGCGGCCAGCCTGGCCGCGACCGCGGCCGACATCTTCGTGGCCGGCCCGGGCATGCCGGTACGGGCGCGCGGCGCCGGCGGCTCCTGGGCCCCCGTGCTGGCCCAGCCCGGCCCCGACGACGGGTTCGGGTTCGTCGGGTTCACCGACGACAACCACGGGATCGCGCTGGCCCTGCGGCCGTCCGGCGCGCTTGAGCAGACGGCCGACGGGGGGCGTACCTGGACACAACGCCTGCCCTCCTGAGCACCTCGCCCGGCCGGCACGATCCCCGCCGGCCGGGCGTGGCTGCCGAGCGACAGCGCTCTATCGTCCGGCCCGCCACTGCCGGTAGGGTGCCGGATACGGGGGGTCAGCGCCACCGAAGGCACCGCGAGCGTCGCCGCTCGACACGGGACAGGGGGTCAGCGATGCCTGCCGCGCCGGAACTGTCCACAATGGGCTATGCGCCGCGGGCGCTCGCCACCCTGGCCGGGTTCGGCGACCGCGAGGCGACGGTCGACGGGCACCGCAGGTTCACCTACGGCGGCGTCCACCGCCGGATCCTGGGCATGGCGGACCGGTTGTGGCGCAACGGGGTGCGGCCCGGGCAGACGGTCGGCGTACTGGCTGTCAACCCGGCCGAGTCGCTGTTCCTCCAGTTCGCCGTACACCTGCTCGGCTGCCGGTCTGCCTGGGTCGCGCCGAGCGCGCCGCCCGCCTTCCGCCATGACTTCGTGCGGCTGGCCGGCGTCGACGCGTTCGTCTACGACGCCCTGCGGGTACCGGAGCTGGGCGCCGAGCTCGCCGACGCGTCGTCGGCCCGGGTGGTGTTCCGGTTCGGCCCGGCCGGGCGTGACATCGAGCTGACCGGCGAGGCGTGGCCGGAGAGCCTGTCGTTCGATCCCGCGCAGACGGCCCGGCCGGCCGGCTCGCTGTACCAGACCGGCGGCACGACCGGTACCCCGAAACTGGTGCACCACGGTCCCGCCTACTTCGAGGCGCTGTACCGCATGTCTGTCGGCTATGGACGCAGTGGCCCCCGGCTGCGCCACCTGCTGCACTCCGGTACCTGGCACGCCAGCGCCCAGGTCGCCGCGTACATGACCCTGCTCTCCGGCGGTACCCTGTACCTGCAGGAGGGGCTGGAGGTCGACTCGTTTCTCCGCACCATCGAGGCGGAGCGCATCACCAGCACGCTGGTGATGCCCACGCAGCTCTACGCCCTGCTCGACCACCCGCGGCTGGCAACCGCCAACCTCCGCAGCCTGCAGACCCTGTCGGTGTCGGGCGCGCCGCTGGCGCCTACCCGGCTGGCCGAGGCGGTGTCCCGGCTCGGCCCGATCGTCCGGGTGGTCTACGGGATGAGCGAATGCCCGATGATCGCGGCGGCCACCGGCGTACGCGTCGACCCGGCCCGTCCCGAGCTGCTGGCCTCCTGCGGCACGCCGTACGGCGACATCCGGGTGCAGATCCGCGACGCGGCCGGCGCGCCGCTGCCGGCCGGCGAGGTGGGCGAGATCTGGGTGTCCGGCGCGCTGATGATGTCGGAGTACTTCGGCGCGCCCGAGCTGACCGCCGATGCGATGGTGGACGGCTGGCTGCGCACGGGCGACATCGGCCGGATGGACGCGCAGCGTCGACTGTACATCGTGGACAGAGCCAAGGATATGATCATTACGGGTGCGGGCGCGGTGAACGTCTACAGCCGGATGGTGGAGGACGTCCTGCTGTCGCATCCGGCGGTACGGGCGGCTGCGGTGGTGGGGGTACCGGACGACGCGGTCGGCGAGGCGGTACACGCCTTCGTGGTGCCGGTACCGGGAGCGGAGCTGACCGGGGAGCAGGTGCGCGAGCACGCGCTGGGGCAGTTGAGCCCGATCTGGGCACCCCGCGTGGTGCATTTCCTCGACGCCCTGCCGCTGACCGAATCCGGCAAGGTGGACAAGAAGCGACTTCGCGCCGAGCACGCCGGTGCCGCGACGGTCGGTCCGGTGGCATGACCGGTACCGCCCAGCCCGCCACCCCGGCGGACGCCACCGCCTCGGCCGGGCCAACTGTGCCGGACGCCGCCGCCCGCCAGGCCAACCGGACCAGCATGGTCGTGCTCATCCTCGCCGAGGGCATCTCGCTGCTGGGTACCGGATCAGCACGGTCGCCCTGCTGGCTGGTCCTCATCACCACACACAACCCGGTGCGGACGGGCATCGTCGCCGGGGCGGCCACGGTGCGGTACATCCTCAACGGGTTCGTCGCCGCGCCTCTCGTGGACCGTGTCGGCGCGCGGCGGATGTCCATCCTCACCGACGTGTTCAGCGCGTGCGCGATGAGCACGCTCATCGAGCTGTCCGAGCTGCGCCGGGCCTCGCCGGGCGGCTGAGTGCTGATCCTCAGGGCCGGCCCAGGGTGCCCGCCGCCCGGCGCAATCCCGGGACCGGGCGCGGCGAGCCGGCGGCGACGGCCGGGTCAGTCCGGGGCGGCCCCGTTGGTGTGGTTGGCCCAGAAGGCGGTCAGCGCGGCCGCCGTCTGCGCCGGCCGGTCGACGGCGGGCGAGTGCCCGGCCGAGGCGATGACGGTGAGCTGAGCGCCCAGCCGGGCGGCCATGTCCCGCTGCTGCGCGGGCAGCCAGGCAGTGTCCTGCTCGCCGAAGCAGACCAGCACCGGCACGCCGGTACCGCGCAGCGCGTCGACCCGGTCCGGCTCCGCCCCGATCGCGTCACCCATGCCGAAGTAGCCGGCGAGGCTCGAGGCCAGGAACCGCTCGCGGAGGAAGGCGGTGACCTCCGGCGGCCGGGGCTCCTCGTCGGGGTGGATGACCTCCAGCGCCTGGTACACCGCCGTCATGCCGCCGTCCGCGTGCTTCTCCAGCCGGGCCTGCATGGCGCGCCGGCCCCGGTCCAGGCCGGCCGGGCCGGAACCGAGCAGGACCAGCGACTTGTACCGGTCGGGGCCGGCCAGTACCGCCGCCCGCGCCACCAGGCCGCCGAACGAGTGCCCGAGCAGGTGGACGGGCTCGTCGGTCAGGGTACCGGCGACCCGCGTGACGACCGTGGCCAGCCATTCGACGGTGTACGCCGAGCGGATTTCCGGACCCGGGCTCTCGTACTGTCCCGGCAGGTCCATGGCGACCGTCCGGTATCCGGCCTCGCGCAGCGGGTCGAGGATCGGCGCGAAGTCCTCCTTGCTGCCCGTGAACCCGGGTACCAGCAGCGCGGTGCCGCGTACCACGGTGGTCGGCGACGCGTCGAGGACGGCCACCGGGCCGGCGGGCAACGGTACGGAGCGGGCCTCGGCGTGGTGCTCGGCGAGCTGGGTCACCCGTACAGTCTGCCGGCACCGCCCGGCCCGCCGCGCCCCCGACCGCTCACAGGCCCGCGAACTCGTACCGGCGCCGCCGCGCGTTCACCATGGCCCGGATCAGGATGACCAGCGCGACCAGCCCTCCGCCGGACAGCAGCACCGTACCGGCGAGCCTGGCCGGCGGCATGTCCTTCGTGGAGCCGCTCCCGGCGCCCGCCGCGTGCACCACCTTGGCCGGCATCCGGCCGAGGGTCAGGGTCGGCGCCGGGGTGGCGGCGACCGGCACGATGGCGATCGACGGTGAGGCGGCCGGTGTGCCGCCGGCGGGTGCCGCCGGGCCGGCCTGACCGCCGCCGGCGGCCGGAGGCGGTGCCGTGGTCGGGTGCGCGACGGGTACCGCCGCGCCGGGCTGGGCCGCCTGGGTGGTCGGGGGAGCGGGC
>CAZYCD010000047.1:0-24491 GCA_964645345.1 uncultured Micromonosporaceae bacterium
CCCAGGCGCCGATGCTGGCCCGGTTCATCCGCGAAACCGACGTCGACGTCGTCCTGGCGGCTGGCGTCTACACGCTGCTCGACACGCAGGCCCGCGTCGAGTTGCTTCCCGAGGCGACCCGCCGCCGGGTGACCGTGGTCGCCGCCCAGGCCATGCACGGCGGGCTGATCGACGGCGTACCGAACCCCCAGTTCCGGTACCGGCCGGTCGACGAGCAGATCCGGGCGAAGGCGGCGGCGATCGCGTCGATCTGTCGCGAGCACGGCGTACCCACCGCGGCCGCCGCCATCCAGTTCCCGCTGGCGCATCCGGCGGTGGCCTGCGTGCTGACCGGTCCGGCCGCACGGGAACAGCTGACCGAGAACCTGACCTGGGCGTCGCTCGACATCCCGCCGGGAGTCTGGGCCCGGCTGCGTGCGGATGGGCTCCTGCCGCCGGAGGTACCCGTTCCCGCGATGTCCGGACCGGCCGCTAGCGGCGACGCCGACGGAGCCGCCACAGCCGGCGTTCGACTCGACGGTACGCCGTGACCCGCATCGTCATCCTCTCGGGTGTGACGGCGACCGACGACCCCTGGCACGACTTCGAGGCAACCTCGCACGCCGTCGCAGCGTGCCTCAGCGAGGCCGGTTGGTCCTGCACCGTCGCTGCCGTCCCGGCGTCCGCCCGTACCGACCTCCTGGATGCCGACCTGCTGATCGTCAACACCGGTATCCAGTCCCGGCCGGGTCCGGACGGCGTCGCACCCGCACAGTTGCTGGACTACCTCGCCTCACCCCGGGCGGTCCTCGGTCTGCACGCCGCCGCCAACAGCCTCGCCGCGGTGCCGCAGTGGGCGGAGCGGCTCGGCGTGCGGTGGGTTGACGGCGTGTCGATGCATCCCCCGATCGGCTGGCAGCGGCTGCTTCCGGCGCCCGGTACGCCGGTGCTGCAGGGCCTGGCCGAGGTGGTCGTCTACGACGAGCTGTACTCCCAGCTGGAGTTGCTGCGCCCGGCGACGGTACTGCTGGCGCATCACCTCGGCGGACTGGACCACCCACTCGTACTGGCCCGGGAGGACGGCCCGCAGCGCACCGTCTACGACGCCCTGGGGCACGGCGTCGAGTCCTACGCGTCGCCCGCCCGCCAGGAACTGCTGCGCCGGGAGGTGCGCTGGCTGCTGGGCGACGGGTGATGCCGAGGCCGGCCCGCGGGCTCTAAGGTGTTCGCGTGTCGCTCCCGCGCCGGGCGTTGTCTCTGCTCGTCACCGCCGCCGTGCTGCTCGGCCTCGGTGCCCTCGTGGCGCGCGGAGTCTCCGGCGCGCTGGGCATTTCCTACAGACCCGTCACGGCACCCGCGGAGCACCCGGCCGCCGCCGAGGCGCGACCGGTCGCGCCGGTACCGGCCCTGACGACCGTCGCGATACCCCCGGATCAGCGGGTCGCCCTCGCGGCGCAGGCGGTGGCGGCGGCGTTCACCCAGCGCGGGGCCGCCGCCCCGGCCGTGGACGGGTCCGGCGGCGCGGCGCCGGGCGGCCTCGACGTCCGTATCGTCGCGTCGTTCCCCGGCGGCGATGAGGCGTTCCGGCTGGCCTCGACCGGCGGCGGTGGGCTCAGCCTGGAGGCGGGCAGTGCGGCCGGCGCGGCCGCCGGCCTCTACACCGTGGCGGACCGGATCCGGTCGGGGGAGACCGTGCTGGCCGCGGACGACGACGGGAAGGTGGTCAGTCCCCGGCTCGGGCTGCGGCTGGTCGACCTCGGCGCGGTCGGGCTCGAACCGACCCGGCAGCAGTTCGTCGACGGGACGAACTACAACCTCAACACGGACGTGGTGGGCAGCGCCATCCTGCCCCGGGCGCCGTGGGTGGACCCGGCCGCCGTCGCCACCGTTTCCGGCCAGTACCGGCAGTTCGTCGACCACGCCCTGACGCTCGGGTACAACGGCGTGGTCATCCCCGGCTTCCTCGAGTACCTGACGCTGTCCGGTACCGGCGTCTACCCGGCCGGCGACCCGCACGTCGAGCGCGCCAAGGCGATGGTCGCGGCATTCGGCCCGGTCTGGCGCTACGCGCACGACCTGGGGATGAAGGTCTACTTCAAGACGGACATGCTCGCGCTGTCCCCGCCGCTCAAGGCTTATCTGCGGCGCACCGCCGGGCTGGACCCGACGAGCCCGAAGCTGTGGTCGGTGTACCAGGCCGGGCTGCGCGAGCTGTACACGGCGATGCCGTTCGCCGACGGCCTCATGCTGCGGGTCGGCGAGGGCGGCTCCGACTACAAGCTGGCCGGCTGGGACTACTTCTCCGAGGTCGACGTCAGTACGGCGGCGGCGGTGCAGTCGATGCTGCGCGCGTTCCTGGCGGTGTCCGGCGAGGCGGGCAAGGACCTCATCTTCCGCACCTGGAGCGTCGGGCTCAACGCGGTCGGCGACATGCACACCAACCCCGACTCGTACCGCGCCGTGCTCGACGGAATCAGTGACCCGCACCTGATCGTGTCCACCAAGTACGTCGCCGGGGACTACTACAGCTACCTTCCGCTGAACCCGACGCTGACCGTCGGCTCGCAGCGGCGCATCATCGAGTTCCAGTCGCGGCGGGAGTTCGAGGGCTTCGGCAGCCTCCCGAACGACCTGGGCGACCTGGAGCAGCAGGCGCTGCGGCACTTCCTCGCGGCCAACCCGAACATCGTCGGCGTGTGGGACTGGACGCAGGACGGCGGCCCCCTGGTGGCCGGCCCGATGACGCTGTACCCGCGCACCGGCTTCTGGCAGCTGTGGGACCTCGACGTGTACCTCACCTCGCGGCTGGCGTGGGACCCGGACGTGGATACCGGCCGGGCTACCGCCGACTGGATCCGGCAGACCTTCTCCACCGACCCAGCCACGGTGACCGCGCTGTCGCAGGCGTTCGCCCTGTCCCGGTCCGCGATCACCGACGGGCTCTACATCGGGCCGTTCGCGCGGCAGTCCGTCGAGGCGCTCGGTCAGCATCCGACGCCGATGATGTGGATCTTCGAGTGGGACATCGTCACCGGGGACAGCGCGGTACTCGACAGCATCTACGAGGTGAGCAGGGATGACCTGGACGAGGCCATCGCGCAGGGGGACCGCGCCGTCGCCACCGCGCGGCGGATGCAGGACCTCATCGACGGTACCGGCGCCGGAACGTGGCGCGATCCCGCACTGCGGCAGCACCTGGTGGACACCGCGGCCTTCGAGGTCGACCTGTTCCGTACCCTCGGCGCGTACCGGACGATGGTGCTGCGCCACGCGCAGTGGCTGGACACCGGCTCGGCCCGGGCGAAGGCGGCGTGGACATCGGCCGAGTCGGCGTACCGCAGCGCCAGGGCGGCGCACCTGGCCCGGTACGGCGGCGACGTGGACCTGCCGGCCTGGAACTTCACGGCGGCCGACCTCGGCCAGGTCCGCGCGAACCGCGACCCGGTGATGGCCTGGCTCGCCCGGGCGCTGCTGGCCCTGATCCTGCTGGCGCTGGCCGCTGGCGCGCTGCCGGACCGGTGGCGGCGGTGGCCGGGCGCGGCGGCGCTGCGGGGGCTGTGGCTCGGGGCCACCCAGCCCTGGCGTGCGACCGCGCTTGAGCCGCCCGCGTCCCGGCTGGACCGGCTCCTCGTGTGGCTCGTGCCGGCCGTCGTGCTCGCGCTCAGCCGGGGCGTCTACACCTGGTTCGAGGCGCCCGCGCACCTGATCCCGGTGCTCGGCGCGTGGCTGCTGTTCGGGGCCGCGCTGCGGCTGCTGGTCGGGCGGGCGGATCCGTTCCGGCTGTGGGCCGCGGTCGGCGGCGCCGTGCTGCTGCGTACCGTCATCCTGCTCGTCGCGCTGGCGGACCGCGGGCCGGGGCGATACTGGTACCTGTTCTGGACCGCCCCGAACTCGCGCTCCGCGTACATCACTGTCGCCTTCGCCGCGTTCTGCTGGGTGTTCGTGGTCGCCTTCGTGGTGCTCCGCGACGGGTACGGGCTGCTGCGCCGGCGGGCGCTCGGGCGGGTACTCGCGGCCCTGGGGGTACCGCTGGTCCTGCTCGGCGCGCTCGTCACGGCGCTCGGGCTGGAGCGCGCGCTGACCTTCTGGAACGACCAGCTGGCCCTGCTGCCCTGGGGCATGGCCAGGATCCTCGGCATCACGACCTACCTCGGCATCCCGACCTCGCTCCCCGGGTACGTGACCGTCCTCGGCGCGGTGCTCCTGCTGGCCGGGCTGGCCCTGGCGGTACCGTCAGGCCGCCGCAGGCACCGGGTCCCCGGTACGGGAGGGCTCGCGACCCTGGACGGCGAGGTAGATCAGTAGGGCGGCCAGCGGCAGTTCGCCGAGGGCGGCGGTGATCGCGCTGCCGACGAGGTCCGGGACGGTCGAGGCGGTGGAGACGTCGAACCAGGCGTCGCAGGCCAGCAGGGTCGCGGTGACCAGGGCGGCGGCCCACCGCGCCCGGTGGTGGCGCCAGGTGAGCAGGCCGGTGACGGCGAAGCTGGCGATCATCAGCGAGTCGAACCCGACCCAGGTGGTACTCCAGTGCAGGGTCACGTACCGGTCGGGCAGGCTACCGGCGAGCATGACCGTCCACGGGATCATCGCGACGCAGGCGCCGAACGCGAGTACGGCGAGCCACACGCGGCGCCGGGACGCCGGTACCCCGGCGGTGGCGGGCACGGCGCCGGTGGCGCCCAGCTTGGCCAGCCGCTGGGCGAGGTCGGCGCGCTGCTCGTGGGTGAGCGCGCGCAGTTGCGCGTCGCTGATGACGAGTGCGGCCATGTTTCCTCCCGGCGGCGGCGACAGCTCTCCAGTACCCCGATCCTCGCCCGGTCACATCAGCGTGGCCTGGGGAAATACTGTGATTCTGCTCAACGGCGCCGGCCCGGCGGCAACCGGCGGGGACCGGTTGTCGATCCGGGGAGGGGCCGGCTCGTCGTAGAGGTGGGCGGCCCCGGGCCGGGGCCGGTACACGATGGGATGTGACATGGCGAAGTACCTGATCCTCATCTACGGCGACGACCGGCAGTGGGCCGCGATGCCCGCGGAGGAGGTGCGCCGGTTGGACGAGGCGCACCGGGCGTTCCGGGCCGCCGCCGGTACCGCCGTCCTCGACGGCCAGGAGCTGGAGCCGGCGCCGGTCGCGACCAGCCTGCGCACGGACGCCGACGGCCGGCTGGCCATCACCGACGGCCCGTTCCTGGAGACCAAGGAGGCGGTGGGCGGCTACTACCTGATCGAGGCCGCCGACCTGGACGAGGTGATCGCGCTGACCAGGGGGCTGTACGAGGTGTCCGCCGGGCACAGCGGCGTGGAGATCCGTCCGCTGGTCGATCACGGATGACCGACGAGGTCGCCGCGGCCGTGGCGGGGGCCCACCGCCGCGAGTGGGCCCGGGTGTTCGCCGCCACGGCCAGGCTGACCCGCGATCTGGACCTGGCCGAGGAGTGCGCCCAGGACGCCTACGCCCAGGCGCTGCAGACCTGGCCGCGCACCGGCGTTCCGGACCGTCCGGGGGCCTGGCTCACCACCGCCGCCCGCAACCGCGCGCTGGACGTGCTGCGCCGCGATTCGGTGCTGCGCCGTGCGCTGCCGCTGCTGGTACCGCGGGATCCGGTACCGGGGCCGGAGGACGGCCTCGACGACGACCGGCTGCGCCTCGTCTTCACCTGCTGCCACCCGGCCCTGTCGCGGGACGCCCAGGTGGCCCTGACGCTCCGCCTGGTGTGCGGCCTGTCCACGCCCGAGGTGGCCCGCGCGTTCCTGGTCAGCGAGGCCACCATGGCCGCCCGGATCACCCGGGCCAAGAAGAAGATCGCCGCGGCCCGCATCCCGTACCGGGCGCCGGCGCCCGAGCACCTCGCCGAGCGGGTCGGTGCCGTGCTCGAGGTGGTGCACCTGATCTTCACCACCGGGCACACCGCGCCGATCGGCGCGCACCTGGTCCGCCGGGACCTGGTGGACAGTGCGCTGGGCCTGGCCCGGATGCTGCACCTGTTGATGCCACGCGATACCGGGGTCGCTGCCCTGCTCGCGCTCCTGCTGCTGATCGACGCGCGCCGGGAGACCCGGGTGTCGGCGGGCGGGCGGCTGATGCTGTTGTCGGAGCAGGACCGCTCGCGGTGGGACGCCAGGCAGATCGCCGAGGGGGCGGCGCTGGTGACCGAGGCGCTGCGTACCGGGCGGCCGTCCCGGTACGCGGTGGAGGCCGCCATCGCGGCAGTGCACGCGCAGGCGCCGACGTGGCGGGACACCGACTGGGCGGAGATCGTCGGGCTCTACGACGTCCTGTTCGCGCTGTGGCCCTCGCCGGTCGTCGCGCTGAACCGGGCGGTGGCGGTGGGCCAGCGGGACGGCCCGGGCGCCGGGCTCGACGCGTTGACGCCGCTGCTCGCGGAGCCGGCGCTGGCGACCTACGGGTACCTCAGCGCTGCGCGTGCGGACTTCCTGCGCCTGCTGCGCCGGTGGGCCGAGGCGGCCGACGCGTACCAGGAGGCCCTCACGCTGACCGACAACGACGTGGAGCGCGCCTTCCTCACCGACCGGCTGCGCGAGGTACGGGCCCACCTGTCGAACTGAGGGCGTCCCGGGTGGCGGTCAGCTCGGCGAGCGCCGCGCGCAGGTGGGCCACGCCGGACTGCCCGGTGCCCTCGTCGGCCGCGAGCAGCTCCGCGCGGCGCGCCAGTTCGGCGAAGAACGACGCGGTGGTGTCGGCGGTAGCGGCGACGATGTCCGCGGACTCCTCGGCGCTCAGCAGCAGCCGCCGGCCGTACAGGCGCAGCAGCGCCTCACGGGCGGGCGCGTCCGGCAGGGGTACCTCGACGGCGAGGTCGACCCGCCCGGGTCGCTGGGCCAGTGCCGGCTCCAGCAGGTCCACGCGGTTGGTGGTGAGCAGGAAGGCGACGTCGGCGTCGCCGGCCAGCCCGTCCAGCTCGTTGAGCATCTGGAACAGCAGCGGGTTGTCCATCCCCGGCCGGAACGTGCGGGACTCGGCGACCAGGTCGACGTCCTCCATCACGACCAGCGCGGGTTGGACGAGCCGGGCCAGGGCGCACGCCTGCGCGACGAAGCGCAGCCCCATCCCGGAAAGCAGGACCACGGTGAACTCGGGCAGCCGCGAGACGAGGTACCGGACGGTGTGCGTCTTGCCGGTACCGGGCGGGCCGAACAGCAGCACACCGCGCTTGAGCGGGTGGCCGGCTGCGCGCAACCGGTCGCGGTGCCGGGCCACCCCGATCACCTGCCGCTCCACGGCCTCGAGCAGGCCGTCGGGCAGGACGACGTCGGCGCGGTCCAGCTCCGGCCGGCGGTGGAAGCCGAGCGGCCCGACGCCCGGCCCGAACTCGTGCGCCTCGAACGAGAGCACCTTGGCGCGGAACACGTTGTGGCGCCGCATCAGCTCCCGGATCTCGGCCAGGAAGGCGCGGGCGGTCTCGGCCCGGACGCAGAGCACCTCGACGCGTACCCCCGGCTCGCCGCGTTGCGGGTGGGGGCCGCGGACCAGCACGGCCAGCGGCGTGCCGGAGCCGTCGGTCAGCAGGTAGAGGCCGAACCGCACGCAGGTCAGCTCTGCGTCGACGTCGACCGGCACGCTGGTGTAGTCGACCGCGCCGAGCCCGAAGTGCCCGTAGGAGGTGAGCAGCTCGGTCAGGCTGTGGTGCTCGCGTCCCGGCCCGGAGACGCCGGTCAGCGTGCCCGCGCCGTGCCGCTGCCGCCAGGCGTCGAGGGCGACCTGGATGTTGGCGTGGTCGTAGGCAGGGAACGCCTCGGTGACGACGGGTACGTCGCGCGCGGGGTGGCCGAGGTGCGCGGTGAGGCGCTCGACGAACTCCGACGGCCGGTACCCGACCGGAGGCAGCCGCTCGTCGGCGAGCTGGGTCAACCGCCGGAACTGCTCGGCGAACTGGTACAGGTCGGCCTCGTCCACGGGTACCCACAGTAGGCCGTCGGACTGCCCGCCGTTGCCCCGTCACGGCGGCCGGTAGCGACCGTCCACTCTGGACGGTCAGGACTGGAACCTGTACCCGACCCCGCGCACCGTGGTGAGGTGCCGCGGTACGGCCGGGTCCGGCTCGACCTTCGTGCGCAGCCGCTTGACGTGCACGTCGAGGGTGCGCATGTCGCCGGCCTGCTGCGGACCCCACACCCGGTCGATGAGCTGCTGGCGGGTCAGCACCCGGCCGGGGTTGCGCAGCAGCACCTCCAGCAGGTCGAACTCCTTGAGGGTCAGCCCGATCTCGGCGCCGTCGACGGTGACCAGATGGCGTTCGACGTCCATCACGACCGGGCCGACGGCCAGTACCGGCGCCTCCTGCGGGGGCGTGCGGCCGGTGCAGCGGCGCAGCACGGCGCGGATGCGCGCCAGCAGTTCCCGCATTGAGCAGGGCTTGGTGACGTAGTCATCGGCGCCGATCTCCAGGCCGACCACCTTGTCGACCTCCGAGTCGCGGGCACTGACCATGATGATGGGTACGTCCCGGCGGGCGCGCAGTTCGTGGCAGACCTCGACCCCGGGCATCTGCGGCAGCATCAGGTCCAGCAGCACGAGGTCGGCACCGTTGTGGTCGAACTCGACCAGCGCCTGCGGTCCGGTGGCGGCGACGGCGACCTCGAAGCCCTCACGCCGCAGCATGAAGGACAGCGGCTCCGACCACGCCTCCTCGTCCTCCACCACCAGTATCCGCGGCATGCTGGCTCCCCTTCCGGCACAGGCGGGCCCGGACCGCGACCCCGATCGGTTTCATCCGGTGACGAGTGCGACGGGTGCCCGGCCGCTACGCGCCGGTGACGAAGTAGATGACGCGCCGGCCCGCGTTGACGGCGTGGTCGGCGAAGCGCTCGTACCACCGGCCGAGTTGGGCCGCGTCGATGGCCGGTGCCACGCCGTGCGGCCAGGACCTGTCCAGCAGCACCGTGAACAGCCGTCGGTGCAGCTCGTCGATCGCGTCGTCGTCCTTCTCCAGTTCGCCGGCGATCGACGCGTCGGTGGTACGCAGCACGGTACTCACCTTCTGGCCGATCCGGCCGGTGCACTCGGCCATCCCGCTGATGATGTCGCGGACCTCGGGTACCAGCGCGGACTCCGGGGCCCTGCGCCGCGCCGTCCTGGCCACGTGGACCGCGAGGTCGCCCATCCGCTCCAGGTCGCCGGCGGCGTGCAGCGCGGCGACCACCAGCCGGAGGTCGCCGGCGACCGGGGACTGCCGGGCCAGGAGCTGGGAGATCTGGTCCTCCACCGCGCGGTACCGGGCATTGATCGCCTCGTCGCCGGCGATGACGCCGTCCGCGAGGTCGCAGTCGGCGGACAGCAGGCAGCGGCTCGCGGTTCGCATCGCGTCGGTCGCGGACTCGGCCATCTCGACCAGGGTGCCGGTCACATTCTCCAGGTCGGCGTGGAATCCCGCGCGCACCTGCCCACCTCCGTTGTCGATACCTTCGCTGTAACGGCCAGTGCCTATCCGGTTACTGTACCGGGGCGCCCGGGCCGACATCAGTCGAGGTACCGCGCCATCGGCGGGGCCGGCGCCGGGCCGCCGAGCCAGCGCGTGTAGATAGCCGCCCAGGAACCGTCGGCGCGCATCCGGTCGAGTACGCCGTTGACGAACCGGACCAGATCCGGCGCGGACCGGGACACCGCCACGCCGTAGGGCTCGTCGGTGAACCGGTCGCCGACCAGCTTCGTGTTCGGGTCCTGCGCGGCCATCCCGGCGAGGATGGTGTCGTCGGTGGAGATCGCGTCGACCTGGCCCTGCTGCAGCATCACGAGGCAGTCGGTCCAGTCGGCGACGGAGACGGGTACCGGGTGGGACCTCGCGTGCGCGATGTTCGCGATGGACGTGCTGCCCGCCGCCGCGCAGACTCGCCTGCCGCCCAGGTCGTCGATGCCCTTGGCGGCCGAGGACTTCGGTACCAGCACCCGCTGCCCGGCGTCGTAGTAGTCGGTGGAGAAGGCGACCTGCTTGAGCCGGTCGCAGTTGATGGTCATCGTGTCCACGACGATGTCCACGGAACCGTTCTGGATGAACGGGATCCGCTGGGCGGCGGTGATCGCGACGAGCTGGATGCGGGCCGGGTCGCCGAAGATGGCGGCGGCGACCTGCCGGGCGATGTCGATGTCGAAGCCGACGACCTGGCCGGAGGCTGCGTCCCGGTACCCGAACAGGTACGTGTTCTGGTCGACCCCGACGACCAGCCGGCCCCGCGCCCTGATCCGGTCGATGCCCGGCCCGCCCGCGCCGTCCGGCCGCAGGCTCGCGCGCGGGTCGCAGTCCGTGGCGCCGGCCGCGGCCGCGCTGGGCACGACGGCCGGGTCCTGCACGCCCTGCGGCCGGGGCGGCGCGAGCGACGGCGCGGCCGCGGTGACCGTGGTACCGGTCGTGCCGCAGCCGCCCAGCAGCGCCGCCAGCAGGGCCGCCGCGACCAGGACCGGTACTCGTCTCATCGATACTCCGCAATGCGTTGCTGGAGGCCGAAGACCAGCCCGGCGAGCATCAGGACGGTCAGTACGACCAGTCCGGGCAGCTCGCCGCCGAGCGCGCCGGAGGCGGCCCGCGCGTGGCGGTCGAAGGCATCGTTGGTCAGCGCGATCCCCTTGGCCAGGTCGGCGTCGAGCCGGTTGAACGCCTGCTGACCCTCGCCGGTGGCCAGCGCGACCGCCTCGCCGTACTGCCCGCCGTCGTCGTAGCCGCGTACCTTCGTGTGCGTCGCCTGCCAGGTACCCGCGTCGTTCACCGCGCTGCCGGCCGTCGCCCGTACCGCCGGATCGGTCGCGGCGTCGCGCGCCCGGGTGAGCAGCCCGCCCAGGCCGCCCTCGACGGCGGCGTAGTCCTTCTCGAAGTCGGCGCCGTTGCCTCGGGCGACCAGGGTCAACGACTCGTCAGCGCGGGCCTGCAGGGCGTCCAGCCGGGCCTTCGCGAGCAGTTGTACCTGGCTCGACCCGTCGCGGTGCGCGCCGGCCAGTTCGCCCCGCACCCCGCCCCACGCCGCCAGCGACCAGCCGAGGGCGGCCAGCGCCAGCGCGGTCGCGCCGAGCAGGCCGAGGTTGACCAGCCGGTTGGTGCGCCGGGTCAGGTGCGCCTGCGCGCCGGCGAGCCCGGCGACGGTGAGCAGCAGGAGCGCGACCGCGAGCCAGGGGAAGCCGGCAGCGCCCCGGCGGTCCGCCTCGGCCCGCGCCGCCTCCGCGTCGTACAGCTCCTTCGCGGCGACCAGCAGCTCATCGCGCATCAGCGCGGACGCCTCGCGGAGGTAGGCCGCGCCGACCGGGAGATTCTGCCGGTTGTCGGTACGGGCCGTCTCCACCAGGCCGGTGTAGACCGGCAGCCGGGCCGCGATCCGGCGCACGGTGGGCTGCGCGCCGTCCGCGGCGGTCGCCGCGGCGAGGGCCGCCGAGGCAGCGTCCACATCGGACTGGTACCGCGCCCGGAGCGCCGCCGGCTCCTGACCGCCCGCCAGGAACGCCGCGGCGGCGGTGGCGTCCGCGTCCGACAGCGCGCGGTACAGCTCCTGCGCCTGTACCGTGAGCGGCCCGTCCCGCCCGGTCACCGCGCTCAGCGTCGAGGAGCGCCGCGCGACGTCCACCGCCGCGGCCAGGCCGGCCGCAAGACCCAGCACGGCCAGCAGCACCATGATGGCGGACAGCCGGGCCGGCGTCCCGCCGAGCCGGTTGCCGGAGCGGTTCGCGGGCCCGCGCCGCACGGGCACCGTAACCGCCGGCCTGGTCAGTACGGCCATGACGCATTCACGTAGGCAACCCCCTGTAGCAACCCGCCGTTTAACCGTAGCCGCCCGCGTCAACGCCCCGACCGCTCCGGCACGGGAGGATCCGGCCGCTCAGAGGACGTGCGTGTAGGTCAGCGCGAAGATGGCGCTGGGCACCAGGAACAGGAAGCTGACCGCGGCGATGCGCGGTACCGACTGGTGCCGGCGCAGCAGCAGGTGGTACCCGAGGACCAGCCCCGGTACCGTGACCGCCTCGAACGGCAGCATCCGGCGGGGGATGACGGTACCGGTGGCCGCGAGCACCACCGACAGGACGGCCGCCGCCGTCCACGCCGCGAACCCGAGCCGGTACGTGGCGCGCGGACCGAGCCGCACGGCGACCGTCCGGTACCCGGTGGCCAGGTCCGCCCAGTAGTCGGCGAGCGTGGTCGGCACGTACAGCGCGGCTCCGACCAGTACCCCCTGCAGTGCGATGGCCCACGGGAAGCCGGACAGCTGGTGGGCGGCCGTCCATCCGGCCAGCGGCCCGAGCGCGCCGAGGGCGAGCCCGTTGGCCGCGACGTCGGCGCCGGGCCTGGCCTTGAGCCGCACCGGCGGCGTGCTGTAGAGCCAGCCGAGTGCCAGCGCCAGCAGCGCGCCCGCGGCGAAGGCTGCGCCGACCGGCAGGCTGACCGCCAGCGCGGCGGAGGCCGCGCCGTAGGCGATGCCGCGCACCGCGTTCGGCGACAGCCGGCCGCTGGTCAGCGGGGTGTTCGCCTTGCGCGGGTTGCGCAGGTCGCCGGGCAGGTCGTTTGCGTCGTTGACGGCGAGCACCGCGAGCCACACCAGCGGTTCCACGACGAGCGCGCCGACCAGCAGCCGGGGCAGCTGCCCGGCGGGCGGGAACAGCCGGTGGGTGGCGAGCAGCACGCCCACGTAGTACGGCAGCAGGGACACCGGCCAGAACCACGGCCGCGCGATGGCGCACAGGTCGAGCAGGAACTGCCCGGTGCCCGATCGCGGTTGCCGCGTGGTGGCGGCCGCCGGCCGGGTCCGCACGCCGCCCCGGTGATCCGCCACGCTCCCAGGATGCCACCAGTCCCGGTCAGCCGCCCGGCCGCGGGTGAGCGGCGAAGAACCGCCAGATGGTACCGGTGGCGGACAGCGCGGTCGACGGCTCGTCGATGCCCAGTACCCGGTCGACCGCCGGTTGGCCGGTCGAACCCGGCCACTGGTGCCCGGCGCCCTCGATCGTGACCAGTTCGACCGCGCGGCCCTGGTCGCACAGCGCGGTCGAGGTGGTCACCGGCCCGGCCACGGTCACCGTCGGCGGATTGCAGCGGTCAGTGGCGCGCCAGGTGGCGACCAGGTCCGGTACGGCCGGCCCGTCGATGTGGGCGGCGCCCTCGCCGGTACCGCCGTGGTAGGGGATCCGGGTGTCGGCGGTGCCGTGGATGTGGATGACCGACAACGGTGCCGGCGTGGGGCAGTCCCCCAGCATGGTCGCCGAGTCGGGGCCGATCGCGGCGAAGTCGGAGGTGTCGCAGGCCAGCCGGTACGCCAGCAGGCCGCCGTTGGAGATTCCGGTGACGTACGCCCGGGTCGGGCCGACGGGTACCGCGCGCCGGATGTCGTCGAGCATCGCGGTGACGAACCGCACATCGTCCACGCCGTTCCGCCCCGGTACCCCGCAGCAGCGGCCGCCGACCGACCAGGCCCGGTCGAGCCCGTCCGCGTACGCGACGAGGAGGTGCCCCGCGTCGGCCTCGGCATCCCAGCCGCAGGCGGCCTCGGCCTGGCCGCCGCTGCCGAAGCCGCCGTGCAGCATGACCACGAGCAGGGCGGGGGAGTCCAGCGTGGCCGGCCGGTACAGGTGGACGGTGCGGTGCCGGCCGTCGACGGTGAGCGTACGGCTCGGCTGTCCAATGGGGACAGTCGAGCCGGTGTACCCGACGGGCGTCACAGCCGGCCAGGACAGCAGCGCGGCGGACGCCGCCGCCACCCACGGGTACCGCGTGCGGGCAGTGTGCCGGTACCGCGTTCGGGCGGTGTAAGGGCCGGATGCTGACCGGGTCAGCTCTGGTCCACAGTGGACAATGTTTCCGAAGTGTGTCGGGAGGTTCAAGCTTCTCGCCAGCAGTTGCCACGCGACTGCGGTATGCATAAGCTGGCCCACGGCCTGCGATTGGATGATCGGAGGCGACCGCTGGCCGTTCGACGGACCCGAGGGAGAGGTGTCAGGTGATGACGCAGACCGCACTGCAGGCCGAACTTGACGCGGAGGCGGCCGAGAGCTACGCGACCTCGCCGTTCGTCGCCGTCGGCGGGGCCGGCGCCGTATCGGCGGTCGTCGACGAGTTCTACCGCCGGCTGCTGGACGACCCGGCCACGGCGGGCTTCTTCGCCACCCTCGTGGAGGAGGACGGGCTGGCCCGGCTCAAGCGCCACCAGGTGCTCCTGCTGACCAAGGTGCTCGGCGGGCCCGACCGGTACGACGGTCGCGACCTCGGCGAGGCGCACGCCGGCCTGGACATCACCGCCGCGGCCTACCAGCGGGTCAGCCTCTACCTGCTGACCGTGCTGCACGACTTCAAGGTGCCGATGGACGTGCTCCAGGTGGCCGACTCAACCCTGCGGGCGGTCGCTCCGGCGATCGTGACCGGTTCGGGCGAGGCCGCCGGCTAGTGGACGTCGCCGCGCTGAAGGCGAGCTGGGCGAAGGCGTCGGGGCTGGGCGACCAGGTCGCCGCCTACTTCTACGCCACCCTGTTCTCGCTCGATCCGGGGCTGCGCGGGCTGTTCGCGACGAACATGGGCGGGCAGCGCGACCGCCTGCTGTCCGCACTCGGGCACATCGTCTCGCACGTCGACGACAGCGACCGCCTGGTCACGTTCGTCGAGCAACTCGGCCGCGACCACCGCCGGTTCGAGGTACGCCCGCAGGACTACCCGACGGTGGGTCAGGCCCTGCTGCACACGCTCGCGCACGGGCTCGGGTCCGACTGGACCGAGCAGCTCGAAGCGGACTGGACCGAGGCGTACACCATCGTGTCGGGCGTGATGATCCGGGCGGCGGCGGCCGCCGAGCAGGTCATGCCGCCGTGGTGGGACGCGGAGGTCATCGCCCACGAGCGGCGGGCCGGTGACATCGCGGTGTTCACGGTGCGCCCGGCGCACGAACTGCGGTACCGGGCCGGCCAGTCGGTGGCCGTCGAGTCGCACCTGCGGCCCAAGGTCTGGCGGTACCTCTCGCCCGCCAACGCGCCACGCTCCGACGGCACCCTGGACTTCCACGTCCGCGCGGTACCGGGCGGTCAACTGTCCCCGGCGCTGGTCTACCAGACGCGCCCCGGCGATGTGCTGCGCCTGGGCGCGCCGATCGGCTCCCGGCTGACCGTACCCGTCGGGCCGGGCCCCGACCTGCTGCTGCTGGCGGGCGGTACCGGTGTGGCCCCGCTGCGCGCGGTGGTCGAGGAGCTGGCCGGCGGCCTTCCCGAGCGCAAGGTGACCCTCATCCTCGGTGCGGCGACCCGCTGGGAGCTCTACGACCTGCCCGCCCTGCAGCAGCTCGCCGAGGACCTGCGCTGGCTGCAGGTGCTCGGGGTGGCCTCGGACGACCCGGTCGACGACCGGTCGGCCACGGTCGTGGAGGCGGCGCTGCAGAGCGGCCCGTGGTACGACCGGCTCGTCTACGTGTGCGGGTCCCCGGCGATGGTGGCGGGTACCTGCCAGTCCCTGCTCGACGCAGGCTACCCGGCGGGCAACATCCGGGTGGAGCAGTTCGACGACAAGACCTACGCGCCGCTGCGCGAGGACCTGACCCCGGAGGCCGCCGTGGCGGAGGTTACCCGGCAATGAGCACGCTTCCCCAGCACCGGCGCAGGCCGCTGTCGCCGCACGAGATCCGCAACACCCGCATCCGGCAGATCGGCTTCCGCAAGGGGTACGACCCGGGGGAGGTCGAGGCGCTGCTGGCCCGGCTGGCCGAGGAGGTCGCCGCGCGCGACGGTCAGCTCACGTCCCTGGTGGCCGAGAACGAGCGGCTGCAGCGGGAGCTGTACGCCCGCCGCCACGGCCAGTTGCCGGACAGCGCCCCACAGGGCCTGGACGAGGCGATGATCTCCCGTCAGCTGCAGGCGCAGCAGTACGTCGAGGAACTGATGGCGGCCGCGCAGACCAACGCGGCCAGCCTGGTGGCCCAGTCCAAACATCAGGCCCGGGAGATCGTCCTCGCCGCGCGGCAGACCGCGGAGCAGGCGGTCCGCGAGTACCGCGCGGCGGCCGGGCCGACCTACACGCCCGACCGGGAGGAGCTGACCCGGCTGGCGACGCTGGCGCACTGGGCGATCCGGCAGTTCTCCGGGCTGCGCGCGCAGGTCGACGCGACGGACGACGCGGCGCGTCAGGAGCTGGCCTCCATCCTCGACCGGCTCGGCCCGCTGCTGCAGGCGCCCGGCACGTACCAGCAGTACCCGGGCGAGCCGTCGTCCCGGTCCCGGTAGCCGGCGACGCCTGCGCAGTCGGGCATCCGCTAGCCGTCGCACCCCGCCCCGGATGGGTCGGCGGTTCCTACGCTGCTGGCGAACGCGGCCCCGCACCAGTATTGAGCGCGTCGCGGCCGTGGGTATGGTGAGCCCGTGTCCGAACTGGTGCGGCTCGAACCCGGTCGGCGCAGGCGGCCCCGGCCGCTGCTGCGTACCGTGATCGGGGACGTGCTGCGCCGCGAGCGGCAGGGGCAGAAGCGCACGCTGGCCGACGTCGCCCGCGAGGCCCGCGTCTCGGTACCTTATCTGTCCGAAGTGGAGCGTGGCCGCAAGGAGGCCAGTTCCGAGGTGCTGGCCGCGGTGTGCGGCGCGCTTCGCATCGAGCTGCCCGACCTGCTCGCCGAGGTACGGCGCGACCTCGTGGACAGTGCCACGAGCGCGCGGCCGGCGCCGGCCCCGGTCGTCACGCTGTCGCAGGCCCGGCGCCGTACCGGCGCGGGCACGCCGGTACGCCGCCCCGGTGACGTCGTGCTGCTGGCCGCCTGATCAGTTCACCCTAGCCAGATCCACCGAGCGGGTCCGGCGGTCCGTGGTCACCCAGTCGGCCAGACCGTAGGCGACCGCCTCGGTTGCCGACAGGGTCATGCTGCGGTCGGTGTCCGCCCGGATCTTCGCCACCGGATGACCCGTGTGCGCGCTGAGGATCTCCTCCATCTCCGCCCGCACCTTGGCCAGGTCCTTGGCCTGCACCGCCAGGTCCGGCAGCGCGCCCCGGGCCTGGGTCGACGGCTGGTGCAGCGTCACCTTCGCGTGCGGCAGCACCGAGCGTTTGCCCGGCGTACCGGCCGCGAGCAGTACGGCGGCGGCCGACGCGGCCTGCCCCACGCAGATGGTCGCGATGTCGCAGCGCACGAAGCGCATGGTGTCGTAGATGGCGGTCAGCGCGCTGAACGAGCCGCCGGGCGAGTTGATGTAGAGCCCGATCTCCTGCTCGTTCGCCGCCTCGAGGTGGATCAGCTGCGCGATCACCACGTTGGCCACGCCGTCGTCGATCTCGGTGCCCAGGAAGATGATGCGTTCGGACAGCAGCCGCGAGTAGATGTCGTAGGCCCGCTCACCGTCGGGCGTGCGCTGCACCACGCTGGGGATGGTGTACTGGCTCACGCGCGCACCCCCACCGAACGGCGCGCGCTCGCCGGGCGCACGTCCTCGACCCGGTCGAGGATGTGGTCGATCAGCCCGTACTCCTGGGCCTCCTCGGGTGTGAACCAGCGGTCCCGCCGGCTGTCCCGCTCGACCGTGGCGACCGGCTGCCCGCTGTGCTCGGCGATGAGGCCCAGAAGGGTAGCGCCGATCCGGTCCAGCTGTTCGGCGTAGATCTCGACGTCCGCCGCGGTGCCCCCGAATCCCGCCGACCCCTGGTGCATCAGGATCTGCGCGTGCGGAAGGCTGAACCGCTTGCCGGGTGTACCCGCGGAGAGCAGGAACTGGGCCATGCTGCCCGCCAGCCCCATCGCCAGCGTGCACACGTCGTTCGGGATCAGCCGCATGGTGTCGTAGATGGCCAGGCCGGCGCTGACCGAACCGCCCGGCGAGTTGATGTACAGGCTGATGTCGCCGCGCGGGTCCTCCGCTGACAGCAGCAGCAGTTGGCCGCACAGCCGGTTGGCGACCGGGTCGTCGACCTCCTGGCCCAGCACGATGATGCGTTGGTACAGCAGCCGGGCGGCAACCTGGTCGTCGAGCGTACCGGTATACAGCGCGGTGGTTCCTGCGGTGAACTGCACAACCCCTCCCTCGGTCAATCTCTGCTGTCCACCATGGGAGGGGCCGCGGCCGTGGGCCAAGCGAATCTGCTGTCAGCAGACGGTGCGGGGTACCGGCTACGGGTACAGGCCGCGGGTACGGGCGGCCAGCCGGGTCAGGCCGAGCAGCGCGTCGAGCGACGGCGTGGGTACCCCGACCCGCTCGCCGATCTCGCGTACCACGGTCACCAGGGCGTCCAGTTCGATCGGGCGCCCCGCCTCGGTGTCCTGCAGCATCGAGGTCTTGAACGGCCCGAGCTGCCGGGTGACCGCCATCCGGTCGGCGCCGCTCTGGTCGATCGGGCAGCCGATCCGCGCCCCGATCGCTCGCGCCTCGGCCATCACCGCGAGGCAGAGGTCCCGCACCAGCGGGTCGTCGAGGATCCGGTCGGTGGTCGCGCCGGTCAGCGACGAGCTCGGGTTCATCGTCATGTTGCCCCACAGCTTGTACCAGACGTCGGTACGCACGTCCGCGCTCACCCGTACCTGGAAGCCGGCGCCGCCCAGCGCCCGCGCCACGCGTTCGGCGCGCGGGCTGACTCCGCCGTCCGGTTCGCCGACGATCAGCGTGTCCCCGCTGATGTGCCGAACCAGGCCCGGCTGGCTCACCGCGCTGGAGAAGTGCACCACGCAACCCAGCAGGTACCGGCGGGGGACAGCGGCGGCGATGGCGCCCTCCGGGTCGACGGCGCGCAGCGGCGGCTCGGCGAGGAACCACCACGGCACGCCGTTCATGGCCGGCATGACCACGGTGTCCGGGCCCAGCAGCGGGCCGATTCCGGGCGCGACGGCGGGCAGTGCCGGTGCCTTGACGGCGAGCACCACGAGGTCCTGCGGCCCGAGGTCGGCGGGTTCGTCGCTGGCCAGTACCGGCGCCCGCTCGCCGCCCTCCAGCCGCCAACCGTGGGCGCGCAGCGCGTCCAGCGTCGCACCTCGGGCGACGGCGCTGGTCTCGTGGCCGGCCAGGGCCAACCGGGCGCCGATGAGCCCGCCCACGGCGCCCGCGCCGACGATGCATATCCGCACGCCTGGGCATCCTATGTCGGGCCGGCTCACCCGCCGGCGCGCCGGCCGGCGACGGCGCCGCGGAGGCCACCGACGGCGGCGCGCCTGCCGCGCCCCGCGTAGGCTCGGGACATGATTCCTCGGGCTCCTTTCGGCTCCACCGGCCACGAATCCAGCCGCGCGGTCTTCGGCGGCGCCGCCCTCGGGCGGGTCTCCAAGAGCGAGGCAGACCGGGCGCTGGACGTACTGCTGCGGTACGGCGTCAACCACATCGACGTCGCGGCCAGCTACGGCGACGCCGAACTGCGCGTGGCAACCTGGCTGCGGCGCAACCCCGGGACGTTCTTCGTCGCCACCAAGACCGGTGAGCGCACGTACCGCGGTGCCCGTGAGGAGATCCGCCGCTCGCTCGACCGGCTCGGCGTCGACCGTATCGACTCCATCCAGCTCCACAACCTGGTCGACGTCATCGAGTGGGAGACCGCGCTCGGACCGGGCGGCGCGCTGGAGGCCGCGATCGAGGCGCGCGAGGAGGGCCTGGTCCGCTTTATCGGCGTCACCGGGCACGGTCTGTCGGTACCGGAGATGCACCGGCGCAGCCTCGAGCGCTTCCCGTTCGACTCGGTGCTGCTGCCGTACAACTACGCGCAGATGCGGGACCCGCGGTACGCCGACCGGTTCGAGGCGCTCGCCGCGGTCTGCGCGGAGCGTGGCGTCGCGCTGCAGACCATCAAGAGCCTCGCGCTGCGCCGCTGGGAGGGCCGGACGCAGACCGCGTCCACGTGGTACGAACCGCTGACCGAGCAGCCGGACATCGACCTTGCCGCGCACTGGGTGCTCGGGCGCCCGGAGGCGTTCCTGCTCACCAGCGGCGACGTCGACCTCCTCCCGCGGCTGCTCGACGCGGCCGACCGGTACGAGAGCCGGCCGTCCGACGAGGAGATGGACGCGCTGGTCGAGCGGCGCGCGGTCGAGCCGCTGTTCGTGTAGCCCGGCGGCTCCCCCGGAGTTCCCCGCCGGTGCCCGGCGGCGTGGCGGACGCTGGCCGGGCGGGCCTACTCCTGCGGCGGTACCGTGCCGCCCCACTCCTGCGGCGCTACGTCCGCCAGCGTCTGCGAGAACGTCCACCGGTGGCCGAAGGGATCCTCGGCCGTGTACTGGCGCTCCCCGTACTCGAAGTCCGTCGGCTCCATGACGATCCGCGCGCCGTGCTGGCGGGCCCGCTCGCAGTGGCCGTGCGCGTCCTCGACCCGCACCATCACCGAGTGGGTGACCTCGCCCGGTCGCGGCGGCCGGCGGTCACCGTGCACGTCCGCCACGATCACCGCGCCGTCGCCCGCGTTGAGCTGGCTGCGGTGGTGCTCGCCGATCCGCAGCCGCTCGGTGAACCCGAAGGCCGCGCCCAGCCAGTCGACCGCCTCGCGCACGTCGGGGTAGGTGAGGACAGGGGTCACGGCGGCGGCGGGAATCGAGCGGTTAACCCTCATGGGCGCCCACCGTACGCCCGCCTCCATATGTGTACCGGAGGATGGTTGAAACCTGTGGTGTTGGGTATAGAATATGTGCGTCGGTCGGATCACCAAAGCGCCAGGGGTCGCTGCGTCCGGCCACCGCCGATGTAGTGAGCGTCGTAGCCAAGAGTCTTGGAGAGTGGTGGTCGTGACACCGTTTTCGTCCGCTCCGACCTTTTCCGGGGCCACGCCTCGCGAGGGCCAGAAGATGATCAGCGAGCCGGTCACCCGCGTTACCTGAGCCGGACCGGCCGCGAAACGACGGGAGAGCATCGTGGTCGAGCCACCCCAGTCGCCCGCCTCGGCGTCGCGCCTGAACGACACGGCCTACCCGGGCTATGCGATGGGCGCCGCGGCCGACGCGATCGGTGTCACCCCGGCGTTCCTGCGCGCGGTGGAGGCCGCCGGCCTGTTCGCGGCGCACCGTTCCGATGGAGGGCACCGCCGCTACAGCCGCGACGACCTGCAGCGCGCCGACAGGGCGCGGCAGCTTGTCGACGACGGTCTGGGACTCGATGCCGCCGTGCGCATTGTCAGCCTGGAGTACGAGCTCAGCGGTGCCCGCTCCCTGATCGAGCTGCTGCGGCGCCGCCTCGGCGAGCCCACGGACGAAGGCTGACCCGACCCACCCACGCCTGCCTGCCCGCCGGCGCACCATCGACCGGGGGGAAAGCGGGTCCACCACGTACCACTTGCTGGAGAGGACCATGCACGCCGATGTGCCAGCCGGCCGCACCAGCCTGACAGTCACCCTCGAACGGGTAGGCACCACGATCCGTCTCGCCGCCACCGGTGAGGTGGACGCGTCAACAGCGCAACTGCTGCGGGACAGCCTCAGCGCGGCTCTCGCCGACGGCGTATCGACTCTGGTACTCGACCTCGCCGGGGTCCGGTACCTCGACTCGGCCGGCGTCGGGGCGCTGGTACAGGCGCACAACAGCACGACCGCGCGCGGGGCGAGGCTCACCGTGGCGAACCCGCAGCCGATGGTGCGCCGGGTCCTCGAGGTGGTCGGCGTCCTCGCCCTGCTGACCGGTGGCCCCGGCTAGTGCGTTGACCTTGAATGATCGCCGGGTTGGCGACACGCCGTGTCGTGTGCGTGATGTGCAGGTTGTTTCGGTCCACTCTTGATCTTGCGGGGTGGGTGGATCGAGGTGCCGGCGGCCAGCCACGGCAGCGCCATGAGCCCGGCAAAACCGGCGAAGGTCAGCCCGGTGGCGGGGAAGGCGAGCAGGTTGGTGAGGTTGGAGACGGGCAGCGGCAGCGAGGCCGAGTTGGCCAGGTGGCCCGAGGCGTACAGGTGCGGTCATGCCCGGACGCCGGCGCGCACGGCGGCGGCCAGCACCACCGGCGTCAGCAGCACGACGGTGACGTCCAGGCTCAGCGTGTCGCTTAGCGATCCGTATTGATCCTTTTTAGGCTCGTGGACGTGGAACTGCTGCGGTTGGCTAAGGCCGCGAAGCGTCTGGGGGTGCATCCGATGACGCTGCGGCAGTGGGCCATAGCCGGCAAGATCCCGTTCGCGTGGGTTGGGCGGGAGCGCCGGTTCTCCTGAATCGATGTGGAGAACATGAAGCGTGGTGGACCTGCCGTGGACCGGCTGCGTCGGGAGGTGCGTTGCGTGCGGGTGTCCGGGTCGACCGGGCAGGAAACCTCCCTTGAGGCGCAGGAGGCCGAGTTACGGGCCACCGCCTGCGGCGATCATGTGGTGGTTGTGCGTGATCGTGGTTCCGGCTTGCAGGAGAACCGGCCCGGCGTTAATCGGGTGCTGCGCTTGGTGGCGGACGGCTCGGTGACCGTTGTGCGGGTGACCCACGAGGACCGGCTGGCCCGGTTCGGGATCGGCTGGCTACGTCAGCTGTTCGCGGTCTACGGGGTCGAGGTGCTGCATCCGAAGAAGTTGGGCGGCCGGGTCGAGTTGCTCGGGGACTTCGCGTGCCTGGTGACCACATTCGCGGGCCGACTGTATGGCGTGCGCAGTGCCGAGAACCGGCGCCGGCTTCTGGCAGAGTCGGGCCAGTGCACCGCTTCGGGCCGGATCGGGTGAGCCGGCTACGCGCCGGCGAGACGAGGCGAACCTGCTGCGTGCCCGCCTGGGTCCGCGCTGGCGTGGACGAAGCGACTGGGCAGGGGCTTACCGCGGCTGCGCTGGCGCAGCGGGTGGGTTGGTGTGCCAGCTTGGTGTCGGGCATGGCCGCCGAGTTGGTGGGTGCGCATTGGAACCGTGGTGATGTGGACACGCTGTCGGCGGGGTTCGACGCAGCGGGCCGGGACCTGCCATCCAACGCGTGGATGGCGCTGCGGCGCCTGGGCTGGAATGTCGCCGCCGCCGAGGGGGTGAAGGTCAATGACCGGATCGTTCGGATGGCGCAGGAGCTGGCCGGGCGGGCGTTACGTGGGGTGAAGTGGCGGGCCGATGTGGTGGCCGGGGTGCTGGCTACCTGGCCTGCCGAGCCTGGCCGGCGCACCGCTGTGGAGTGGGAGCAGGTCCGGGCCGTGATCCCGGATGGGCAGCATCTGCCCTCGGGTGTGATCCGCGCCCGGACCCGCCAGATCACCGCGTTTTGCCGCGAGCGGGGTCGGCTGCCCGCCGACGTGTTCGAGTTGGAACCCGACCCGCGGGTGCCGGCCCTTCTGCTGCTGTCGGCGTGCGACAAGCAGCAGGCCACCATCGAACGGGCCGATGACGGGCGGCGGGTGCTGCTGCGGGTGCAACTGCCCACCCGGCCCGATCCGCGGTCCTACCGGGACTGGACGTGGGTGGCGTGCCCGATCGCCCTGCCACCGACCGTCCCGGCGGCAGCGGTAGTGCACCTGCCGACCCTGCGCATCATCCACGGGCGGGTACGGGCCGACATCGCGTTCACCCAGCCGGTGCCCACGGCGACCCGCACGGGTCACACGGTGGCGCTCGGGGTGGACTGGGGACTGAACACCCTGTTGTGCGCCGGCCCGGCCCGGATCAGCCCGGATGGTCGGATCACCACGGTGGGGGCGGGAGCCCAGTTCCGGGCCGGCGGGGTGCTGGCCAAGGCGCATCGGCTACGCCGCAACGGGGAACGGCTCCGCGCGAAGACCGACCAGTACGCCCGCCTGGGCGACCCCGCCCTGGACGGTAAAGCCGGGCGGCTGGCTGTGCAGTTGCAGCGGCTTGATGCCCGGCGCCGCACCCTGAACGACGCGTTGGCGTGGGCGGCCGCCCGGTGGGCGGTCGATCAGGCCATTACCGCTGGCGCGACCGTCGTGTACCTGGAGGATCTGCGGTCGATGGAGGCCGGCGGGATGGGCGCCACCATCAACACCCGCCTGTCCCAGACCGTCCGCGGACGGATCGTGGCGCGGATGCGGCATATCGCCGCCGAGGTGGCCATCGCGGTGGTCACCGTCCCGCCCCGGGACACGTCGAAACGGTGCCCGTGCTGCCTGACCCCGCTGCGCCACATCAAGGCCCCCGACCAGCCCACCACCCCGGGTTGGAAATGGGCGAGGTGCCCCAACCCGGGCTGTGGCTGGCAGGGCGACCGCGATCACGGTGCGTGGCGGCGCATCGCCGCCCGCGGCCTCACCCACCAAACCACCACCACCCTCGACCGCACCAGCGGGGCCATGGCCATCCGCACCGTGGTCGAGGCCATGGAAGCCGCCGCGGCCATCACACCGGCACCGAAGACCCCCCGAGTGGACCGGTCCAAAACCGGCCCCACCCGGCGGCGCACCACCACCCGCCCCGCGCCCAGGCGACGCGGGGTTCCCTCCCCAGCAAACGCTGGCCAGCGTCCGGAGGGACACGTCACGAGGACCCGGTGGCTGCCCCGCGCAGCCACCCGGAACCAGGACGTGCACACGACCAGCAACACCACCCACCGGCACCAGCCGAAAGGCGCGGCCCTGGGCGCAGGATTCCACCTACACGCCCACGCCACCCCACCACGGTGGTCACAACCCAACGATTCATATGGGTTCGCTTAGCTGATCAGAGACCAACGTAAGAGGCGGTTGTCAACTCTCGCGTCTCTCGAAAGTTGT
>CAZYCD010000048.1:0-24485 GCA_964645345.1 uncultured Micromonosporaceae bacterium
CTCGAGCTCGGCGGTCCGCTCCGAGTGGTGCTGCAGCGCCTGCGTGGGCGCGTGCAGCAGGGTGTCGTGCCGGGTACGGTGCAGCTGTTCGAGTTCCCGCAACAGGTCGTCGTCGGACAGGTCGCCGGCCGGCACGCCGTCATGCTCCTCGATCATGGAATCTCCCAACGCCGTGGATTGGTTCGCGTTCCCGCCGGTACCCGCCGCCAAACGGAGGCCGCCCCACCGGTACCGGCTTGAGCCGGCGGGTGCGGGGGTACCGGGCAGGCATGTCCCTCGTCGCGGTCAGTCTCGATACGTTGCTGCGCGGGCAGACGCCCGCCGGAGGCTTCGTGGCCGGGCCGTCGTTCCCCACGTACCGGTATGTCTGGCTACGCGACGGCTCGTTCTGCGCGTACGCCCTGGACCGGTACGGTTCGCCGGAGCCGGCCGCGGCGTTCCACCGGTTCGTCGCGCGGGCGCTGCTACGTGACCCGTCACGGGTACGGCGCGCGATCTCGGCCGGCTTCGCCGGAGGCGATCCGAGGTGGATGCTGCCCACCCGGTTCACCCTCGACGGTACCGAGGAGGCGAACTCGGACATCGCCTGGCCCAACTTCCAACTCGATGGCTACGGGGCATGGCTGTGGACGCTCGCCGACCACGTGGACCGGGGCGGGCGGCTGACACCCGAGCTGCGTGACGCCGCGGGTCTTGCCGCCGAGTACCTGCGGGTGGCCGGTCACCTGCCGTGCTTCGACTGCTGGGAGGAGTACGGCGACAAGCAGCACACCGCGACCGTGGCCGCCGTGCTCGCCGGCCTGTCCGCCGCGCGCCGCCTGCTGGGCGGGCCGGACCTCCCGGACTGGCCGTTGTCCATTGTGGACGGGTCACTGGTCAAGTTCGCGGGCGGCACGCAGGTCGACGGCAGCCTGTTATGGGTCTCGCTGCCCTTCGGCGTGCTCGACCCGGGGGACCCGGTCATGAGGGCCACCGCCGCGCGGATCGAATCCGAACTGGTCGGTCCGGCCGGCGGCGTCCGCCGGTACCTCGGCGACAGCTACTACGGCGGCGGGGACTGGGTCCTGCTGACGGCGTGGCTCGGCTGGTACCGGGCCGCCCGTGGGGACCACGACGGCGCGCAGACCCTGCTCACCTGGGTCGAGAAGGCCGCAACGCCCGGCGGCGCGCTCCCGGAGCAGCTGACCGTCGCCGCCCAGCAGCCGGAGATGGTCGACTCATGGGTGCGCAAGTGGGGCCCGGTGGCCACGCCGCTGCTGTGGTCGCACGCCATGTACCTGATCCTCGCCGACGTCCTCGGTCAGCGCTGAGCCTGTCCGCCGGGCGCGGCCTGTACCGACAGCCGGATGGCCGCGTGGTTGAGCGTGTGCGGGAGTGGACGGTCCGGCCGCAGGTCGGGTCGGGAGGTGAGCCGGAAGCGGTGGTCCTGCCACAGGGCGGCCAGCAGCGCACTGGTCACCAGGAGCACCACGTTGCGGCCCGGGCACGCCCCTGGGCCGCCGCTGAACGGGATGAGCGACCAGTTGTGCGACGCTTCGCCGCCGAGCCACAGGTCGGGGGTGAACCGGTCGGCGTAGGGCAGCCCCGGGTCGCGGTGCAGGAACGTGCAGGGCGCCGCGAAGACGGTGCCGGCCGGCAAAGCCGTCTCGCCCCAGCGGGTGGCCCGGGTGCTCTCCCGCAGCACCACCAGGGTGGTCGGCCACAACCGCACCGACTCCAGCAGGCAGGCCCGTAGGTAGGCGTGCTCGGGATCGCCAGGCCGCGCGGCGGCGGCCGCCTCGCGCTGATGGGTGGCGAGCACCGCGAGCGCGCGGAACGCGGCGATACCGGCGGCGTCGAACGCGAACAGCCACTGGGGTACCTGGCCGGCCGGGTCCAGCTCCCGCACGTCCGCCTCCCCGCTCGCGGCGCACCGGTCGGCTTCCTCCTTGAGCGCGGCCGCCAGGCTGCCCACCTCGGCCCGCTGAACGTAGCGGCCGAGCCTGCTCGCCAGCTCCCGCTGGGGACCCGGCCTGGGCGGCTGGAGGAAGGACCAGTTGGCCGCCGATCGCAACCGGTTGAGCAGCTCGGTGGTACGCCGGTCGTCGGCCGCCGCGTCGCCCAGGACCACCCGCCGGACGATGCGGGTGAAGCCGGCGGTGAAGGTCGGCCAGTCCAGCCGGTCTCCAGCCGCCCCGACCCGGTGGAGGATGGTCTCCGCCTCCTGCTCCACGACCGTACTGATGCTGTCCACCAGCCGGTGGACCGGCCGGTCGGTGTCGAGCGCCCGTTCGTTGAGCGCGCGGCGCCGTTCCCGTACCCGGCCCGTCGATATCAGCACGCCGTGCGGCTCGAAGTGGTGCAGGGAGGCGTGTTTCTCGGCCGTGTCAAGGCTGTACGGGTCGGGCGAGCCGGACAGCACGTGGTACACGTGCGGCGCGGACAGCAACAGGACCACCCGCCGGCCGGGCAACCGCAGCAGCAGCGGCGCCTCACGGTGGCGGCGCCGCAGCCGGCGCAGCGCCGCGATCGCCCAGCCGTCGGCGTCCACCCGGGCGGCCAGCCCCACGACGCGGGTACGGCGCAGGATGACCCCTTTGGCCACCATCGGTACCAGGACGGTCGCGGCGACCTGTGCGCTCTGCGCGGGCGACAGTACGGCCGGGGTCCACGGGGCCGGTTCCTGTCCCGAGGGCGCCGGGGCGCCCTCGGGCGTGGCCCGGACCGGCGACCCGGTGCGACCCGGCTCAGCGATGGCTGGTCCCGACATCGCGGATGGCGTCGCGGATCCGGTCGAACACGGCCATCGGCGGGCCGACGATGAGGTTGCCGGTCGCCGAGGACGGCGAGTGCGGGTGCGGGCGGGTGGGCGCCATCTTCTCCGCGGTCAGCACCATGCCCGCCAGTTTGGTCAGCTGCTCGGCGGGCACCGCCCGGCGCAGCGCCGGGAACTCCTCGTGCTCCTCGTGCTCGGCGTGGGCCAGCACAGCCTGCTGCAGCCGCTGGAACGCGTCGTCGAACCGCGGGTCGGCGGTACCGATGTCGTACAGGTCGGCCAGCTCGCGCTTGGCCTGCTGCTCCTCGGCCAGCCGGGCGTCCACCACCGCCTCGCCGGCCGCGTTGTCCCGGCGCGACAGCGGGTGTACCAGTTCCTCCTCGGCCGCCTCGTGCACGGCCAGCAGCCGGACCAGGTCCTCGAACAGGTCCTGCTTCTGCTTGCCGCCGGCGCTGGATACCTCACTGAACATCGCCTTGATCCGCTCGTGCTGGGCGAGCAGGACGTCAACGGCGTCCTTCTGTCGGGTAGCGGTCATCGCGCCTCATCTCCCGTTCGACTGACTGTTGTGGTGCGGTACCCACCGGCGCGGCGCCAAACCTCGCCGGCCGGGCCAGGCCCGCGCCCGCCCGCGCGGCTCATCCGGAGGCGGAGCCCGGCTCGGACTGCTTGCGATGCATGGCCGCCGTGGCCTCGTTGGGCAGTACCCGGGCGGCGGCGGCCTGCGCCTTGTTCTTCGCGGAGCCGGCGACGACCTTGTCCTTGCCGGCCATCAACGCCTCGAAGCCGTCCCTGGCAACCTGGGCGGGGTCGTCCTTCTTGCTCTGGCCCAGCTTGGTGTCCTGCAGCCCGGCACGGTCGAAGAAGTTGGTGTCGGTCGGGCCGGGCATCAGGGCGGTCACGGTGACCCCGCTGTCCTTCAGCTCGTTGCGCAGGGCCTCGGCGAAGGATAGGTCGAACGCCTTGGATGCCGCGTACACCGCCTCGAACGGGCCGGGCATCGTGCCCGCGACGGACGACGTGATGAGGATCCGGCCGCTGCGCCGGGTCGCCATGTCCGCGGAGACCCGCTTGGCCAGGTGCACAGTGGAGCGCACGTTCAGGTCGACGAGGCGCAGTTCGGCCTGCAGGTCGGTACCGCCAGCGAACTCGCCGCCGACGCCGACACCGGCGTTGATGGCCACCGCGTCGGGGTGCCGGCCGCCGGCCGTCGCGGCGGCGTAGAGCTGCTCGACGCCGTCCGCCGTGGCCAGGTCGACCTGCACAGGTTCGACCGCGGCGCCGTGGGCCTCGAGGCTGTGCGCGGCCTCGGTGATCGCGGCGTCCTCGGCGGCGATCACGAGGTCGTAGCCGTGCTGGGCGAACTGGTCGGCCAGCGCGTAGCCGATGCCGCTGGACGCCCCGGTCACCAGGGCAAGGGGCCGTCCGGTACCGGTCTGGGTCATGGTGAATGTGCCTCCGTCCACGTCAGGGCTGGAGCAGCACCTTGACGGTGCCGTCCTTCTTCTGCTGGAAGTTCGCGTAGGCCTGGGGCGCTTGGTCCAGCGGTACGCGATGGGTGGCGAAGTCGTCCACACCCAGCGGATCGCCGTCCCCGGTCAGCAGGGGCATGATGTCGTCCACCCAGCGGCGTACGTTGGCCTGGCCCATCCGTAGCTGGATCTGCTTGTCGAACAGCACCATCATCGGCAGCGGGTCGGCCATGCCGCCGTACACTCCGACCAGCGAAACGGTGCCGCCCCGGCGCACGATGTCGATGGCCAGGTGCAGCGCGGCGAGGCGGTCCACCCCGGCCTTCTCCATCAGCCTCGCCTGCACGCCGTCGGGCAGCAGCGCGGCCATCTGCTGGGCCAGCTTCCCGCCCGGCGAGCCGTGCGCCTCCATGCCGACCGCGTCGATCACCGCGTCCGGCCCGCGGCCGCCAGTCAGGTCGCGGATGGTGGCGGCGATGTCGTCGTGCCCGGTGAAGTCCAGCGCCGTCACGTTGTTGCGGCGGGCGCGTTCCAGCCGCTCCGGAACCATGTCGACGCCGATCACCCGCTCCGCACCGCGCAGCTGGGCCACCCTGGTGCACATGTCACCGATCGGGCCCAGGCCGAGGACCGCGACCGACCCGCCGGGTGGGATCGCCGCGTACTCGACGGCCTGCCACGCCGTGGGCAGCACGTCCGACAGGTACACGAACCGGTCGTCCGGGGGCCCCTCCGGTACCGGAATGGGCCCAAACTGGGCCTGCGGTACCCGCAGGTACTCCGCCTGCCCGCCGGCCAGCTGGCCATACAGCTTGGTGTACCCGAGCAGCGCGGCGCCCTTCCCGTGCTCCTCAACCTGGGTCGTCTCACACTGGGTCGGCAGCCCCAGTCGGCACATGTGGCACGTACCGCACGCGACGTTGAACGGCACCACCACGCGGTCGCCCGGGCGCAGGTTGGTGATCGACTGTCCGACCTCGGTGACGACACCGATCGGCTCGTGGCCCAGGATGTCGCCGACCTCCATGAAGGGCCCCAGCACCTCGTACAAGTGCAGATCCGACCCGCAGATCCCGCTGGAGGTGACCCTGATGATGATGTCGTTGGGCTCTTGGATCACGGGGTCGGGTACGGTGTCCACCCGCACATCCCGCTTGCCATGCCACACCGCGGCTTTCATCACGATCTCCCTTCGGGCCGACCACACCCGGCCGACGAGGTCCTCCTCGACGGCATTACCCGGGATCGATAGCTAGTAACGCGGCGCCCGACGGACTTCGTCATCGCGTCCACCCGCGTGCCGGTGGTCGTCGAGGACGGCGATGTCCGGGTCGGCCGCGGCCTGCAGCAGCCTTATCTGGTGCAGCGAATCGGGTGTCAGCAACGGGGATAGCCTCCGCAGCAGGATGCCCTCGCGCAGTGCCCACGGGCAGATCCGCACGCTGGGCACCCTCAGCGTCCGCATGGCGGTCTCGGCGACGACCGCGCCGGCCAGAATCTGGCGTGCCCGCTCCGGCGCCACCCCGGACAGGTGTCCACGTTCGTCGGGACTCATCGCCGCCAGCCGCGGAATCAACCGGCGCAGGTCTTCGCGGTTGAGCATCCGGACCTCGTCGGGCTCCCCGGCGACCGGGGTGCCCGCCAGCCGCCCGAGTTGCTTGAACGTCTTCGAGGTACCCACGACGCGAGCGGCGGTCGGCTCCTGCGCCAACCGCTGGGCCGGAACCGCCAGCAGTTCCTTGAGGTGTCGGCGCAGCGCCTTCACCTGCCGCTTGGTTGCCGGGTGGTCGGGCAGGTGGCTGCGGGTCAGCCGGCCGGCGCCCAGTGGGAGCGAGACCACGAAGGACGGGTCCTCGTCCCGACCGCCGACGATCTCCATCGAGCCACCGCCGATGTCCAGTACCAGGAGCGGACCGGCGGACCATCCGTACCAGCGGTGTGCGGCGAAGTAGGTCAACCGGGCCTCCTCCTCACCGCTGAGGAACCCGACCCGTACCCCGGTGCGCCGTTCGATCGCGTCGAGGACCGCGTCGCGGTTGACCGCGTCCCGTACCGCCGCGGTCGCGATCGGAATCAACTCGGCAACGTGCTGGTCCCTGGCCGAGTCGAGCGCGGCCTGCACGGCTCGGACCAGCCGTTGCACGGCCCCGGGTCCCAGCGCGCCGTCCCGGTCCACGCACTGGGCCAGCCCGGTCGGTTCCTTGTGCCGGAACAGCGGCAGCGGCGCGCAGCCGGGGTACCCGTCCACCACGCGCAGGTGGGCCGAGTTGGAACCGATGTCAAGGACGGCGAGCCTCATCGACCCGCACTTCCCCGATCCGCCCGTTCTACGCAACCGCCGCAGTACCCGCGAAGGGCAGTCGGGCAAATCGATCGATGCGCTGCCGGCCGGGTCCAAACCAGCAAGCCAGGCGAATCGGCAGTACGTTGACGGTAAGGGTCCGCGTCACCACCGACACGAGGCGTGAGATGACGAACATGCCGGCGGGTGATCGTTTCGCCGCCGTACCCGCCGGGATCAGCGTTGACGTGCAGTCCCGCGATCATCTGGTCGTCGCACGGGTCTCCGGAGTCCTCACCGTTCAGAACGCCCCCGAGCTGCGCGGCGGACTGCTGGAATGCCTCGCGGACTGCCCCGACGCGTTGATCGTGGACGTTGCCGACCTGGCCGCCGAGTCGGATCTGCCGTTGACGGTCCTGCAGGGCGTACAGCGCCAGGCGCAGCGATGGCCGGCCATCCCCATGGTGCTCTGCGGGCCCGACGCTGCCCTGACGCGGCTGCTGCCCAGGGCGGGACGGGACGGGTACCCGCGGACCTACGCCGGCGTCACCGAGGCCATGGCCAGTCTGGAACAGATCGTCGACGTGCGCCCGGCCATCCACAGCGACCTGCTGGCGACCGCCGACTCGTGCCCCCGCGCGCGTGACATCGTCGCCGGCGCCTGCCGGGACTGGAACGTGGCGGAGGTCGCCGGAGCAGCGGGGGTCGTCGTCTCCGAACTGGTCAGCAATGCCGTGCTGCACGCGCGACCGCCGCTGCGCCTGCTGGTGGCCCTGCGGGGTGGTCACCTGCAGGTCGCCGTCCGCGACGGCAGCCCCGTGCTGCCTCAACCCGTGCGTGGCGCGCCGCTGCTGTCCGTGGAGCACGGCCGCGGCCTGCACCTGATCGAATCCTTCGCCGCCGCGTGGGGCAGCATGCCGACCGCCGAGGGCAAGGTTGTCTGGGCGGCCCTGCGACCGACCCGGTGACGGGTCCACCCGCAGGCTTGCCCCGAAAGCTCCACAGTGGACGGCAGGGGCAGGTCGTCCACGACCGGCAGCACCATCATGGCCCCACCGACCCGACGACCACCCGGAGCGCCGTGGCGTCACCCGGGTGCCCCCGGCGGGTCGTCGGCGAACATCCCGGCCCGCAGCCTGTTCACCGTCCGCGTCAGCAGGCGGGACACCTGCATCTGGGACACCCCGACGATCTCGGCGATCTGGACCTGGGTCATGTTGCCGAAGAAGCGGTAGGCCAGGACCTCCCGCTCCCGCAACGGCAAACGGGCCACCAGCAGCGCGAGCGACTCGTGGTAGTCCACCCGATCCAGGTCGTCGTCCGGCCCGCCGAGCAGGTCACCCAGCTCGGTACCGCCGCCGCCGCCGATCGGCTGGGACAGCGACGTGGTCGTGTACCCCGCCGCCGCCACCATCGCCTCCCGGACGTGCTCGACAGGCTCGTCGAGACGCTCGGCCAACTCCCGCGCCGTCGGAACGCGACCGAGGTCCTGTGCCATCGCCTCGGCCGCCCGGTTCATCGACAGCCGCAACTCCTGGAGGTGGCGCGGCACGTGGACCGCCCAGGTCTCGTCCCGGAAGTACCGGCGCAACTCCCCGAGCACGGTCGGGAACGCGAAGGCCGGAAGCTGCTACCTCGGGCCGGGTCGAACCGGTCGACCGCCTTGACCAACCCGACGGCGGCGACCTGGGTCAGCTCGTCGGGGGCTTCGCCGGCCCGGCGGTACTGGTTGGCGAGCCGCTGCGCCAACGGCAGAGCGGCCTCGACCGCCAGGTCGCGCAGCAGCTGCCGCCGCCCGTCGTGCTCGGGCAGCGCGACGCGGGCGGCCAGCATCGCCCCCACCGCACCGTCACACACCTCGCGCGGCCTGTCCCCTTCCGCGGCGGGCTGCACGCCGAGGTCGGCCGCCGTGCCGGTGATCTCCATCGCCCGACGCACGCGCCCGCGTGCCCCAACCACCCGCAGCTCGGCCGAGCGGGCGCGGCACCCATTCGCCAGTCCCACAAAAACACCGATGCAGGCGCAGTCCAGGAGCGAGGCCCCCGACAGGTCTACGACCACGGCGGCTATGCGTGGGTCGAGGGCGGCGGTGAGTGCCCGGCGCAGGAGCGGGACGGCGGCAAGGTCCAGTTCTCCGGCGGCGGAGACAACAAGCCACTCACCCACCCTATTGACGTCAACTCGTACCGCTGTCACGCCACTCCCCTGGAGAGGGCCCCCAGCTCCGCATCCCCGAACCGGTCGGCGCCCAAACCTCTCAGTCCGGCGCCCCAGCGCCTGACGCGGCCGGAGCCTGCCGGGCGCACGAAGCCGCGCGCTCCAACGCCCCACAGGTTCACGGGCCACGACCTGAAGTCCCGGTGCGTTGTTGTCCGTGGGCCGCCGGCTGTCCGGTAGCCCGCGGCTGCACACCTGCTACCAGCGGCCCAGCCAGGCCCAGTGGTGGACCAGCCAGGTGTGCCATCTGCTGATCTCGTCCGTCCTGCTGTTCAACCACGGGTAACGCCCGGTCATGGCGAGAACCGCCAGCAGTACCGCAGCCAACGCGATCAGCGCGCCGAGGGCGGCCAGACCGCGGCCGATGACCGCGGGGCGCGTGGACGCGACCAGTCCGCCGATGGCGGCCAGGAACCCGATGACGGCCACGGCCGCTCCCTCAGGTGCGAGCAGCCCGGTCACCGCCGCGCACAGGCCGACCACGCTGGCGATCAACCCGACAGCGGCCATCGCACTGACCCGGGTCCGGTCCTGACTCCACCCGGTCCCGGCGTGCGGCTGGATACCTCCCGGCCACGTCTGCGCCCCGTACATGTCGCGGTCGGCGAACAGTCCCTCCTGAGCGCGGCCGTCCAGTACCTGGGTGTCTTCGTCGGCGCCGTGACGATGCATTCTATTGCCCCGTGCCACCGGCACACCTCCTCGATCAACTGATTCGTATACCTGGGCCGGCGCCCTACCCGGTGGCCCGGCGAAATATGCGCCATGTTCGGCTCGGGCTTATCGAGACGGGTATCTGAGATCCGCCGGCTCGATGCCCACGTTCGTCGGCCCGCGACTACTCGCAGTCAGCACAGTCGCACCCATCAGCTACGGGCGTCCGCGAGGCGCGGGTGCGACGTGCTGGACACCCAGCCTCCAAGCCGGCGGCCTCGGGCTGTGCGTGGCCCACCACTCGTGCAGCCACATCGCGATGTACCGTGACCACAACAGCTTTACCACCCGCCTCATCGGCGGCCGGATCCGGATGGCGGCACGCGTGGGGTAGCGCACGCGGCGCCGGTACGGCGGATAGTCAGTAGTCGAGCCCGTGACCGTAGCGAAACAGCGGGTCGGGGTCGTCGAAGGGCACGTCCGCACGGGCCGTCTCCACGGCCGTCATCGATCGCGGCAGGTCGAACGGCAGCCGGCCGTGGGGCACGTGGCGGCCGGTCAGCACGTCCAGCAGCGGCCCGTCCTCTACGCCGAAGGTGACCAGCAGAGTGGCGGCGTGCGCGGCGACCTCGGTCAGGACCGCCGGCCGGTCCAGGTAGACGTCCACAATGGACGGTACGGCGTCGGTGACAGCGAGGATGCCGGCCAGCTCCTCGGCCGGGTACGCGAGGCAGCCGGCGTGGAAGTACGCCTCGACCGCGCCGGTCCGGGGTTCGTACGGCGCGCGCAGGCGGACCAGCGCCACGTCGGCGTCCCCTGGGCGGTCGACCACGACCGCCTCCCGGGCGACCAGCTGGCGGGCCACCCCGCGGCAGAACACCCGCAGCCCCGGCCGCAACGGCAGCCGCGCCGGGGTACCGGCGGCGGAGTTGCGCAGCAGGGTGACCGAGGCCCGCTGCGCGTCCCGGCCGGCGGCGCGGAAGTCGGCCCGCCCCACCGTCCGCTCGGCCCTCTCCGGGTCGACGTGGCGGCGGTCGAACAGGCCGAGGGTGAGCTTCTCCCGCACCAGGCGGCGCACCGAAACGTCCAGCCGCGCCTGGCTGACCGCTCCCCTGCGGACCAGGTCGACCACGAGGTCCGGGCGGGCCTCGCCACCGAACTGGTCACAGCCGGCGTCCAACACCCGCCGGACGCGCCGCGCCGGGGTCTCCTGCTCCAGTCCCCAGGCGCGGGCCGGCCGGGGCTCGCCGAGAAAGGCAGTGTCGGTCAGCACTCCCCAGTCGGTACAGACGATCCCGTCGAAGCCGAGTTCGCCGCGCAGCAGGCGGCCGATGACGCCCTCGTTGAACGCGAAGCCGACCTCCTCGTACGCGGTGCCGACCGGCATCCCGTAGTAGGGCATCACCTGTGCGGTACCGGCGCGGATCGCCGCGCGGAAAGGGCGCAGGTGGTCGGCGAACCGGCCACCCGGGTAGACCTGTTCCCGGCCGCCGGCGAAGTGCGGGTCCTCGCCGTCGCGCTGCGGGCCGCCACCGGGGAAGTGCTTGGTCATGGCCGCCACGCTGTGCGGGCCCAGGCTGGTGCCCTGCAGTCCCCGGATGTACTCGCCGACTAAGGTACCGGTCAGGTCCGGATCGGTACCGAAGGTACCCACGACCCGCGCCCAGCGCGGCTCGGTGGCCAGGTCGACCTGGGGGTGAAGGGCGACGCGCAGCCCGACCGCGGCGTACTCCTGCCTGATCGTGTCGGCGCACCGGTACACCAGGGCGGGGTCCCGGGTCGCGGCCAAACCCAGCGGCTCCGGCCAGACGGAGAACGGGCCGGCCAGTACCGCGGTGTTCGGGTTGGTCGACCGCGCGTGCCGGGGATCGGTGGACAAGGTGACCGGGACGCCCAGCCGGGTACCCGCCGCGAGGTCCTGCAGCCGGTTGTGCCACTGCGCCATCTCCCCGGCCGACGCCGAGTTGGTCACGTTGAAGTGGTTGATGTGCAGGCGCAGCACCATGTCCCGGGCGGAGAGCAGCCCGTAGTCTGGATCCGCCTCCGCCAGGCCGCCACCCTCTCCGACGGCGATCATCGGGTGGAACAGCAGCCCGGCCTTCTCCGGTACCGTCAGCCGGGCGACCAGATCCGCCACCCGTCGCGGCACCTCCACGGCGGGGTCGCGGTACGGCATCGGACTCCCGTCGCTCACCACGGTCACCGTATCGCCCCGGCCGGCACGGCTGATCGGGACGCCACACCGGAGGGTGTCGCCGACTCGATAATGGCGGCGGGGGTGGTGATGCGTGCGGCTATCGACGCCTGAGCGCCGCAGGCGCGTACTCATCTTCACCATTCCCAACGCCGGGCACCTCAACGTGCTCAGGCGGATGGTCGGCCGGTACCGGGACGAGTACGAGTTCCGGCTGGTACTGGTCGACCGGACCAACACCCCACCCGACATGAGCGACCTGCGGGTACCGGCGGTCACCCCGACCGCCTGCCGCGGGTTCACCAACACACCGGCCGGAGAGGTCTTCGCCCGGGCGGTCGACCTGTTGGACGAGTGCCTCGCGTTGGCCCGGGCGTTCGCGCCCGACCTTGTCCTGTACGACTTCTGCGCCGTGGAGGGGTACTTCGTCGGTCAGGTTCTCGGGGTCCGGTCGTGGTGCTCGATCCCGGGTCTGATCGGGCCGTTGGTCGACGACGAGTACCTCGCCCGGAGCCTGTCGACCGACGCCAACCGGCAGGCGCTGGCCGCGATCGGACGCCGGTACGGCGTGACCGTCCGGCCGGATCAGGTGGAGCTCATCTCCAACAGCCTGTTCCTGCCGGCCGAACTCAACCTGCTGTGGTCCTATCCGGCGGTGACGCCCGCGAACTTCAGAGACAACCGGCACCCCGCCCGGTACCAGTTCGCGGGGTACCCCTCCGACGGGCACCCCAGCCGGCGGGAGCGGTCCGGTACGCCGCTGGTCTACCTGTCGCTGGGTACCGAGGTGATGGACAACCTCTGGCCCGACCAGCGGGAGACCCGGGAGGGGGTACGCCGGTGCGTGGCGGCCCTGGCCGAGCGCTGGGCGTCGGGGGACGTCGAGGTGGCCTTCGCGACTCTGGACCGGCCGGTGCTGGCGCGGTACCCGGGCAACTGGCGGGTGTGCGGTACGGCCGACCAGCAGAAGGTGCTCAGCGCGGCCGACGTGTTCGTCACCCACGGCGGAAGCAACAGCCTGCACGAGGCGGTCCTGTGCCAGGTGCCCATGGTGGTCGCCCCGTTCTTCGGCGACCAGTTGCTGATCGGCCGCCGGGTCCGGGAGCTCGGGATCGGCATCTCGCTGCCCGTACCGCAGGCCACCGACAAGCACGCGCCCAGGCACCACCTCGACGACGGGCTCGCCGAACGGATGGACGACGCGGTGCGCCGCATCCTCGCCGACGACGGGTACCGGCGCAGGTACGGGGACATCCCGCTGGTCTGCACCGCGCCTCTGGCGGAGTTGGGGTAGCGGCATGGCGGAGCACCGTCTACGACACCGGAAGGGGCAGCCGTGCGCATCGGACTGATCTCCACGCCCTGGACGCCACTCCCGCCGCCGGCCTACGGCGGTCTCGAAGCCGTGGTCGACTCCCTTGCCCGCGGATTCGCCGCGGCGGGGCACGAGGTGCTCGTCGCCGCGCCCGGGGACAGCACCTGTCCGGTACCGCTGGTGCCGGACTCCCCGCCCGCCGATCCCGGTGGAGCGTGGCTCACCGAGGCGGAACTGGCCCACGTGGTACGCGCCTACCGGGCGATGGCCGGGATGGACGTGGTCCACGACCACACCCTGGCCGGCCCGCTGTACCTGAACCGCCCGCGCGGCGTACCGGTCGTCACCACCAACCACGGCCCGTTCCGGCCGCAGCTGTGCGACATCTACCGCGCGATGGACCGCCGGACCGCCATCGTCGCGGTCTCCCGCCACCAGGCGTCCACGGCCGACGGGGTACCGATCGCCCGGGTGATCCTGCACGGCATCGACGTCGACGCGGTACCCGTCGGTGACGGCGCCGGAGGCTACTTCTGTTTCCTGGGGCGGATGAGTCCCCGCAAGGGTGTGCGGGAGGCGGTACTGGTGGCCCGCAAGGCCGGCGTGCCGCTGCGCATCGCCGCGAAGGTGCAGGACGGCATCGAGCGCGAGTACTTCGACAGCAGCGTCGCTCCCCTGCTCACCTCCGAGGTGCAGTACCTCGGCGAGCTGAACACGCAGGAGAAGTACCGCCTGCTCGGCGGCGCGACAGCTCTGCTCAACCCGATGCAGTGGCCGGAACCCTTCGGCCTGGTGATGGCCGAGGCCCTCGCCACCGGTACCCCGGTGGTGGCCACGCCGGCCGGCGCCGCGCCGGAGATCGTCGACGACGGCGTCACCGGGTACCTGCGCGACGACCTCGACGCCCTGGCCGCCTGCCTGACCCGGGCGGGCGAGCTGGACCGCGGACGGTGCCGGCACGAGGCGTTGAGCCGGTTCAGCGCGAAGCGGATGGTGGCCGAACACCTCGACCTGTACGGCGAACTGGCCAGCGGCGGTTAACCGGCCCGGTCGACGGCGCGCCGGGGTCGCGGCGGTTGAGCCGCGGTGGCGCCGGTTGTCAGGCCGGCGGGGACACGGGGATGCGCCAGGCGGTGGAGCCGTGCAGTTCCAGCCACATGTCCGTCGGGGTGCACACCATGCGGGCGTTGACCTCGCCACAGTGCGGGCAGCGGGCGACCAGGCCGGGCCCGCGGTCGTAGACGTGCCGGTCGGCGAACCGTCCGGACCGGCCGCAGTTCGCGCAGGTGATCGAGGCGGCGGACACCTCGGTCCGGAACGCCTGGGCGAACATGCCGGCGGCGGCGTTGCCGTCGACGTACCCGGACTCGCTGTCGTCCATGTCAGCCTCCCGTGGGCCCGAAACGCTCGGTGCGCACATTGGACGGGTCGTACCCGTGCTCGGCCAGCAACCCGGCGACCGCCTCCACGAACGCGGTCGGACCGCAGACATACGCCCGGGCTTCGGAGCCGGCCGGCAATCCGGGGGCGGCCAGGTCGTCCGGCCGGATACGGCCGATCGGTCGTGTGGTACCCATCGGCGCCGCATCGCTGTAGAGCAACGAGATGTTCAGCCCGTCGCCGTCCCGCCCCCGATCGGCCAGTTCGTCGGCGTACAGCACAACCTCCGGCGAGCGCACCGAGTACAGCAGAGAGAACGGCGCGGTACTGCCCGACCTGCCGCGCTCGCGCACCATGGCCATCAACGGAACCAGGCCCGACCCACCGGCGACCAGCAGTACCGGCGTCGACTCCTCGGGGCGCCACACGAACCAGCCACCGACCGGTCCGCGCAACTCCGCCTCGTCGCCGGCCCGCATCTCCCCGCACATGTACGACGACAGCTCGCCGTCCGGTACGCGCTGGATCGTCAGCTCAACCCGCTGCCCGTCCGGCGGGCTGGCGATCGAGTAACTGCGCTCGGCCTGGTAGCCGTCCTCGGCGGTCAGCCGCACGTCGACGTGCTGGCCGGCCAGGTGACCCGGCCAGTCAGGTACGTCGAAGGCGATGGTACGGGTCGTCGCCGTCTCCTCGCGTACCTCGGCCACCCGCGCCGGCAGCCAGTGCACCGGCCGTTGCACCGCGCTCTGCGTCATGGTCAGTCCCCCGCGTACCGCTGCTCGCGCCACGGGTCACCGTAGCTGTGGTAGCCCATGGTCTCCCAGAACCCCGGTGTGTCCTCGTTGTGCAGTTCGATGCAGCGCACCCACTTCGCGGACTTCCAGAAGTACAGGTGCGGTACCAGCAGCCTCGCCGGGCCGCCGTGCTCGGCTGGAAGGTCCTTACCGTCGTACCGGTAGGCGATCCAGGCCTTGCCGCCGCGCAGGTCCGCCAACGGAAGGTTCGTCGAGTACCCGCCGTAGGAGCGCACCACCGCGTAGCTCGCCTGCGTCTGCACCGGTCCGAGCAGCGTGTCCAGCGAGACGCCCTGCCACCGCGTCCCCAGCTTCGACCATTTCGTCACGCAGTGGATGTCCACGGTCGGCTGCTCGCTCGGCAGGTCGAGCAGTTCCTGCCACGTCCACCCGTGCTCGGAGCCTGCCTCACCGGTGATGGTGAACCGCCACTGGTCCAACGGCGTCCGGGGAGTCGGGCCTGCCGACAGTACCGGGAAGTCGGGCGTGAGGTACTGGCCCGGCGGCAGGGTCGCCGCGGCCGGGTCCCGCCGCCCGACGAACCCGCGGGTCACGACACCCACCGGAGACCCCCTTCCAGCCCGGGAAGGTTCGCGTGCTCCATTGCCGGCCGCTACCCGCCGGTGCCTGCTCCAAACGGCGTTCCGCCGGCGGGCGTCAGAGCCGGCCGCCCGCGCTCTGCCCGCCGCCCACCCGCTGCGCCAGCCAGACGGGTACCACGGAGAGCACGATGAGGACGGAGGCCACCACGTTGATGACCGGGGCCTGGTTCGGGCGGAACAGGTTGCCGAAGATCCAGATGGGCAGCGTCTGCAGGCCGGGGCCCGCGGTGAACGTGGTCACCACGATCTCGTCGAAGCTCAACGCGAAGGCCAGCAGCCCGCCGGCCAACAGGGCCGAGCGCAGCAGCGGGAAGGTGACCAGCCGGAAGGTTTGGAACGTGTCCGCGCCGAGGTCGGCGGACGCCTCTTCCAGGTTGCCGTTCAACCGGCGCAGCCGGGCCACGACGTTGTTGTAGACGACCACCACGCAGAACGTCGCGTGCCCGACGATGACCGAGAACAGCCCCTTGCCGATGCCCAGCGGCGCGATGACCGAGCGGAACGCGGTGTCCAGCGCGATGCCGGTGACGATGCCGGGCAGGGCGATCGGCAGAACCACGAGCAGGGACAGCGAGTCGCGGCCGAAGAACCGGTACCGCTGCACGGCGAAGGCGACCATCGTGCCCAGTACCAGCGCGACGGCGGTGGCACCGAGCCCGGCCTTCACCGACGTCCACAGTGCCGCGCGGGCGCCTTCGTTGTCCGACGCCCGCGCCCACCACTGCGTCGTCCATCCAGGTGGCGGCCAGGCGAAGGTACGGTCGGCGTTGAAGGAGTTGACCAGCACGATGCACAGCGGCACGTAGATCACCGCGAGGCCGGCACCCATCGCCGCGCGCAGCAGCCACCGGGCCGTACGGGACAGGTTCACAACTCCTCCAGCGCGCCCGAGCGGCGTACCGCGAACAGGTACACGACCATGATGAGTACCGGGACGGTGGCCAGCGCGGCGGCGAACGGCAGGTTGTTCGCCGCGCCGATGTTGACGTAGACGAGGTTGCCGATGAGTTGGGTCTTGCCGCCCACGATCTGCACGGTGATGTAGTCGCCGAGCGACAGCGAGAAGGTGAAGACCGAGCCGGCGAACACGGCCGGCGCGATGATCGGCAGCACGACCGAGCGGAAGGTCCGCCACGCCCTGGCGCCCAGGTCCGACGAGGCCTCCAGCAGCGAGTCCGGCAGCCGCTCCAGCCCGGCGTAGATGGGCAGGATCATGTACGGCAGCCACAGGTAGGACAGCACGATGACGGTGGCGGTCAGCCCGTACCCGGGGCCCCGGCCGGGCCCGCCCAACAGCGAGTCGACGGGTCCGCCGTTGGCCAGCAGCACCCGCCAGGCGTACGCCTTGACCAGGTAGCTGGCCCACAGCGGGGTGAGGATCGCGACGACCAGCCACTTGCGTGACCCCGGCGCGGCCACCTTGGCCATGAAGAACGCCATCGGCAGGGCGATCGCCGCGTCGATGACGGTGACCGCGGCGGCGACGCCGATGCTGCGCAGGGCGACCGTGCGGTACACCGACTGACCGAGGATCTCGCGGAAGTTGTCCAGCGTGGGCTGGTGGATGACCGCGCCGGTGAAGTCGTCCACGCGCCAGAAGGCCGACACGAACAGCACCGCGAGCGACCCCAGATAGGCCAGCAGGAGCCAGGCCAGCGGAGCGGACAGCAGCACCGCGAGCCGTACCCGGGCGTGGTGGTACATCCAGGTGGCCAGCCGCCGGGCCGGACCGCCGGTGGCGGTCCGGCCCGCGAGCGCGATCGGGGAAACCATCAACCCTTGATTCCGGTCCAGGCCTGGGTCCAGGCGGCGTAGTCCGTGCACTTCACGGTGGTACGCCCGTCCAGGCACTGCGTGGTCGGCGTGGTCCAGTAGTAGATCTTGCTGGCGTAGTCCGAGTCGCTGGCGTGGTACGTGGCGCAGAAGTTCGGGTCGGAGGTGTGGCCGCACGCCTGCTTGTTGGCGGGCGACTCACCGAACCACTCGGCCACCTGTGCGTTGACCTCCGGCGAGACGATCCAGTTCAACCACTGGTACGCGCAGTTGGGGTGGGCCGCCTTGGCCGCCACCATCCAGGTGTCCGACCACCCGGTCGCGCCCTCGGACGGCAGTACCGCCGCGACCGGTGCGTTGTCCGCCTGTGCCAGGTTCACGATGACCTGCCAGGTGGTACCGATCACGGAGTTGCCGGACTTGAACGCCTCGACCTCCTTGGTGTAGTCCGACCAGTACTCGCCGACGTTCTTGTTCTGCGCCTTGAGCACGTCCACGGCCGCCGCCAACTGCTTGTCGTCCAAGGCGTAGGGGTTCTTGATGCCCAGCTCCGGCTTGTGCTTCATCAGGTACAGCGCGGCGTCGGCGATGTAGATGGGCGAGTCGTAGGCGGTGACGTGGCCCGGGTACGCCGATGCTCCGTCGAACACCGCGCTCCACGAGGTGGGCGCCGCGCTGACCTTGTCCGTGCGGTACATCAGCAGGTTCGCGCCCCAGCCGTGCGGGATGCCGTAGGCCACCCCGTCGACCGAGTTCCAGGGGCGCAGCTTCAGGAAGTCGAAGGTGTCCGCGTAGTTGGGCACCAGGTCCGTGTTGACCGGAGCCACCACACCGCCGTAGATCAGCCGCAGGGTGGCGTCGCCCGAGGCCGATACCGCGTCGTAGTCTCCGCTCTTCATCAGGGTGACCATCTCGTCGGAGGTACCGGCGACCTTCACGTTGACCTTGCAGCCGGTCTTGTTCTGGAACGGGGTGACCCAGTCCACCTTCGGGTCGTCCGAGCCGTTCTCCACGTAGCCGGCCCAGGCGACCAGGTTGACCTGGCCCTCACCCGCGCCGAGCGTGGTCAGCTTGTCGATCTTCGGTGGGGTCGGCTTGCCGGTACCGGCGGTGCCACCGCCGCCGTTGCCGCAGGCGGCCAGCACGAGCAGGCCGACCGCCGCGACCACGGCACTGTGTCGCAAGGATCGCATGGAAACTCCCTTAGCCATCAACGGTGTGACGCCGGTTCGAGCGGCTCGCCGGCGGGTTGCGCCGTGGGTACGGCGACGACGTGTTCACTGCGCCAGGACAGCCGCACGGTCCGCCCGCGCAGGCCGGCCGCGTCGGCCGAGGACGTCTGCTGGTTCTGCCGCAGTACGACCAGCCGCGCCCCGGCATCGAGGTCCACCACGAACCGGCTCGCCGACCCGGCGTAGATGACCTCGGCGATCCGGCCCGACACCGTCACGTCCTCCGGTGCGGACCCACGGTCCGCCCCGGCCTCGTCCGGTACCGACAGGGTGATCTTCTCGGGGCGGACCGCGAAGGTACCGTCACGGCCGAGGACGGCCTGCGCGACCGCGCCGGTGAGCAGGTTGGAGGTACCGACGAAGCCGGCGACGAAGGCGGTCCGGGGGTGCTCGTACACCTCGGCGGGCGTGCCTACCTGGTCGATCCGTCCCGCCGTCATCACCGCGATCCGGTCGCTCATGGTCAGCGCCTCCTCCTGGTCGTGCGTGACGCAGATGAAGGTGATGCCGACCTCGCGCTGGATGCGCTTCAGCTCGAGTTGCATGTCCTGGCGCAGCTTGAGGTCCAGAGCGCCGAGCGGCTCGTCGAGCAACAGCACCCTGGGGCGGTTGACCAGCGCCCGGGCCAGGGCCACCCGCTGCCGCTGCCCGCCCGACAGCTGCGCCGGGCGGCGTTCGCCGAAACCGTTCAGCTGCACCATTTCCAGCGCCTCGTTGGCGCGGCGGCGGCACTCGGCGCGGCCCACACCCTTGACCCGCAGCCCGTACCCGACGTTCTGCACGACGTTCAGGTGCGGGAACAGCGCGTAGTCCTGGAAGACGGTGTTGACGTCCCGGTCGAACGGCGCGACCCGGGTCACGTCCTGCCCGCCGAGCAGGACGGTACCGGCGGTCGGTTGCTCGAATCCGGCGATGACGCGAAGGATCGTGGTCTTGCCGGAGCCGGACGGCCCGAGGACGGCGAAGAACTCCCCGTCGGCGATGTCCAGGTCCACGCCGGCCACCGCCTCGACCGCGCCGAAGCTTTTGCGCAGCCCGCGCAGGCTCACGGCGGCAGTACCGGCGACCGGGGCGGTGCGGGGCTTCGGGGTTGCCAACTCGACCTCCATCTCAGGCGGCGAACATGACGAAGCGCAGTTCAGTCATTTCCGCGACCGTGTACGCCGGCCCTTCCCGGGTGTTGCCGGAGTCGCGCGACCCGCCGTAGGGCTGCTGGTCGGCGCGGAAGGTGGGTACCTCGTTGATGAGTACGCCGCCGAAGTCCAACTCCCGTACGGCGCGCAGCGCCGTGCCCACGTCGCGCGTGAAGACCCCGGCCTGCAGGCCGAAGTCGCTGTCGTTGGCCAGCGCGACCGCCTCGGTGAAGTCGGCGTACGGCGTCACGGTGACCACCGGCCCGAACACCTCCTGCCGGTAGATGTCCAGGTGTCGTGGCGGGTCGGCGACGACGGCGGGGGTGAGCAGCCGGCCGCCGAGGCTCACACCGCCGGTCACCTCAGCCCCGGCCGCGCGGGCGGCGTCCAGCCAGGCCCGGACCCGCTGCGCGGCCGCCTCGGTGATGAGCGGCCCGACCTCGGTCGCCTCGTCCAGCGGGTCGCCGACCGTCAGGGTGGCGACCGCCTCCCGCAACCCGTCCAGCAGCTTGCGGTACCCGCTGCGGTGTACCAGTACCCGCTGGGTGGAGATGCAGCTCTGGCCTGCGTAGGAGAAGCCGCCGCGACGCACGGCGCGCACCGCCCGCGCGAGGTCCGCGTCCGGCTCCACGATGACCGGGGCGTTGGAGCCGAGCTCGAGGGCGACCCGCTTGCCCACCGCGGCGTGCTCGATGGACCGCCCGACGTGCACGCTGCCGGTGAACGAGACCATCGCCGGTACCGGGTGGGTGGCCAGTGGCGTCCCCGCCTCCGCGCCGGTACCGGTCACCACGGAGATCCAGTCGGCCGGCAGCCCGGCCTCGACCAGGAGGTCGACCAGGCGGATGGCGGACACCGGGGCGAGCTCCGCGGGCTTGAGCACCACCGGGCAGCCGGCCGCCACGGCCGGGCCGACTTTGTGCGCGACCAGGTTCAGCGGGAAGTTGAACGGGGTGATCGCGGCGACCACGCCGACCGGCCGGCGCACCGCGAACCCGAGCCGGTCGGTACCCGAGGCGGACGCCGCCAACGGCACCACCTCGCCGGCCAGCCGGCGCGCCTCCACGGCGGAGAACCGCAGGGTGTCCACGCAGCGGGCGACCTCGCCGCGGGCGTCCCGGATCGGCTTGCCCGCCTCCCGGGCCAGCGTCACCGCGTACTCCTCGGTCCGCTCGGCCAGCAGGACGGCCGACCGCTCCAGCACCTCGGCCCGGCGGTGCTGCGGGAAGTCGCCCCGGTCGAGGGCCGCCGCGGCGGCGGCGCACGCCTGCGCGACGTGGGCGGTGCCCAGCGCCGGTACCCGCGCGATCTCCGTGCCGTCGTAGGGGTTGTCGACCTCGATCCACCGATCGGCACTCACCGCACGGCCACCGATGCGGGCCGGTACCTGCTGCACTGCGCCTCCTCAGCGGGAGCGTCGATCTCTCCCATCCCGGGTTGGAGGCCAACGTACGAACACGGCTTCCCGGAGTAAATGGACGTCCGCACAGGCATTGCCCGGTTCATTTGGACACCGGTACAGTCGCCCGGTGCCGCTGCCCCTGTCCGACGTCCTCGCCAACCCACGGCTCAGCCTGCGGTTGATCGACGGTGATGCGGCCACCCTGTCCCGACCGGTCCGCTGGGTCGCGGTGACCGAGCTTGCCGATCCCCGGCCCTTCCTGTCCGGCGGGGAACTGGTGCTGACCACGGGGCTGCGCCAGCGCACGGCCGCCGCCCAGCGGGAGTTCGTCGACCGGCTGGCCGAGCGCGACGTGGTCGGCCTCGGCTTCGGTACCGGCCTGACACACAATTCGGTACCGGCGGCGACGCTCGCGCAGGCCCGCGCGCACGGCCTGCCGCTGCTCGAGATCCCCTACTCGACGCCGTTCATCGCGGTCGACCGGTTCGTGGCCGACCGCATCCTCGAGGAGCAGTACGGGCGGTTCCACGACCTGCTCGTCGAGTACGACACGCTGGCCCGGTCGTTGCTGTCCGGGCGCGGCCTCGGGGCGCTGGTCGAATCGCTGCACCTGATCCTGGACACGCCGGTCATGGTGGTCGACCGGCAGGGCCGCGTCCTCGCGGCCACCCCGGCCAGCGCGGCGTGGCCGGTCGAGCAGATCCTCTACTCGGCCGCCCGCGACCCCGCCCCGGCGGCGGGTGCGGCGGCGCCGGGCGAGTCCGGCCACCCCACCGCGATCCCGGTACGGGTGGAGAACACCGTCCTGGCCTACCTGTGCTACCGGCGCCCGCGACGCTCCAATGACGTCCTGCCGTACGCCGTCTCCCTGGTCGGGCTGGAACTGGCCCGGCGACAGGCGGTGCTGGCCGGGCAGCGGCAGCTCGCCGGCCAGGTGCTGGAGGACGTGGTACGCGGCACCATCACCACTGCGGACGCCGAACGACGGCTCGCCTCCTCCGGCATCCGGGCCGCCGAGGAGCACGCGATCCTGGTCGGCACGCTCGACCACGCCTCGGGCGACCTACGCCGCAGTCTGGTCGCCAGCCCTCCGCTGCCCGAGGCGACCACGGCCGTACTCGAAAACCTCCTGGTCGCGGTGATTGGTCCCGGTCAGCCGCTGCGCGAGGCCGCCCATCTGCTGCACGCCCACCTCGAACAGCAGGGCGGGGTCGCCCGGGTGGGCATCGGCGGCTGGTACAGCGGAGTCACCGGCCTGCGCTGGAGCTACTACGAGGCACACGAGGCGATGACGCGCGGCCCGGGTATCAACGAACGGGAGCCGATGAGCATCTCCGGGCTGCTGCTGGCCAGCGAGGACGTGCCGCTGCGCGACCTGGCCGAGGACCTGCTGCGCCCGCTGCGGGAGTTCGACACCGCCCACACCGGCGCGCTGATTCCCACGCTGCGCGCCTACCTGGAGGCCGACGGATCCGTGGCGGCCGTCGCCGAGCGGCTCATCGTGCACCGCAACACCGTCCGGTACCGGCTGGCCCAGATCGAGCAGCTCACCGGCCGCACCCTGACCAGTACCGCGACGCGGGTGCAGCTGTGGCTCGCACTGTCCGCCGCACGGCTGGGTCCGGGCGATGATCCGGGCGACCGGCGAACCGGATCACCGCCCGCGAAATGGCACGCTACCGACGGCCGTCGGAGCGGCGGCGCTGCAGGGTGAACTGCTCGAAGACCGACAGGTGCCCGTCGGGCTTGTTCACGTTGTAGTACGTGACGTGAATCTTCGTGGTGTCACCGGGGAAGCGGCCCGGGTCGACGGTGAACGCGGCGAAGCCGTAAGGGTGCTGCTGGTCGCGCACCGCGCTCCAGATCGCGGCCTCGTTGACGTATGTCGCGGCACGCCGACCGCTGGGTGACGGGCGCGAGTCGGCGACGCCGACGATCACCTTGCCGTGGAAGTGCCCGTGGCCGTCGAAGTCGTCCTGGAAGAACCTCCCGTTCGTGGTACCCGAGACGCCACCGCCACCGAGCACCATGTGCACGGTGCCGTGCTCACTGTCGATCACGTCCGTCGCCGACGACGCCGGGTTCGGCGTGAGCGTCTCGGAGCCGCTGACCACACCGCGTACCGCCAGCGAGCGCTCGTAGTCGTGCTCGTGGCCCACCAGGACCAGGTCCACCTCGTACTTGTCGAACAGCGGGCCGTACTTCTGGCGCAGGCCGAGGTCGGCGCCGTTGGCGTCGGACGAGCTGACCATCACCTGATGACCCATGACGACGATCCAGTCGATGTCACGGGACTTGCGCGCCGCGGCGAGCTGGTTCTCCAGCCAGGTCAGCTGGCGGCCGCCGGAGTAGCCGCTGACGTAGTAGTCGCCGCCGTCCTGCAGGGCGTTGTCGTCGTTCTGCACGACGATCACCCGCACCGCGCCGACGGTGAAGGCGTACCAGAGGTTGTCCAGCTCCGCGTCGGTCTCCGTTGAGGGCAGCTCGAAGTAGGTCTGGTACGCGCCGAACCCGAGCGGCCCGTTGAGTTGCTCGATCTCGTGGTTGCCGGCGGCCGGCATCCACGGCCGGAACCGCGCCGACCGGGTGTTGTTGGTGAAGAACTCGTTCCACACACGGACCCGGTCGATGTCGAGGTTCGCGTAGCACAGGTCGCCGTTGAGCAGGTGGAACAGCGGTGCGACCTTCTCGATGCCAACGACGACGTCGCCCGAGGCCGGTGTCGTGTTCGCGTTGAAGGCCGGGGCACCGGTGGTGTCGAACGTCGACCAGGTCGTGGACGGCACCGCCTGGTCGCCGAAGCTGGTGAACGTGAGGGCCGCGCGGCCGCGCGGCGCCGTGCGGAACGTGCCGGAGTCCGGTGTCGCCCCGTCGTGCTGCGCCGCGTATAGGTAGTCCGTGTCCGGGTGCAGGCCGCTGATCGCAGCGTGGTGTACCCAGACGGTGCGCTGCGAGGTGCCGTCGACGTACGTCTTGGTCACGGCCTGTACGCGCCTGCCCAAGCCATCGGCCAGCGTGCCGTAGAACACCCGCGGGTTCGTGACCGCCTGGTCGGTGATCCACGAGACAACCATCTGGCTTGTGGGATCGGCGCCGAACTGCAGGTGGAGGCCCTGCACGGGCGTGGTAGCGGAGCCGGTGGTGAGCCCGCTGAGGTCCTGATGGGCCGGGTTGGCTCCGGCGGGCGCCGAGCCGATCAGCGCCGGTGCGGCGGTACCGGCGGCGGTCGCGCCGAACAGGCCGAGGGCCGAACGGCGCGAGATTCCAGATTCGTTCGTGGG
>CAZYCD010000049.1:0-23764 GCA_964645345.1 uncultured Micromonosporaceae bacterium
ACCCGGTTCCTCGGCGAGACGTTCGCGGCGGTCGACGCCGGTACCCCGCTGGACGTGGCCAACGAGGCGCTCGACCCGCTGGGCCTGCCGATGCGGCCGCTGCCCCTGCTGACCATGGTCGGCCCGGCCGTCGCCCGGCACGTGGCGCAGACGCTGCACGAGGCGTTCCCCGACCGCTTCGGGATCAGCGACAACCTCGGCCGGATCGTCGAGGCCGGCAGGCCGCTGACCGACCGGGACGGAAGCGTCGACCCGGAGGTGGCCGCGCTGCTCGTGGTCGGCGACCAGCCGCTGACGGCCGAGCAGGTACGGGACCGGGCGCTGCGGGCTTTGGTGGAGGAGATCCGGCTGATGCTGGACGAGGGCGTGGTGGCCGATGCCCGGGACATCGACCTCTGCATGATCCTGGGCGCCGGCTGGCCGTTCCACCTCGGCGGCATCACGCCGTACCTGGACCGTGCCGGGTACGCGCAGCCGCGCTTCCTGCCGCCGGGCGTGGCGAGCCTGCCGGCCTGACCCAGACTGCCGGGCGGCGCCTCGCGGGACGGCGGGGCGCCGCCCGGCTCACCGCCGGTCTAGGCCGGCGATCCCATGGCCGCGCGCTCGGCCGCCGAGCGCTCCACGCAGAAGTCGTTGCCCTCCGGGTCCGCGAGCCATACCCAGCCGCCCCCGTCCGGTTGGCGATGGTCGGCGACGAGGGTCGCGCCCGACTCCAGCAGCGCGGCCACCTGGTCGTCCCGGGGAACGTCCGGCTGCACGTCCAGGTGCACGCGGTTCTTCACCGTCCTCGCCTCCGGTACCCGGATGAACAGCAGCCGCGGGTAGGCGCCCTGCGGCGCCACCAGCAGCACCTCCTCGTCGGTCGGGACGTTCTCCGGATGCCGGGGCCACCCGGTGATCTTGCTCCAGAACTCGGACAGCGCCCAGGGGTCAGCGCAGTCGAAGGTGATGTTCCTGATCGAGACCGTCATGGCCCCTATTTTGTGAGCTGAGCCAGAATCGCGTCGACCACCTGCAGCGGCGTGCCGTCGATGGACACCGTGATGACGTGCTCGTCCGGCTCCGGTTCCTGGAGCGTGGCGAACTGGCTGTCCAGCATCTCCCTCTTGAAGAAGTGGCCCTGCCGCGAGGTGAGCCGGGCCGCGATCAGGTCCGGGCTGCCGTGCAGGTAGACCATCTGCACCTCGGGGCGGCGCATCACGTCGCGGTACGCCCGCTTCAGCGCCGAGCAGCTGACCACCGCGGGCTGGCCGGCGGCGATCTGCACGTCGATCCACGCCGCCATCGCCTGCAGCCAGGGCCACCGGTCCGCGTCCGTCAGCGGGTGGCCGGCCGCCATCTTCTCCACGTTGGCCACCGGGTGGAAGTCGTCGGCGTCGGCGTACTGCCAGCCGAGCTTGCCGGCGAGCATCGCGCCGACGGTGGTCTTGCCGCTGCCGGCCACGCCGAGGACCAGCACGATCGAATGCTCCACGGGCTCAAACTACCGGGGAGCGGGCACGCTCGCAGACGCGGCCACGACCGGGGTCGTCGCGGCCGCCGGCAGGGCGACGGTGACCTCCAGGCCGCCGCCGGGCAGCGCGACGGCCGTGACGGTACCCCCGTGCGCGTCGCACACCGCCCGCACGATCGACAGGCCCAGCCCCGCGCCGCGTACCCCGGTGCGCTCCCGGCCGCCCCGGCGGAACGGCTCGAACAGCCCGGGCACGTCCACCTGGTCCACCTCGAAACCGGTGTTCCCCACGACCAGCGTCGCGTACTGGTCGTCGGACGACGTGCGTACCCACAGCCGCCCCTGCAGGTGGTTGTACCGCACCGCGTTCTCGATGAGGTTGCCGGCCAGCCGGTCGAGCAGGCTCGGGTCGCCGACGACCGGGGCCGGCTGCAGGTCCACGTCCACGACCAGGCCCAGGCGGCCGGTCTCCTGCTGCACCGCGGCCAGCGCCGAGGAGACGCCCGCGGACAGGTCGGCCGGTACCTTGCGGACCAGCCGGCGGCCGGCCTGCGCCTCGGTACGGGCCAGCACCAGCAGGGCCTCGACCAGATTGTTGGCGCGCTCCGAGGCGTCGCGCACCACGGTGGCCATCCGCCGGTACTCGGCGACGTCGGCGTCCGGGTCGGACAGCGTCACGTCGATCTCGGTACGCATGACGGCCAGCGGGGTGCGCAGCTCGTGCGAGGCGTTGGCGACGAACCGCTTCTGGCTCTCGAACGATTCGTTGAGCCGGTCCAGCATCGCGTCGAACGTCGCGGCCAACTCGGCCACCTCGTCGTCCGCGCCGCTGTAGAGGATGCGCTGGTCCATCGTCTCGCCGGACAGCCGGCGGGCGGTCGAGGTGACCCGGTGCAACGGGCGCAGCGCCCGGCCGGCCACCACGTACGCGCCGGCCACCCCGACGACGCTGATCGCCAGTACCGTCACGAACCCCTTCGCCAGCAGCTCGACCTCCGCGGAGGCCAGCAACTGGCGCTGCCACTGCTGGGCATCCAGTACCCGCCCGTCGGACAGCCGCACCTGGGTACCGGCGGCGAGCTCGTGGGCCGGGTGCACCGCCTGGGCGACCAGCAACGCGGCCAGGATCACCAGCAGCGCGGCCGCGCCGACCAGCAGAATGCCGTTGAGCAACGTCAGGCGCAGGCGGAGGGTGGGGCGCAGGCCGCCGCGTTCGGGCCGGGCGTCGTAGACGGTGGCCCGGCCCATCATCTGACCGCTTCCGGCAGGGTGACCCGGTAGCCGGCGCCGACCACGGTCTCGATGAGCGGTGGGTCGCCGAGTTTCTTGCGCAGCGTCATGACGGTGACCCGGACGGTCGTGGTGAACGGGTCGGCGTTGGCGTCCCAGACCCGCTCCAGCAGCTCCTCGCTGGAGACCACGCCGCCGCGGGCCTTGATGAGCTCCTCCAGGATGCCGAACTCCTTGCGGGTCAGCTCAAGCGTCCGGCCGGCCCGGGTGACCGAGCGGCGGGCCTGGTCGAGCACCAGGTCGCCGATTGCCAGCACGGGCGGCGCGGCCGGGGTGGCCCGCCGGCCGAGCGCGCGGACCCGGGCGACCAGCTCGTCGAAGGCGAACGGCTTGGCCAGGTAGTCGTCCGCGCCCAGGCCGAGCCCCTCGACGCGGTCGGCGACGCTGGCGCTGGCGGTGAGCATCAGCACCCGGGTCAGCGCGCCCGAGGCGACCAGGTCGGCGCAGATCTCGTCGCCCGGCACGCCGGGCAGGTCGCGGTCCAGGACGATCACGTCGTACCGGGTGACGAAGGCCAGCTCGTGACCGGCCCGGCCGTCGTACGCGACGTCCACGGCCATGCCCGCACGGCGCAGGCCCCGGCCGATCGCGTCGGCGAGGTTGCGCTCGTCCTCCACCACCAGTACCCGCACCAGCCCGCCTCCCCTCGATCCAAACGGTAACCGGAGCCGGCCCGGCCGCAAAGGCGCAGGTGGCTACCGCCGGTACCGCCACAAGCGCAGGTCGCCGTCCAGGGTCTGGCAGGCCAGGTAGGGACCGTCCGTGCCACACCCGTCCTGCAGCACGTCCCGGGCGGCGCCGATCAGCCGGACGGCCAGCGGGTCGCCGGTGACCGTGGCGAACCAGACCCGGCCGTCGGGGGGACTTTGCCAGCGCGCGAAGACGGGGGTGCCGTCCGGGTCGGCGTTCACCGCGCGCCAGCCACTGAGGTCCAGTACCGGCCCGCCGGTACCCACGTCCACGAGCATCGCCTGCGCGCCACCGACCGGCTCGACGAGCAGCCGGCCGGCCAGCAGCCCGGGCGGTTGCGTGTAGGCGCGCTCCGCGGTACGCCAGCGCACGGCGCCGGTACCCGGGTCGACCACGGTGAGCCCGCTGCCGTCGGACAGGCACAGCGCGTCGGCGCAGGGTGTTGCCCCGTAGTCGTTGTCGCTCATCCGGTGTGTCCACAGTGGACGGAGGGTCGCCGGGTCGTACGCGGTCAGCTGCGCCCCGTCAGCCCGGGGGACACCGACCAGCACCCGGCCGAGCGCCACGGACAGCACCGGCCGGAACGGGGCCGGCGCCTGGACCACCGGCAGTGTCAGGGCGATGCTCCGCTCCTCGTGCCCGGTCGCCAGGTCGACGATCCGCAGGTCGCCGGCGCTGGTCGCCCCGGCGCCGGTGACCGTCGGCGGACCTGCGCACAGCGCCGCCATCCGCGCCCCGGCGGCGGAAGCCGATTCCACCCTGTACTGGCAGCCGGGCCCGAGCGCGTAGGTCCACGCCGTCCGGCCGTCCCGCAGCCCCACCGCCGTGACCATGAAACCCAGCCGGTCCGAGGCCACCACGGTGTCCAGGTCGGTACCACCGTAGACCGTGTACAGGGAGGCCAGCAGCGCCCGCCCGTCCGCCGGTACCACGGCCGCGAGGATATCCGCGTTGTGCCAGAGCACCGCGCCGGTCCGCTGGTCCAGGGCGACCGTCTGATCGCCGCTGACGCCGGGTGCGGCCATCGAGGCCAGCAGCACCCCGCCGCTGGACTGGAAGCCGACCAGGCTGGCGAGCACCGACACCGGGGTCGACCACAGCAGCCGGCCGTCCCGTGGCCGGTACGCAGTGATCCGGTTGCCGGTGGGCGCCGCCTCGGCGACGTAGAGCACGCCGTCGAGCATCGCGAACTTCGAACCCGCCAGCGCCGGCACGGTGGCCACCGCCGAGAGCCCGGCCGCGCCGGGCGCCCGGCCGCCGGCCAGCCCGAGCAGGCACAGCACGAGCGCGGTCAGCACCGCCACCGACCGGCGCGGGCGGCGCCCGGTTCCCCTCGAGGCGACCACGGCGGGCGGGGCGTCCGCGCCCACCACGCCGAGGTCGATCACCGCCGGTACCGCCACACCTGCAGGCGGGCGTCGAGCGTTCGGCACACCAGCAGGTCGCCGTGTGGGTCACACCCGGGGGTACCCACGCCCGCCAGCCGGGTCAGCACCCGCACCCCGGGTACGCCGGGCTCCAGCGCGGCGAACCAGGTGTACCGGTAGTTGCCCCGGTCCGGCGCCTTGAGCAGCTCGGGCTTCCCGATGCCCCGGATCGGCACCCAGTCGCCCAGGTCCAGCAGCAGCCGGCCGGTGGCGGAGTCGAGGATGCCGGCCTGCTGCCCGTTGCCCGGCCGGTACCCGAGAAGCCGGCCGCCGCCCAGCTCCTCCGCCCACACCCAGCCCGGCGCGTGCCAGCGCGTGGTACCCGTCGCCGGGTCCAAACCGACAAGCTCGTTCGACTCCGCCAGGCACAGGACGGGTCCGCAGCCGCCGGGGAATCCGGACAGCGCACCCGCCCGCGTCCACTGGTGGCGCAGCCCGGGCAGCGTGTAGCTGTCGAGAGTCGCCTTCAGCGCGCCCAACTGACGCAGCACGATCAGCCGGTCGCCGACGACATTCACGATCGACTGCCGGTCCGGTTCGAAGTCCGCGGGGTTGTCGGGTGCGAGGCGGGCCACCCGCATGGCGGCGAGCACCACGCCGGTCCGCGCCGCGAGCAGCGTGACCGTCCCGTCCGCCTCGGCGACCACGTACCCGTGGGCGTCGGCCGGGGTCTGATCGTCGGTCGGCACGACCTGGGTACCGGCCGGGACCGCCCGCGACCACACGGCCTGCCCGGTGCGCAGGTCGGTGTAGGTCGCCACGCCGGCTCCCACGTCGTCGAAGTCGACCACCATCGCACCGGTCGCGGTGTCCCATCCGTCCACCATCGGCTGGCCCGAGGAGACCCACAGCTGACGGCCGCTCGCCGCGTCGAGCATGGCGATCCGGGCGTGGTTGGCCTCGACGTCGTAGGACTGCACCATCAGGGTGCGCGGACCGGGGAGGTAGAGCAGGGACTCCGGCGGCCCGGGCACGCTGACGGTCCAGACCTGCGCCCCGCCGGCCAGCGGGTACCGGCTGACCGTGCGGTCGCCGTTGGTCATCGTGCCGACGAAGATGGCGCCGTCGCCGACCTCCGTCGCGGAGGTTCCGTCGATCTGGACGGAGCCCACCGCGACGAACGGCGCCCGGGTCGCGGCCGACGCCCCGGTCAGCAGTACAACCGCCACGAGGACGAGGACCGCCAGCAGGCCGCGGGGCGGCGGGCGGAAGCGCTGACCGGCCCGTCGTTCGTCGGCAACGGTCCAGTCTTCGCCGAGGTCGATCACCACCGTCGCAGACACCCGCCACTTCGATCTGTGTCTGCTCAGGTTGCCATCGTCAGGTGCGGTACCGCCAGATGCTCACCAGCTGGCCGGTGGTCAGGCAGACGATGTACGCCGGGCCGGCGTCGCAGGTACCGGACGGTAGGTCGGCGATGGTACCGAGCGGCTGGACGCTCGGGCCGGTGCCGAGGGTACCCAGCCAGATCCGTCCGGTACCCGACTCGGTCAGCTCGAACAGGGCCGGGCGGCCGGCCGGGTCGGGCTCGCTGACCAGCCGCCACTTGCCCAGGTCCAGGTCCGTCCGGCCGGTACGCGGGTCGATCAGCCGGGCCGGGCCCGGCCAGTACCCGTAGGACGCGGCGAGGTCGGAGACCGTGTACAGCCAGTGGTCCAGTACCCCGACAACGCCCGGCCAGCCCTTGCCGGTCCACACCACCGCCCCGGTGTCCGCGCGCAGCGCCCGGACCCGACCCGACTCCCCCAGGCACAGCAGCACGCCACAGCCGTCGACGCGCAGGGTCAGCGACTGCACCGGGATCGTCCACAGTGGACCGAGCGTGTCCGTCCGGTACCCGCTCAGGGACGACTGCCCGGTGGCCGCGTCCTCGTACCCCACGAGCAGTTCGTCGCCGCGGATCATCAGGCTGGGGCCGTTGTTGAGCGAGGAGTCCCGGTCCAGCCCGGAGCCGGCCGGGTCGCCGGCCTCCGCCGCGGCCGGTGCGCCGACCTCGACCTCGGCGGCGGCGACCTGCCGCCCGGTGGTCAGCTCCAGCGAGCGGGCCGCCCCGGTCGGCGACACCGCGACCAGGTGCCGCTCGGTATCGGACCCCGGCGGGTCGTCCGGCAGGGCGGTGGTCCAGCCGGTGGGCACCTCGTAGCTCCACAGTTCGCGACCGGTACGCGCGTCGACCTGCCGGTACCGCCGCCCGGTGCTGACGTCGTCGGCGAGCAGCGCGGCGGCGCCCGAGTTGATCTGGGTCACCCGGAACGACCGCGAACGCCACAGCAGCCGGCCGCTCGACGCGTCGACGGCGGCGGTCCGGTCACCGCGCGTCGTCGGGTCCGCCGAGTTGACCAGCACGGTCGAGGGGAATGCCGGGGACACCTCCACCGATGCCGCGCTGTCCCCGATGGGCAGCGGGATGCTCCAGCGCAGCGTCGCGTCGGACAGCCGATAGGCGTCCAGGGTCACCGGGGTGTCGGACACGATCGCGTACATCATGTCGCCGGCCACCCGCTCGCTCAGCATCGGCGGGGTGTTCAGCGAGGCGACCGGGGTCAGACGGGCCGACTGCAGCGGCTGGGCCGCGACCAGGCTCGCGACGCAAGCGACCGCGAGGAAGGCGACCCGGGCCACCCGCCGCCAGCCGGGCGGTAGCCCCGGTTCAGCCTCGGGACCGGCGACGGGGTCCACGTCCAGTTCGATGAGGGTACCGGCCGCCATGCTCCCCAGTGTGCGTGCGGAGCCGGCCGCCGCGATCCTTCCTTCAGTTGCGGACCGGCGCTCCGCCGTCACGGGTCTGCGGTGCCAGCGGGCTGTCGGCCGCCTCCAGCCCGGACACCGCCTCCAGCCCGGACACCGTCTCGACCACCGTGCGGGCCACGTCCTGCGCGGTCAGCCCGAGGTCGCCTAGGATCTCGGCGCGGGTGCCGTGCGGGTGCCATCCGGCCGGTACCCCGAGGGCGGTCAGCGGTACCGGTACCCCGGCGTCGCGCAGGGCCTGGCCGAGCGCCTCTCCGACCCCACCCGTGCGGATGCCGTCCTCCACGCACACCACCAGCCGGTACCGGCGGGCCAGCTCGACCAGCTCGGCCGGGATCGGGCGTACCCATCGGGGGTCGACCACGGTCACGCCGTACCCCTGCCCGGCCACCCGCCCGGCGGCCTCCACGGCGAGGTGCCCGAAGGCGCCCACCGCCACCAGCAGCACGTCGCGCGCCGGGTCCCGGTACAGGATGTCCAGCGGCCCCTCGCGGTCGACGGCCGGCAGGTCGGCCGGTGCCGAACCGGTCGGGAACCGCACGATGGTCGGCCCGTCCGACACCTCGACCGCCTCGCGCAGCTCGGCGCGCAGCGTGGCGGCGTCGCGGGGAGCGGCGATGCGCAGGCCCGGTACCACGCCGAACGCGGCCATGTCCCAGATGCCGTAGTGGCTCGGACCGTCCGGCCCGGTGATGCCGGCCCGGTCGAGGACGAAGGTCACCGGCAGCCGGTGCATGGCGACGTCCATGACGACCTGGTCGAAGGCCCGGTTGAGGAAGGTCGCGTAGACCGCCACGACCGGATGCATGCCGCCCATGGCCAGGCCGGCGGCCGAGGTCACCGCGTGCTGCTCGGCGATGCCGACGTCGAAGGCCCGCTCGGGGTGTGCGCGCATGAGCTTGGCGACGCCGGTGGGCTCGGCCATCGCCGCGGTGACACCGACCAGGTCCGGCCGCTCGGCGGCGAGCGCCACTAGTTCGTCGGCGAAGACGCTGGTCCACTTGAGCGACGGCGGGGCCAGCAGCTTGCCGGTACGCACGTCGAAGGCGCCCGGCCCGTGCAGGCAGTCTGCCTCGTCGTCCTCGGCCGGCCGGTACCCGTAGCCCTTGCGGGTCACCGCGTGCACGATGACCGGGCCGCCGAACCGCTTGGCCCGCCGCAGGGCCGACTCGACCGCGGCGATGTCGTGCCCGTCGACCGGGCCGACGTACTTGATGCCGAGGTCCTCGAACATCGCCTGCGGGGCGACCGCGTCCTTGATGCCCTTCTTCACGGCGTGCAGTGCCTCGTACAGCGGGGCGCCGACCAGCGGGGTACGACCCAACGCCTCCTTGACGACGTCGAGCACCTTCTCGTAACCGGGGTTCAGGCGCAGCGCGGCCAGGTGGTCGGCCAGGCCGCCGATGGTCGGCGCGTACGAGCGGCCGTTGTCGTTGACCACGATCACCAGCGGGTTGCGGGCGGCCGCGATGTTGTTCAGCGCCTCCCAGCACATGCCGCCGGTGAGCGCCCCGTCGCCGACGACGGCCACCACGTGCCGGCCTTCGCCCCGCAGCGCGTACGCCTTGGCGAGCCCATCGGCGTAGGACAGCGCGGTTGAGGCGTGCGAGTTCTCGATCATGTCGTGCTCGGACTCGGCCCGGCTCGGGTACCCGGACAGCCCGCCCCGCTGACGCAGCAGGTCGAAGCCCTCCTGCCGACCGGTCACCATCTTGTGGACATAGGCTTGATGTCCGGTATCGAACAAGATGCGGTCATTCGGCGAGTCGAACACCCGGTGCAGCGCCAGGGTCAGCTCCACCACGCCGAGGTTCGGGCCGAGGTGCCCTCCCGTGCGGGAGACCTTACTCACCAGGAAGTCGCGTACCTCCCCGGCCAGCACGGACAGCTCCGCCGGGGTGAGCTTCTTGAGGTCTCCGGGTCCGGTGATGCGGGCCAACAGCGGACGGTCGACGCCAGTGCCCGGAACAACGCTCATGACCGTCCACTCTAGCTGTCCTCGACGAAGGCGCCTCGGTACCGGGCCGCCGCTCACCAGGCCCGCACGCCGGGGGAACACTATCTGGACATCTGTGCGAAGCACGTCTTGATCTGGTCAGCGGCCGGGCGACCGACGAACGTCAGGCGGTCCTTCTGTGTGGGGGATGTGTTCGCCGGATCGGCGTCGAAATTGATGTTCCACCAGTAGATCCCGCCGATTTGCCGCTGCTGGACGAACTGGCAAACAGCTTGGTACCAGTGGACCTGCACGTCGAGGTTCAGCGGTTGGGAGCTGGTGCCCCAACTTCCCGGCTTGGCGTAGGCGTTGTTCTGGGCCGGGATGCCGGCCTCCGTGAGGACGACGTTCGGGGTCGGCCCGGTCTGCTTCTTGTCCAGCCACGCGTTCCAGCCGCTGACGAGGGAGGCGACGGACGCACTATCGGGGAGATGAAGCTCCGGATAGGCATCCACGCCCACCGTGGGTACCGGGGACTTCACACCACGCTGCGTGAATACGTCGTAGTTCATCGAATACAGCAGTTCGCCGTGGAAGACGCCGGACACCGCGTTCACCAGGCCGGTCCAATGGGTGTCGCCCTGCAGTGAGTTGAATTCGGTGGCGATCACGAACGTGGCTGCGTGCTGAGCTTCGGCAACCTGCGCGTAGGGCAGCAGGAACTTCTGGTAGTTCGCGAACCAGGTGGCGCGGCTGGACGGCTGGATGGTCCCGCGCCAAGCCACCGGGTCCTGCCTGGTCAGGGCGTCCTCATTGAGGATGGGACGGATTGCCACGCGGAGACGACTCTTCGCAGCCTCGTCGAGCAGGATGCTCAGGCGTTCGGGGCTGGGGGTCTGTGTCCCGCTCATGATGTCGTTGGATTTGATTCCGGACGTGTAGAAGGGGAACGACACTGCAATCGAGTCTGCGTTGAGCGAGACGATGTAGTCCAGTGCCCGTCGTGCCTTGGCGCGCACGACCTCATCGGAGTCGGTGGCGGTGTCCTCCCAGTAGATCTGGACGCCCCGCTGGGTTTCGCCCTGCTGCCACGGATGGGCGACCACCGGCGGGGACGCGTTCCCGCCCCCGTCGCCCGACACGCTGGCCGCCGGGCCGCGCGCTTTCGGCGACGCCTTCGTTGGCCACCACGCGGGGCGCGAGGGGATGGAGCAGGCAGTCACGAGATAGACGATGGCGACGGCAAGCAGCGCCAGCCGCCCAGTCCGGGAGCTACTCCTCACGCGGGCTTCGCAATCACGACGAACTTGTTCTCCGCCCGGCGTACAAACCTGATCAGGCCGAGAAACCCACCGAGTCCCTCGATGAGCGCGAACAGCGGGATCAGGACGATGACGCCGATCCGCTCCCACCACTTACGCCGGCCCGTGTGGGACACCATCGCGTTGATCTTCAAACCCTCGCGGTACATCCACACGGTATAGGCCATGTTGAGCGCCCAGGCGGGCAGGATGAACAGCGACACCGGCGTGGTGTTGACGTCGCCGATCAGAAATCCGACCGCGAGCACGACCACGACATGCTGCAAGGGGCCCGCGATCCAGGACATCACCGAGTAGGCCAGCAGCACCCGGTGACGTAGCGGCAGGGACCGGTTGAATGCCAAGGCCACCAGTCCCCAGGCCCACCGCTCCCGTTGCTTGATGAAGTCACGGACGGTCGCCGGTGAGGCCCCGTAGCAGCGGCCCTGGAACCATGCGCTCCGGCCCGGGTGCAACCGGCAGAAGGTCAACGCCAGTTGAGCGTCTTCCACGATCGCGGCCGGGCCGAAGTCCCAGCCGATGCCGGCCTCGATCGAGGCACGGACCAGGAGGAGCTCGCCGTGTAGACCGGCGAGCGGACGCCCCGAGCCGGTGAACAACGAGAACCGAGAGATGTCGTCGGCCGGCCGTACCGCGTCGGCGAGCCAGGTCAGCCGGTTGACGGCGTTCTCTCTGGGGTAGGTGAGGATGCCCTGCGCCAGGTGCTTCGCGTCAGCGCCCGCCCAGCGCTGCTTCTCGATGAACTGGGCCATCGCGATCGCCGTGTCGAGCCCGACGCCGGTGTCGTCATCCATGTGCAGTACCCACACGTCATCGCGAGCCTCGCCCTCGGCGATGCGCAGTTCGTGCGAGAAATGGTTCGCCCGCGCCTTGAACCGGGTGCCGTTCGGCGTCAGGTAGCGCTTGGGCACTACGACCACCCGGATGTACGGGCTCGATCGGGCCAGCTGGGCGATGTCCTCGAACGCCTCGCAGCCCTCCTCAACCACCACGTCTATCCGTAGCCGGGGAAAGCAGGCCGGCAGGCCGTCCACGTAGGAACGAACCGACCGGTCCAGCGCGGGGTACGTGTCGTGACGACCGATGGTCGGAACGACGACGATCAGCTGGTCGTGGCAGATGAACACCTCGTCGTCCTCGAGCAGACGACGGTTCCGCCGGAGGTACCGACGGGTCCGGACGATCCCGAAGATCCCGAGAATCGTCGACAGCGTGGGCCAGGTCCACATGACCGTTACCGGCCAGCCGAGCGGACCGTGGGTAGCCAGCGCGAACCAGCCGGTTACGAAGAGGATGACAAGAAACCATCCGGCTATGGACCAGAGGCCTGGACGCCATGACGCGTGCCGACGGGCCATCTGCCGGACGGTGCGTTGAACCTTGGGTGGGCCCCAGTCGGATTCGTGCCCGGTACGCACCCGAGGCAGTACGGCCGTGTGGGCACCCTCCAGCAGCCTTCTGTCCCGTGGCGACGAGCCCCGCCGCACACCGGCCCGCGGCGCGAACTCGGTTCGAATCGGACGCGTAGGCGATGAGCGTGTCATGCGGATATCCCCCGTAGCCGTGTTCGACGGGACAGGCTAAGCGAAGCAGTCTGTCCCACGCCAGCAGGACATCGCTCGTTTCTTACCCTGGATGCTCCGATTTCGGGCCAATCCTCCTGTGATTGAGACCTCGATGCGATCTAACGAACTCGTCCCGACACCAACTCGGGCCCGATTCCGCGGATCGCGCGACTAGGCGGGTTTCCGGACAAGTAGCACAACCCTGATGTTCGTGAACTTCGTCCTCGAGGTGGCCGCATAGCCCTGCTTCAGCGCGTCAGCCTCGCGGGACGGGAGCCCGTAGTAGTCGTCGTCGCTGAAGTTGGTAACGACCAGCCAGACCCGTGGGGTGGTGCCGAGACACTTCACGGGATCGGCGCAGTCCTGCGGGTAGAACCATCCGTTCTGCTGTGGCGTCACCGCCACATAGACGTCCGTCGGTGTAGCACGGTGCAGCTCGTAGCCGAACGGAATTCGGGCGATCCGGTACGTGCCGGCGTACACGATGCCATCTCCGGACTGATAGCCGGAGTCGACCACGGCGGCCGCCGAGTGGAAGTCAGGCTCGCCGGCCAGTGGGCTCTCCCGCACGATCCGCTGCCCAGGGAGGCCGGCCGCCGCCAGGACGGCCACGGCTGCCAGGGCTGTGACGACCTGCAGCGCGGCGAACCAGCGCCCGGTGCCCTTAGCCGGGGTGAAGGTGGCAGCGGCGAGCAGGGTCCACGCCGGCAGCGTGAACAGTGCGTACTTGGCCAGAAACAGGTGCGCGAAGCCGACCGTGAAGTAGCTGACGAACGGTGGCACCAGCGCCCAGACCAGCAGCGCCACCGAGACACCGGGTCTGGTCCGAGCCAGCCTCATCGCCCCGAGCAGGCCGAGAATCACCAGGATTGAGGCGACGACCTGGGATCCGAACAGCTCCACCGGGTACCGCTGGATGGCCGCCCCGTCCGACTTGATCCAGTCGACCTGACCGCTCTGCTTCGACGCCTCGTAGAGGAACGGCGCGGCCATCACCGCGACGATGGTGGCCGTCACCGCCCAGCCACGGAACTGTCCTTCCCGGCTCTTACGGGACGCCGCGAGCGCCAGCACGGCGTGCGGCAGCAGGACCATTGCGGCCGCGAAGTGCAGGTAGGTGAGCCCGAGCGCGAGCAGCCCGTACCCGGACCAGCGCAGTATCGAGGGCCGCGCGAGGGCGAATGTCAGGGCGATCGTGGCGAGGCAGGTGAGGGCGACGACCCAGGCGTACGAGCGAGCCTCCTGGCCGTACCGGGACACGCTCGGCAACGCCGCGAACATCAAGCCGGCGCCCAGTCCCGCCCAGCCGCTGTGCAGCCTCCTGCCGAGCACCGCGATGGAGGCGCCGGCGACGGCCATGCCGATCATCGACGGCAGCCGGAAGTCGAACACGGTGTGCCCGAAGATCCCGGTCCAGAGGCGAATCAGCAGGTAGTAAACCGAGTGCACGAGGTCCTGGTTGCGCAGCAGATGCAGCAGGTCGTGGCGGGACAACCGGGTGACATAGGTCGTCACGTACTCGTCGATCCACATCTGCCGACCGGAGCCGAGGTAGGTGACCGCGCCGGTGACCAGCGCCACGGGCAGCGCGACGGCCCACCAGGGTGGGCCGCCGGGGGCAGCGGCCCGGGCAGCTTCCAGGACCTCCGGCTTGGGGTCGTCACCCATCCGGCTCGCCACGTACGTACGCGGCGCCCCCTGTGGCAGGCGGTGCAGTCCCCAGAGTTCCTCGGCTCTGGTCGGCGGGGCCATGGGCCGGGCTCGACCCGTGGGCGTCCGGGGCGCACCCATTGGAGGGGGGACCGGTTGCATGTTCTTCTTGACTCCTTCGATCGCCGCCCGAGCCTACCGTCCGACCTCGGCGTTCACGTGCCCAGGACAGACTCGCCACGCCTTGACCGTTATGCCGGAGAAGCGATGGTACGAGGCGCTCATGCCCCCGGTACACGATATTGACCCACGACCTTAACGATCGGGTCGTTCGGACCGATGTCGTAGCTGCAGGACCTCGCCGGAGCGAGCGAGTAGTTCCACATCAGCACACCGGCGACGCCGGCCTCGAAGTAGCCGTCGAGCTTCTGCCGTGCGACGCTGGCCCGCACGTCCGGTGACGTTCTGCAGCCCGCCGGCCCGGACATGACCCCCGTCTCGCCGACGATCAGCGGCTTGTTCGCCATGGACGCGGACTGCAACGCGGGGGCGAGATGGGTCGAAACGATGACATTGCTACTCTCGAAGTCGTAGTCGTACTCGTGAATGCTGCCAACGTCGATGTCGGGACCGCTGTCGATGAGCCGGTAGTCCACCGCAGCGGAGGCGTAGTTGCCGAGCATGCCAGTTTCCACGAGATGGCGCGGATCAACGCGCCTGACCGCCTCGGCGGCCGTGTCCAGGAACGCTTTGAGCACCGCCGGGTCAATGCTGATGTGCGCGCCCGGCTCGTTCATGACCTCCCACATGCCGATGGTCGGCGAGTCGGCGTAAAGGCCCACGACCTCGCGCACCCACGGCAGGTACGTCTGGCGGTAGCCCGATCCGTACCAGTCGGCGGTCTTGCCACTGCCGTGCTCCGGATGACCCTCCGCGTCGAGTGGAGCGCCGTCCGTTTCGCAGTCGCTGGGACCATCGGCCAACGACAGGATCAGCCGCTGGTGATGTGACGTCGCGGAGGCCACAATCCGTTCCAGCGGCTCGGTTCCCCACGGCCGGAAGGCCCACGTGCGAGTCATTGAGTTGGCCGGAAGCGCGCCGAAGTACGCGTCGAGTTGCGACCGCGTCCAGGGTGTACCGGTCTCACAGCCCTCCATCCCGAAGGCGTTGAAGCCCACGAACCGGTATGGCTGCCCGTCGAGCATCAGCGACTGTCCGTCGCGGTAGACGATTCCGGAATCCACCTGGCTCGGACGGGTCGCCGGGTCGAGCCGAACCCCACAGGATGCCGCGGCGAACAGCAGGATCACGCCGAGCAGCCCGGCCGCAACGACCCTCGCGGACCGGACAACCGTCTGGGACCAAAAAACCATACAAACGGCGGATCCATGACGGGCGACCGGGGTGTGGCGTGACGGCGGGACGGGAGGCCACATTGCCTGGGGACGCGTCGTGGTCCTAGCCACGCCACACGCTAACATGATGCACCCCTGAACCTCAGGGCATGCGAGTCGGGCCCAGCCAAACGTCGTTACGGGAGTGAAAACTGTACCCGCTGCAATACGTTGGCTCGGCCCGGTTGCCGTGCCGACGGGTCGGGACGAGAGCGGGGGAGCGGGGACGATGCTAGCCGTAACGAAGGGGCAAGCGCGATGACGGGTGGCACAGCGGCGTTCGGGTCACGGCCGTACCGGTGGAGGGCCCGGCACCGTCGCACCGGCAGCCGAGCCGTCCGCCTGGCGGGTCGGGCCGTGGTCGCCCTCGCGATGCTCGCCGGGTTGGTCAACCTCACCTGGGACTCCGCGCGGTCCGCACGAGCCGACGAGTTCACCGCGTCGCAAGATCAGCTGCGCACCGGATGGGATCAGTCCGAACCGGGCCTGAGCGCGAGCGCCGTGTCGGGCAGCAACTTCGGGCAACTGTTCGCCACCACCGTCAACGGCCAGGTGTACGCCCAGCCGCTGGTCCTCGGCGGCACCGTAGTCGTGGGCACCGAGAACGACTACGTCTACGGGCTGGACGTGGCGACCGGCGCCATTAAGTGGACCGACAACTTCGGCCCAGCCTGGCCGGCCAGCACGGTCGGCTGCGCCGACCTGACCCCGAACCTCGGCAACACCTCCACCGGGGTCTACGACCCGGCGACCGGGTACGTCTACCTGACGACGAAGGTGAACGACGGGCCGGACGCCTACCACCCCAACTGGTACCTGCACGCGGTCAACCCGTCGACCGGGGCCGAGCGCGCCGGCTGGCCGGTGAAGATCGTGGGCACGCCGGCGAACGACCCGTCGCACCCGTTCCAGGCCGAGAACGTCAACCAGCGGCCCGGCCTGCTACTGCTCGACGGTGCGGTCTACCTGGCCTTCGGCTCCCAGTGCGACTACGGCTCGTACGTCGGCTGGATCGCCGGGGTCAACCTCAGCTCGAAGGCCATCAACATGTGGTCGGACCAGTCCGGGCCGAGCAGCTACGAGGCGGGCATCTGGCAGGGTGGGGGTGGTCTGGTCTCCGACGGTTCGGGACGCATATTCCTGTCCACGGGCAACGGTCTCACCGCGCCGAACGCGCCGGGCAGCAACCCGCCACAGCAGCTGTCCCAGTCAGTCGTGCGACTGGCCGTGGACGCCAACGGTGCCCTGTCGGCGAAGGACTTCTTCAGCCCGTCCAACGCGGCCACGCTCGACGTCAACGACCAGGACATGGGCTCCGGTGGCCCGGTCGGGCTGCCGTCGGCGTACTTCGGCACCACCCAGAGGCCGAACCTGATGGTGGAAATCGGCAAGGAGGGCAAGCTGTTCCTGCTCGACCGTGACCACCTCGGCGGCAAGTCGCAGGGTCCGGGCGGCACCGATGACGTCGTGCAGACCCTTGGGCCTTACAAGGGGGTCTGGGGTCACCCGGCCGTCTACGGCGGCGAGGGCGGCTACGTGTACGTGGTACAGAACGGCGGCGCCATGCTTGCCTTCCGGTACAGCACGGACGGATCCGGCAATCCGGCTCTTAGCCTGGCCGGTAACAGCGCGGAAACCTTCGGGTACACCTCCGGGTCGCCGATCGTCACCTCGGATGGCGCCAACGCCGGTACGGGCCTGGTGTGGGCGGTCAACGTGGACGGCCCAACAGGAGCCAACGGCCGGCTCTGCGGGTACCGCGCCGTACCCGTCAACAACCAGCTGAACCTCGTGCGCTGCTTCCCGATCGGCACCGGATCGAAGTTCTCCACGCCGGCCTCCTCCGGCGGCCGCATCTACGTAGGTACGCGCGATGGCATCGTCTACGGCTTCGGCCAGCCGGCCGCTTCGGCCCTCGTGGCGAGCCAGACGAGCTTCGGCAACGTCGCGGTGGGCCAGAGCGGCACCGGTACCGTCACCGCGACCGCGACCCGCCCGGTCACGGTCAACGCCGTCAGCACCACCGCACCCTTCTCGACCACCCCGCCGGCCCTTCCCGTGACTTTGGCCGCCGGTCAGTCCATCACGGTGCCGGTGGCGTTCACGCCCACATCCGGGGGATCCGCCACCGGTACCCTCCTCTTCTCCATCGTCGACGCCGGCGCAAACGGCACGTTCGGCGCCGCTCTGCAGGGCAACGGGACCAAGCCCGGCTTCGGCGCGCAACCGTCCACTGTGGACTTCGGTCAGGTCGCAGTGGGGGCGACCAAGTCGCTGAGCGCGACCTTCGTCAACACCGGCACCGCCAATGAGACGGTCTCCGCGGCGACCGGCCCCTCCGCGCCGTTCTCGGCCGGTACCCTGCCCGCGGCCGGCACGGTCGTCGCCCCTGGGCAGACCGTAGCGATACCAGTGACCTTCAACCCCACCACGGCGGCCAGCTTCAGCTCGACGATCACGCTGACCGGCCCGAACGGTACGGCGACCATCAGCCTGCTCGGTCACAGCGTGGTCGCCGCGCCACAGCTGACGATCAGCCCAACCTCGCTCGCCTTCGGCACAGTGGCGGTGGGCGGTTCAGCGACCCAGACCTTGACGGTGTCCAACACGGGCAACGTCAACGTGACGATCACCAAGGCCGCGCCGCCCGCGCTGCCGTTCGTCGTGAACACGCCCCTGCCCGAGGGCCAGGTGCTCGCCCCCGGCGACGTGGTCACCATTCAGGTGACCTTCGCTCCCACAGCTGTCGGCTCGTTCAGCAGCCTGTACACGATCAGCTCCGACGACGGGCAGGGCGCGCACACCATCCCGGTGACCGGTACCGCGGTCAGCCCGACCGGCGGTACCCCGCTGCCGACCGTGGGCGGCGGAAGCTGGATATTCAACGGTTCGGCTGCGATGTCCGGGACCACTCTGGCCCTCAACACCCTGCAGAACAACCAGACCGGGTCGGCGGTCTTCTCCACCCCGATCCCCAGCAACGGTTTGCAAGCCTCGTTCACCGCGACGATCGGCGGCGGCGGCGGCGCGGACGGCATGACATTTGCCCTGCTGGATGCATCGGCCAACAGTCCACAAAGCATCGGCATCGGCGGCGGCGGTTTGGGCTTCAGCGGCCTGCCAGGGGTCGCCGTGGCATTGGACACCTTCAAGAACGCAGCCGATCCGTCGAACAACTTCATCGGACTGAGCACCAGCGGTGTCGGTGACTCGCTGACGTACCTGGCGACGGCCACCAACATCCCCGACCTCCGTACGGGCAGCCACACCGTGCAGGTGTCGGTGACGGGCAGCACCATCGACGTCTCCCTTGACGGCACGCATGAGCTGTCCGCGACGGTCAACATGCCGCCCAGCGTCCTCGCCACGTTCACCGCCGCGACCGGAGGGGTGAACGACAACCACGCGGTCAGCAACGTGGCCATCGCCTCGGGGAGCACCACGCTGCCCCAGCCGGGCACCGGCTGGCGGCTCAACGGATCGGCGGCCATGAACGGCGCGGGCGCCGTGCTGACGCCGGCCACGACCGGCCAGAGCGGGTCCGTGCTCTACTCGCAGCCCGTCACCACCAATGGACTGAGCGCCTCGTTCACGCTGTCGACCAACGGCGGCAACGGCGCCGACGGCACCACGTTCGCGTTGCTCGATCCGGCCAAGGCCAGCGCGCAGAGCGTCGGTGCGACGGGCGGAGGCCTGGGCTTCGCGTACCTTGCCGGAGTCGCCGTGTGCTTCGTCACCTATCCCCAGTCAGGGATCAACTCCAACAACTTCGTGGCGATAGCGACCAGTACCGCGGGCGGCTGGCTCACGATGATTGCCAGCAACACGAACATCCCGGACCTGCGCAGTGCGAGCCGGCACATCACCATCGGCGTGTCCGGCACGACCGTGACTGTCTCGATCGACGGGACGCAGGTACTGAGCACCCAGGTACCGTCGCTGACTCCGTCCGCCATCGTCGGCTTCACGGCCGCCACCGGCGGCGCCACCGACGTGCACACCGTGTCGGACGCCAGCGTGGTCACGGGCGGCCGGATCGTACCGGCACCGCCCATCGCGGGCTGGACCGACAACGGCTCCGCGACGACCAACGGTGGGACTGTTCAGCTCACCGCGGCCGCCCCCGACCAGACCGGTACGGCGATTTACGCGATGCCGGCCGCCACCGCCCACCTCGACGCGAAGTTCACCGTCAGCATCGGCGGCGGCACCGGCGCGGACGGACTGAGCTTCATGCTGCTCAACCCGGCGTCGTCCAGCCCGACCTCGATCGGGATCGGCGGCGGCGGGCTCGGGTTCTCGGGCCTGTCGGGAGTCGCGGTCACCTTCGTGACCTACGCCCAGACGGGCGATCCGTCGAACAACTTCGTCGGCATCAGCACCGGCGGCAACGGCCGGGCGCAGGTCTACGCGGCGACCTCGACCAACGTCGGGAACCTGCGTTCCGGAACCCATGCGGTCGAGGTCCTGGTCGGCTCCACCGGCCATCTCGTCGTAAAGGTCGACGGCACTCAGATCTTGGATCAGGCGGTGACGATACCGGCGAACGCGCTCGTCGGCTTCTCCGGCGCGACCGGCGGAGCCACCGACGTCCACGCGGTCAGTGGCATCTCGATCACCTACTGACACACGGCGGCGGTCCTACGCGGGTACCAGCAGCCCCACGCACTCGACGTGGTGCGTCATCGGGAAGCAGTCGTACCCGCGCAGGGCGGCCAGCCGCCAGCCCAGGCCGCGCAGGGTCGCCACGTCCCGGGCGAAGGCCGCCGGGTCGCAGGCGACATAGGCGACCGCACGCGGCCGGGCAGCGGCGACCCGGCGCACCACGGCGGTACCCGCGCCGGTGCGCGGAGGGTCCAGCACGACCAGGTCAGGCCGGCCCGACGACCGGAAACGCTCCACGGTGGACCGTACAATGTGGACGTTCGGCAGGTCGGCCAGCGAGGAGCGGGCCGCCTCCACCGCCGGTACCGCCGACTCGACCAGGGTCACCTCGGCGACCAGTGGCGCCACGGCGGCCGCGAACAGCCCCGCCCCGCCGTACAGGTCCCAGGCCCGCTCGTGCGGCCGGGGCTCGAGCAGCTCCACGACGGCAGCCGCGAGGGTGTCCGGCGCGGCCGGGTGCACCTGCCAGAACGCGTCGACCGGCAGGCTCCACTCGCGTCCCACCGCCCGCTCCCGCACCCTCGGCGGCCCGGACACCAGCCCGCTCTGCGCGCCCACCACGGCGACGTCACCGGCGCCGGAGCCCACCACGTCGACTCGGTCGTCCGCCGGCCAGCGCCGGTCCGTGACCCCGGCCGCGCGTACCCCGGGCGTCGCGATCCGGCACCAGTCGACCGGCACGACCTCGTGCGACCGGTGCGCCAGCAGGCCGGCCCGGCCGGTTGCGTCCACCGCGTACCGCACCCGGGTACGCCAGCCCAGCGGGTCACCGAGCGGCTCGACCCGTACCCCCAGCGCCTCGACCTCGTCCGGCGACAGCCGCGCCAGCCGGACAAGCTGCTCGCGCACGACGGCGGCCTTCAGCTCGACCTGCGCCGTGGGCGAGGCGTGCTGGAAGTCGCAGCCGCCGCACAGGCCGGGCGCGGCCCACGGGCACGGCGGCTCCACCCGGTCCGGCGACCCGGCGTGCACCTCGACGGCGTCGGCGCGCAGGTGCCGGGCGAGCACGTCGGTCACGGACACCGTGACCCGCTCACCGGGCAGGGCGTGCCGCACGAAGACGGCCCGGCCGTCCGGCGCCCGGGCCACGCAGTGCCCGCCGTGCGCCACCGGGCCGACCTCGACCTCGAACCGGTCGCCGAGCAGGACCTCCTCGACCGGCCCGGCGTCCGCCGCGGCCGACCGGGCCGACCCGGAAGGGGCTGTCACTCGGCCCGCACCATGTCCTCTGACGGCGCGCCGGGCGAGGGCGGCAGCGGGGTGACGGAGTCGGCGCGCGGGCCGCGCACCGGCCTGAGTACCCCGTCGAGCCGGCTGAGGTCCTTGCTCTGGCTGGAGGCGAGCTGCCACGGCACGCTGGTCACCATAACGCCCGGCTCGAACAGCAGCCGGCCCTTGAGCCGCAGCGCGCTCTGGTTGTGCAGCAGGTGCTCCCACCACTTGCCGACCACGTACTCCGGAATGAACACGGTGACCACGTCGCGTGGCGACTCACGGCGTACCGACTTCACGAAGTCGATGATCGGCCGGGTGATCTCCCGGTACGGCGAGTCGACCACAGTCAGCGGTATCGGTATCCCCCGCGCCTCCCAGTCGGCCTGCACCACGCGGGTGTCCGCGTCGTCGACGTTGACCGTGACGGCGGTCAGCGTGTCCGGGCGCATCGCCTTCGCATAGGACAGCGCCCGCAGGGTCGGCAGGTGCACCTTGCTAACCAGCACGACGGCGTGGTTGCGGGCGGGCAGCACCGGGCGTTCGTCGGTCGGGGTCAGCTCCTGCGCGACGTGGTCGTAGTGCTTGCGGATGCCCACCATGACCATGAAGATCACGACCATCATCGCGATGGAGATCCACGCGCCGGCCAGGAATTTGGTCACCACGACCAGCACCAGTACGAACCCGGTCATCGCGAGGCCCACGCCGTTGATGACCCGGGAACGCATCATCTTGCGCCGCGCGGCGGCGTCCCGCTCGGTGCGCAGCAGCCGGTTCCAGTGCCGCAGCATGCCGGTCTGGGACAGCGTGAACGACACGAACACGCCGACGATGTAGAGCTGGATCAGCCGGGTGGCCTGGGCGTTGAACGCGACGATCAGGATGATCGCGAAGGTCGCCAGGAACACGATGCCGTTGCTGAACGCCAGCCGGTCGCCGCGGGTGTGCAGTTGCCGCGGCAGGTACCGGTCCTGGGCCAGGATCGAGCCGAGCACCGGGAAGCCGTTGAAGGCGGTGTTCGCGGCCAGCGCCAGGATCAGCGTGGTGGTCGCGATGACCAGGATGAAGGCGGGGGTGAAGCCGCCGAACACGGCGTGCGCGAGCTGGGCGGGCACCGTCTTCTGGTGGTACCCGGCGGGCAGCTGCGCGCTGGCTGTGTCCACCATCTTCAGGTGGGTCAGCCGGGCCAGAACGACGATTCCCATCAGCATCGTGATGGCCAGGGAGCCCAACAGCAGCAGGGTCGTCGCGGCGTTGCGGCTCTTGGGCGGGCGGAACGCCGGTACCCCGTTGGAGATCGCCTCGACACCGGTCAGCGCGGTGCAGCCGGAGGCGAACGTCCGCACCAGCAGGAAGGCGAACGCGAAGCCGACGATCGAGTGGGTCGGTACCACGTTGAGGTTGGCGGACTCGGCGCGCAGCGGGTTACCCAGGATGAAGATCCGGAACAGCCCGTAGCCGACCATCAACAGGATCGAGATCATGAACGCGTACGTCGGGATGGCGAACGCCGTGCCCGCCTCGCGGATGCCGCGCAGGTTCATGGCGGTCAGGACCACCACCACCGCGACCGCGACCTCGACCTTGTGCGAGGCGGCGAAGGGCCATGCCGAGCCCAGGTTCTCCACGGCTGACGAGATCGACACCGCGACCGTGAGCACGTAGTCGACCATCAGCGCGGCGGCCACCACGAGACCGAACTTGGGGCCGAGGTTGACCGTGGCCACCTCGTAGTCACCGCCGCCCGACGGGTACGCGTGGACGTTCTGCCGGTAGCTGGCCACGACGGTGAGCATGACGGCCACCACGCCCAGGCCGATCCACGGCGAGTACGAGTAGAACGCCACGCCGCCGACGGACAGGGTCAGCAGGATCTCGTCGGGCGCGTAGGCGACCGAGGAGAGGGCATCGGAGGCGAAAACCGGCAGCGCGATGCGCTTGGGCAGCAGCGTGTGCTGCATCCGGTCGGACCGGAACGGCCGGCCGATGAGCAGGCGCTTGACGAGAGAGGTGGGGCTGGCCACGACTCACAAGGGTACGTCCGGACGGCACCATGCGCCGGGCATGGGTGACCGCCCCTTCGGCACCTCGACCGTGTACCGTGCCGCTTCGAGGATTCCGTAGGTCCCGCGGCCGGCGACGCCCGCGGAGCCGGCTGCGGCCAGCGTTCTCCGGCCACCGCTAGTCCACGTATGCCCGGGAGGACATGCCAGTGCACATCGTGATCATGGGATGTGGCCGGGTCGGCTCGACCCTGGCGCACAGTCTGGAGGCCCGGGGCCATTCGATCGCGGTGATCGACTCCAGCGCGGAGGCGTTCCGCCGCCTGGGTTCGGACTTCACGGGGGTGACCGTGACCGGGATCGGCTTCGACCGGGAGGTGCTGATCGCCGCCGGGATCGAGCGGGC
>CAZYCD010000050.1:0-23733 GCA_964645345.1 uncultured Micromonosporaceae bacterium
AGCAGGTGAAGTACGACGCCGGCACCTTAGATCGCATCCGGCCCAACGATAACCACGATCCGCTAGATCACGTACTGCGGCGCCAGGGTGCCGTCGCTCGGCTCCTCCCAGCCCAGCGGGTACCGCTCGCGCAGGTCGTTCAGCGTGCGCCACCATTCGCCGAGGTCGGCCCGGTGCCCACCGGCGTGCTCGGTCGCCACCGAGCTGACCAGCTCGTCGATGACGAACTTCGCGTCGCCCACAATCGGCACGTCCGCCGCCCGGTTCTTGCCGATCTCGGCCGGGTCGATGTCCGCGTGCACGATCGTGGCGTTGGGCGCGAACGAGTCCAGCTTGCCGGTGACCCGGTCGTCGAACCTGGCACCCAGCGCGACGATCAGGTCGGCCTTCTGCAGCGCGTACACGGCGGAGACCGTGCCGTGCATGCCGGGCATGCCCAGGTGCTGGGGGTGCGAGTCGGGGAACGCGCCGCGGGCCATCAGGGTGGTCACCACCGGGATGCCGGTCAGCTCGGCCAGCCGGCGCAGCTGCGCCGAGGCGCCGGAGCGGAGGACGCCTCCGCCGACGTAGAGCACCGGCCGGCGCGCGGTCACCAGGAGCTTGGCCGCCTCCCGGATCTGCTTGCCGTGCGGATGCAGGGTCGGCCGGTACCCGGGCAGGTCGAGCACCGGCGGCCAGGCGAACTTCGTCTGCGCCTGCAGGACGTCCTTGGGGATGTCCACCAGCACGGGGCCGGGCCGGCCGGTACCCGCCAGGTGGAACGCCTCGGCCAGGATGCGGGGCAGCTCCTCGCCGCTCTGCACCAGGTAGTTGTGCTTGGTGATCGGTACCGTGATCCCGGCGATGTCCGCCTCCTGGAAGGCGTCGGTACCGATCGCGCCGCGCGCGACCTGGCCGGTAATGGCCACGATGCCGATCGAGTCCATGTAGGCGTCGGCGATCGGGGTGACCAGGTTGGTCGCGCCCGGCCCGGAGGTGGCCATGCAGACGCCGACCTTGCCGGTGGCGTGCGCGTACCCGCTGGCCGCGTGCCCCGCGCCCTGCTCGTGCCGGACCAGGATGTGCCGCACCGAGGAGTCGAACAGCGGGTCGTAGGCCGGCAGGATGGCCCCGCCGGGGATGCCGAACACCACGTCTACGTCGAGGGCTTCGAGCGAGCGCACGAGCGAGGCGGCGCCTGTCATGGGCTCCTCGACGGCGGCCCGGACCCGGGGTGCGGCGGCCTCGGCGGGTACCCGGTGCGCGGCGGGGGGCGGCGCGGGTCGGGCGATGCTTTCGGGTGTCGGTCTGGTCATGTCACGCCTCTGCTGATGAGATTCGGGCTCGCTGGGTCCGTCCGGGCATGAAAAAAGCCCGCGTGCTGGACGCACGGGGGCTAGCGCACTCTCCGGAAGAAGAGTGCGCCTACATAAGTACTCGGGCGAACCGGGTCGGCGACATGGCCCCAACTCTGACGCATCTCAAGCCCTGAGTCAACCTGTCCCAGGATCTGGACTCTGCCATCCTGGCGTGTCGCCGCCGCCGCGCCGGGGGTGCCATGCTGTACGGATGCCCGAGCTGCGGTCGAGGACCTCCACTCATGGTCGCACCATGGCCGGCGCGCGCGCCCTCTGGCGGGCCACCGGCATGACCGATGCCGACTTCGGCAAGCCGATCGTCGCCATCGCCAACAGCTTCACCCAGTTCGTACCCGGCCACGTCCACCTCAGGAACCTCGGCGCCCTCGTCGCCGACGCGGTGGCCGCGGCCGGCGGGGTGGGCCGGGAGTTCAACACCATCGCGGTCGACGACGGCATCGCCATGGGCCACGGCGGCATGCTCTACTCCCTGCCCAGCCGCGAGCTGATCGCCGACTCGGTGGAGTACATGGTCAACGCGCACTGCGCGGACGCCCTGGTATGCATCTCCAACTGCGACAAGATCACCCCAGGCATGCTGATCGCCGCCCTGCGGCTGAACATCCCGACCGTGTTCGTCTCCGGTGGGCCGATGGAGGCCGGCAAGACGGTCGCCATCGAGGGCATCGTGCAATCCCGGATCGACCTGATCGACGCCATGATCGCCTCGTCCAACGACGCGGTCACCGACGCCCAGCTCGGCGAGATCGAACGCTCGGCGTGCCCGACATGCGGCTCCTGCTCCGGCATGTTCACCGCCAACTCGATGAACTGCCTCACCGAGGCGATCGGCCTGGCGCTGCCCGGCAACGGCTCGACGCTGGCCACGCACGCCGCCCGCAAGGCCCTGTTCGAGCGGGCCGGCCGGCTGGTGGTGGACCTGGCCCGCCGGTACTACGACGGCGATGACGCCTCGGTGCTGCCCCGGTCGATCGCGAACCGGCACGCCTTCGAGAACGCCATGGCGCTGGACGTGGCCATGGGCGGATCGACCAATACGGTGCTGCACCTGCTCGCCGCCGCCCGCGAGGCCGGGCTGGACTTCGGCGTGAACGACATCGACGCGGTGTCCCGGCGGGTACCGTGCCTGGCCAAGGTCGCGCCCAACACCCCCAAGTACCACATGGAGGACGTGCACCGGGCCGGTGGCATCCCGGCCATCCTCGGCGAGCTTGACCGCGCCGGCCTGCTGCACCGCGACGTCACGACGGTACATTCGTCCACCGTGGACGAATGGCTGTCCACCTGGGACGTCCGGAGTGGACAGCCGTCGGCGGAGGCGGAGGAGCTGTTCCACGCGGCGCCGGGCGGGGTACGCACGACGGAGCCGTTCTCCACCGCCAACCGCTGGGACCGGCTGGACACCGACGCGGCCGAGGGCTGCATCCGCGACGTCGCGCACGCCTACTCCGCCGACGGCGGGCTGGCCATCCTGTCCGGCAACATCGCGCCCGAGGGCTGCGTGGTCAAGACCGCCGGGGTACCGGAGGAGGTCTGGCGCTTCACCGGGCCGGCCGTGGTCTTCGAGTCTCAGGAGGACGCGGTCAGCGGCATCCTGGCGGACAAGGTGAAGCCGGGCGACGTGGTGGTCATCCGGTACGAGGGGCCGAAGGGCGGGCCGGGCATGCAGGAGATGCTCTACCCGACGTCGTTCCTCAAGGGGCGGGGGCTGGGCAAGGCCTGCGCACTGATCACCGACGGCCGGTTCTCCGGGGGTACCAGCGGGCTGTCGATCGGCCACGTCTCCCCGGAGGCGGCCAGCGGCGGCCTCATCGCGCTGGTCGAGGACGGCGACCCGATCGAGATCGACATCCCGGCCCGGCGGATCGCCCTAGCGGTCAGCGACGAGGTGCTGCAGGCCCGGCGGATCGCGCAGGAGAAGCGGGACCGGCCGTACTCGCCGGCCGACCGGCAGCGCCCGGTCTCCGCCGCCCTGCGCGCCTACGCCTCGATGGCCACCAGCGCCAGCGACGGCGCCTACCGGCGGGTACCCGACTAGGCCGGGGCCGGCCGGCGCCGGACGGGGACGATGCCGGGGCCACGGTCAGCCGCTGACCTGCGCCGGTTGCCTCGGCTTCGCGCCCGGGCCGGGCCGGGGAACCGCCTCCCGGGCCGAGGCCAGCAGGTGGCCCTCGTCGCAGCGCAGCTGCGCGCGTACCGGCGCCCCGCAGTCCCGGTGGATCGTCAGCAGCGCCGGCCCGTCCGGATCGGCCAGGTACCGGTCGCCCCACTCCCGTACCGCGACCAGGATCGGGTACAGGTCGAGGCCCTTGTCGGTCAGCCGGTACTCGTGACGTACCCGGGCGCCCGGCTCCTGGTACGGCTGGCGGCGCAGAATGCCCTGCTCCACCAGCAGCGCCAGCCGGTTGCTGAGGACCTGCCGGGGGATGTTCGTGCGCTCCCGCATCTCGTCGAACCGGCGCAGCCCGCTGAAGATCTCGCGGAGCACGATGACCGTCCACCGCTCGCCGAGGATCTCCATCGCCCGGCCGATGGTGCAGTTGTCGGCCGACCAGTCCAGTGCCGCAGGTCTCATGTCCTCAAGGCTAGATCTCGTTGACAGACCCAACAATGGGCTGCGAGTCTGCGTTAGTGACTGTGAAGCCGGCGCTCGCTCCGCTCGCGCGGGTCACGCGCCTGTACCCACCCCGTAGCCGACCCTCCGACTCCAGGCCGGCTACGGGCGGCGGCGCATGACCGGGACCCAGGCGCTGGACGCGGCCAGGACCAGGACGTTCTCCTGGGCCGATCCCATGCCCATCGCGACCCGCCTCGGCCGGATGTCCGGTCTCGACATGCTCCAGGCGATGAGCGACGGCCAGCTCCCGCCCCCGCCGATCATGGCGACCGTCGGCATAGAGCGGTTCGAGGCGCAGGACGGCCGGGTGGACCTCTGGCTGCCGGTGCGGGAGTTCCACTACAACCCGCTGGGCACCGTGCACGGCGGGATTCTGGCCACCGTCCTGGACACCGGCACGGGCTGCGCCGTGCACTCCGTGCTGCCGGCCGGCGCCGGGTACACGTCGCTGGACCTGCACACCCGGTTCCTGCGGCCGGCGACCGTCGACAGCGGCGTGCTGCACTGCGTCGGCACGGTGCTGTCCCGCACGCGGCGCAGCGCGGTCGCCGAGGCCAGGATCGAGGACGCCGCCGGCCGGCTCATCGCCCACGCCACGTCCTCCTGCCTGATCTTCGACCTGCCCACCGGCTGAGCCGCCCGGCCCCGCCCACCAGCCGGGCCGGCCCGGCGGGGTGGGACGATGGACCGGTGAGCACGGTCAAGTTCCGCTACAACGCCGGCATCGCGATCGCCGGGCTGGTCGCCCTGTTCGGCGCGGTACCGGTCGCCACGGTCCACTGGTACCTGGCGCCGATCCTGCTGGTACCCCTCGCGGTCCTGGTGTGGGGTTGGCGGGCCGGCACCGACGCGGACCGGGACGGGCTGACGCTGCGGGCGCTGCTCGGCGCCCGCCGGCTGCCGTGGGCGAGGATCACCGGACTGGTCCCCGACGGGCGCCGCGTGGTGGCCGTGCTCGACGGCGGCACGTACGTCCGGCTGCCGGCGGTCGGTCCGGCCGACCTGCCCAGGCTGGTCGCGGCGAGCGGGCAGGAGGTCACCGAGCCCGGGTCCGCCAGGACCGGGACGGCAGCCTGACGGCGACGCCGGCGCAGCCGTCCACGGCCGGGAGTCCGCTCAGTACCCCTCGCGGACCTCGTTGAGCAGCGGCTGTCCCGCCGCATACCGGCGCAACTGGTCGCCGACAAGGCCATAGGCGCGGGGCAGCAACCCCTGTACCGAGCCGGCCACGTGCGGCGTCAGGAAGAAGTTCGGCATCGTCCACAGTGGATGGTCAGCGGGCAGCGGCTCCGGGTCGGTCACGTCGACGGCCGCGCCGAGCCGGCCGGTAGCCAGCTCCGCGGTCAGCGCGGCGGTGTCCACGACCGGCCCGCGGGCGGCGTTGACCAGCAGGGCGCCGTCGGGCATGCGGGCCAGGAAGCCGGCGTCGACCATACCCCGGGTCCGCTCGGTCAGGGGTACCAGCAGGACCACCACGTCCGCCTCGGGCAGCAGGTCCGGCAGTTCCTCGATGCCGTGCACGCAGTCTCGTGCGGTACGCGCCACCAGGGTCAGCCGGACGTCGAACGGCCGGAGCCGCTCGGCCGTGGCCTCCCCGATCGCGCCCGCGCCCACGATCAGCACCCGCTTGCCGGTCAGCTCCGGGGTCGGCGCGTACCGCCGGTACGACCAGTCCCGGGCGGCCTGTGCGCGGGCGAACGCCGGGAACCCGCGCAGGTAGGCGAGGATCGCGGCGACCGTCCACTCGGAGGTCGACGCGGAGTGCACGCCGCGCCCGTCGCACAGCACGACGCCGGCCGGTACCCGACCGACCCAGGCATCGGCGCCGGCGGACAACAGTTGGATCACGGACAGCCCGGGCAGCTTGGCGGTGAAGTGCACGACGTCGCCCGAGGACAGGAACGGCGGTACCCAGAACTCCACGCCGTCCGGGTCGGACGGCAGCGGATCGTCCGGCCCGGCGAGTACCTCGACCGTGGTGTCCCCGGGCAGCTCACCGAGCAGGGAGCGGCCGGCCTCGTGCGCGATCCACACCTTCACGGGTACCGACGATACGCAGCGGTACCCGGATAGGCTTGCCCGGTGACCGCCCCCAGGAAGCCCGCCCGGCTGGCGCGCGCCGTGACCGCCGCGGCCCTGACGGTCGCCACCGCGGCCGGCCTGGCCGGCTGCAGCTTCGGCGCGCCCCCACCCGACCAGGCCGGCGAGCCGCCCAGACTGCCGACGCCGAGCACCTCTCCGAGCGCCACGCAGGACGGCAGCCAGGGCGCGGTCGAGGTGATCGCCAAGCACCTGGCCGTGCCGTGGGGGGTGGCCTTCCTGCCGGACGGGACCGCGCTGGTCACCGAGCGGGACAGCGACCGGATCCTGAAGCTCGGCCCGGACAGCGGGCCGGATGGGCTGGCGGTCACGCCGGTGCAGACCCTGACCGGAGTGGCCGCGGGCGGCGACGGCGGGCTGCTGGGCATCGCCGTCTCCCCCAACTACGCGACCGACCAGATGGTCTACGTGTACTACTCGACCGCCCAGGACAACCGGATCGCCTCGGTCAAGCTCGGCTCGGAGCCGACCCCGCTGGTCACCGGAATCCCGCACGGGACGAGCGACAACGGTGGCGGGCTGGCCTTCGGGCCGGACGGCATGCTCTACGCGACCACGGGCGACGCCGGTACCCCGGCCGCCGCGGCCGACCCCAAGAGCCTGGCCGGCAAGGTGCTGCGGATGGGCCCGGACGGCAAGCCGGCGCCGGGCAACCCGTCGGGCACCCTGGTCTACGCCAGCGGCCTGCACGACCCGCAGGCGGTGACCTGGGACGTGCTCAAGCACCTGTACGTGACCGACGCGGGTACGAACTGGGACGAGATCAACCTCATCCAGCCCGGCAAGGACTACGGCTGGCCGGCCGTCGAGGGCCAGGCGGCCAACCCGAAGTACGTCGACCCGATCGTGACGTTCCGGCCGAGCGTGGGCGGCTGCGTCGGGGTCGCGGCGACCGGTCAACTCATGATCACCGGTTGTTTGACCGGTACCCGCCTGTACCTCATCCAGTTGACCGCCGCGGGCAGTACGCTCGGCGCCGCCCAGCCGCTTTTACCCGGCGCGTACGGGCGGCTCCGCACGGTCCTCCGCGCGCCGGACGGTTCGATCTGGGTGACCACCTCCAACAAGGACGGTCACGGCGATCCGAAGCCGGACGACGATCGGATCCTGCGGATCGTCCCTGCGGGGAGTGCAGCCGGCCTGAGCTGAGGCGCGGTGGAGATAGATCGGGTAAGAATGAGGCGATGGCCGACGGAATCCGCGCAGTCCTGACGGCCGGCCGGCGGGTGTCTCGGTCGGTGCTCGCCGCGCTGCGGCGCTCCCACGCCCGGTACCGGCTCGGCCGGGTCGCGATGTGGCTGTCCATGGTGGCGGTCACCCTGGTCGGGGTCAGCGCCGGGCTGCTGCTGGCCGGGCCCACCCACGACGACGTCGGGCCGTTCGCCGCCCAGTTCGCGGTCACCCCGTCGGTCTCCGGGGGTACCGACGTGCAGATCCCGCCGATCGGCTCGCTGGACCTGGCCACCCACGAGGGCCCGGCTCACCTGACCGTGCGGCTGGACTCGCTGGACCAGAAGCGCACGCTGGCCCTGGCCACCGATCCGAACGGGATCACGAAGGCGAGCCAGGGCGCGGTCGGCGACGTGGAGCGCGGGCTGACCCGCCTGGTCTTCCAGTCCACCGGCGTGGCGATGCTCGGCGCCCTGCTGCTGTCCGGCCTCGTGTACCGGGATATGCGCCGGGTCGCGATCTGCGGCGGGCTGTCGCTGCTGACGGTACTGGTCAGCGGCGGGATCGCGGCCGCCACCTTCCGGGCCGGATCGGTCGAGGAGCCGCGGTACCGGGGGCTGCTGTCCAACGCGCCCGCCGTGATCGGCGACGCCCGGCGGATCGCGAACCGGTACGGCCAGTACCGCGACGAACTGCAGCGACTGGTCAACAACGTCGGCAAGCTCTACAGCACCGTGTCCACCCTGCCGGTCTTCGAGCCCACCCCCGGTACCCTCCGCGTGCTGCACATCTCCGACCTGCACCTGAACCCGGCGGCCTGGTCGATCATCGACACCGTGGTGAAGCAGTACAACATCGACATGGTGATCGACACCGGGGACATCGACGACTGGGGTACCGAGGTCGAGGCCTCGTTCGTCGACTCGATCGGCTCGCTCGGCGTCCCCTACGTGTACATCCGCGGCAACCACGACTCCGCGCTGACCGCGGCGGCGGTCGCCCGCCAGCCCAACGCCATCGTGGTGGAGAACCAGGTCCGCACGGTGAAGGGCCTCACCATCGCGGGCATCGGCGACCCGCGGTTCACCCCGGACAAGGCCACCCCGAACCCGGGCGCGGCGGGCCACCAGGAGGCCGACATCGTCGAGGCGTCCGGCGAGAAGCTGGCCGCGACGATCAAGGCGTACCAGGCCCAGCAGGCGGGGGCGAACGCGTCGGCGAGCCCCGGGCCCTCCGCGAACCCGGCGCCGTCCGCGAGCCCCGGGCCGCCGTCCGGGGGCCGGGACGGCACGGGTACCGCTCCCGGCCGGCGGGTGGACGTGGCGCTGGTACACGACCCCGCCTCGGACGGCGCGCTGGACGGCGTGGTGCCGCTGGTCCTCGCCGGTCACCTGCACGCCCGGCACGTCGGCACCCTACCGAAGCTGCCCGGCGAGCAGACCACGCTGGTCATGATCCAGGGGTCGACCGGCGGGGCGGGGCTGCGGGGGTTAGAGGGCGAGGCGCCGACGCCGCTGGAGATGTCCGTGCTCTACTTCGACCCCCGGCACGACGTCCAGGCGTACGACGAGATCACCCTCGGGGGTACCGGTCAGACCGAGGTGACCATCCAGCGGCACCTGGTCAAGAACGCGCTGCCGACGCCGTCGGCGCCGAGCCCGAGCGGGAGCTGAGGCTGGGCGCGCCTCCGGCCGCGCGCCGGCCGGACCAGCAGGTACCATCGTGGAGCCCCCGGCCCGGTTATAGACTTCTCCAAGCCCGAGTCCGTTCTGAGAGGGGCTCCGTGAAACTGTCGATCCTCATGCCGGTCTTCAACGAGGAGGACAGGCTCGCCGACGCGGTGAAGCAAGCTCTCGACGTCTCGTACCCGTGTGAGATCGAACTGGTCGTGGTCGACGATGGCAGCACGGACCGTACCAGGGAGATCCTCGCCGCGATGGACGACGCCCGGATGCGGGTCATCCTGCACCAGCGCAACCAGGGCAAGGGCGCGGCGATCATGACGGCCGCCAGCGCGGCCGAGGGCGACTACCTCGTCATCCTCGACGCCGACCTCGAATACAGCCCCGAGGACATCCCGCGGCTGCTGCAGCCCGTGCTGGAGGGGCGCACCACGGTCGTCTACGGCAACCGCACGTTCGGTAGCCACAGCTCGTTCTCGTACTGGTACGTGATGGGCAACAAGGCGGTCACCACCGCGGCGAACGTCCTGTTCAACTGCTACCTCGGTGATCTGGAGACCTGTTTCAAGCTGATGCCGGTCGAGCTGTACCGGTCCCTGCGCATCAGGTCGCGCGGGTTCGGCATGGAGGCCGAGGTGACCGGCAAGCTGCTGCGCAACCGGTACCGGCCGTACGAGGTGCCGATCAGCTACCACGCGCGGTCGCGCGAGGAGGGCAAGAAGATCACCTGGCGGGACGGCGTGGAGGCGCTGTGGATCCTGCTGCGGGAGCGCGTGCGCCGGCCGATGCTGCAGGGCTGACGTCAGCCGCCGGTCAGCCGTGCCAGCACCAGCTCCCGGACCGCCTTGGCGTCTGCCTGGCCACCGGTCGCCTTCATGACCGCGCCGATCAGTACCCCCGCAGCGGCGACCTGACCGTCGCGTACCTTCTGGGCCACCGCCGGGTTCGCCGCGATGGCGTCGTCCACGGCCCTGGTCAGGGCCCCGGTGTCCGACACCACCTCCAGGCCGCGCGCGGCCATGACCTCGGACGGCGAGCCCTCGCCCGCCACCACTCCCTCCAGCACGGTGCGGGCCAGCTTGTCGGTCAGCTTCCCGGCGTCCACGAGCGACTGCAGTTCGACCACGTGGGCCGGGCTGGCCAGGGTGCCCAGCTCGACGCCGGTCTCGTTGGCCCGCCGGGCCAGCTCCCCCATCCACCACTTGCGGGCCGCGTCCGGCGTGGTACCGGCGGCAACCGTCGCCTCGATCAGCTCGACCGCGCCCGCGTTGATCACGGACTGCATGTCGTGGTCGGACAGGCCCCACGCCTCCTGTAGCCGGCGGCGGTGCAGCCGGGGCGACTCGGGCAGCGCGGCCTTCAACTCGGCCACCCAGGCCGGGTCGGGAGCCAGCGGTACCAGGTCGGGTTCGGGAAAGTACCGGTAGTCGGTCGCGGTCTCCTTGCTGCGCCCCGACCGGGTGTCGCCGGTGTCCTCAGAGAAGTGCCGGGTCTCCTGGGTGATCTTGCCGCCCGCCTCGAGTACCGCGGCCTGCCGGATCATCTCCGAGCGCACCGCGCGCTCGACGCTGCGCAGGGAGTTGACGTTCTTGGTCTCCGTGCGGGTACCCCAGGGCTTTCCGGGGCGGTTGAGCGACACGTTGACGTCGCAGCGCAGCGAACCCTGCTCCATCCGCACGTCCGACACGTCCAGGGAGCGGACCACGTCGCGAAGCTCGGTGACGTATGCACGAGCGACCTGCGGCGCGAGCGCGCCGGTGCCCGGTACCGGCTTGGTGACGATCTCCACCAGCGGGATGCCCGCGCGGTTGTAGTCCACCAACGACTCGGTCGCGCCGTGGATGCGCCCGGTCGCGCCGCCCAGGTGCAGCGTCTTGCCGGTGTCCTCCTCCAGGTGCACGCGCTCGATGCCGATGCGCACCAGTTGCCCGTCGACCTCCACGTCCAGCCAGCCGTCGGTGCACAGCGGCTCGTCGTACTGGCTGATCTGGAAGTTCTTCGGCATGTCGGGGTAGAAGTAGTTCTTGCGCGCGAACCGGCACCAGGTGGCGATGGTGCAGTTGAGGGCGAGGCCGATGCGGATCGTGGCCTCGATGGCCGCGCGGTTGGCGACCGGCAGGCTGCCGGGCAGGCCGAGGCAGACCGGGCACACCTGGGTGTTCGGCGTGGCGCCGAAGTCGGTCGGGCAGCCGCAGAACATCTTCGTGCGGGTACCGAGTTCGACGTGCGTCTCCAGCCCGATGACGGGCTCGAAGCTGGCGGTCACGTCTGCGAGGTCCGGCGGCGCGGTGGTCGTCACGGACACAGATTAGCGGCCGGGCCGGTACCGGATCTCCCGGGTTTCCCGATCCGGGCGATCGGGTATCCGCGCCGCAGAGCGAGAGGAGACGGGCGATGCCATTCCTGTTCCGCAAGGTCTACCGGTTCGGCCCGCTGCACTTCAACGTCGGCAAACGCGGCCTGTCCTCGTGGAGCATCAAGATCGGCAAATGGTCGTGGAACTCGCGTACCCGCAAGCAGCGGGTCGACCTGCCGGGCCCGCTGTCCTGGCGCAGCGGCAGGTAGAGGCACCATCGGGGTGGTGGGGCGGGGGTCCGGCGCCGGCCGGGCCCTCGTCGCGCTGCCGGGCCAGGTGTGCCGCCCGGACGCCGCTCGTTCGGCCGGACCGCCCGCCGAGGGATCCCGGACGGCCCGGCGGCCGGGACGCCCGTGCTCACAGTGGGTTGATTCGTCATCGATGACTGGCTAAGGTTCGGGCTGTTTGTTGGCGGTACCACGCTCCAATCCGTCATGGATGTCATGACGCAGCGTGACGAAGGCGGTGCCGGCGCATGGCCGAGGCGGACATTGGGGGTCACCGTCGCCGCGCCACGCCCAGGGACACTGGCGCCTCCGGCATACCCGCCGTCATCGGCAACGGTCGGCCCGGCCTGCTGTGGCTGATCCGCAACCGCCGCCAGGTGTTGATGAGCCTCGGCATCGGCGGCGTCGCGGCCGCCGGACTGGGCTCCACCGTCGCGCTGTTCGCCAAGGGCGATCCGCTGGCCGCGGTGGCCGACGGCATGTCACCCAAGCGGGCCGGCAGCTTCTCCGACCGCGACGCCAGCTACACCATCGGCATGGGCGACGGCGCAAGCCTGGGCGCCCAGGGCATCGAGGAGACGCCGGCCAAGGCGGCCGCCAAGGCGCTCACGGTGGCCCCGCGCGACCCCAACCCGCTCAGCCGCGACCCGGTCCTGCACCTGCTGCGTCGCACCACGTTCGGACCCACACCGTCCACTGTGGAGCAGGCTCGGCAGATGGGTATCGACGCGTGGCTGGACACCCAGTTGCAGCCCGAGGCGATGGACGACGCGATGGCCGACGCCATGCTCGCCAACTTCCCCACGGTGAAGATGTCCACGCCCGAGCTGCACGTCGCGGTGAAGAATGAGTCGTACACGGCGATGACGGAGCTGGGCCAGTCCACCATCGGCCGGCAGATCTGGAGCAACCGCCAGCTCTACGAGGTTATGGTCGACTTCTGGGCCAACCACTTCAATGTGACCAACCCGTTCGACGGCGGCTGGGACACCCGCAGCGTCTTCGACAAGGACGCCATCCGGCCGCACGCGCTCGGCCGGTTCAGCGACATGCTCGCCGCGACCGCGCGCAGCCCGGCGATGCTGCGGTACCTCAACAACGACCTGTCGGACAAGAAGGCGGTCAACGAGAACTACGGCCGGGAACTGCTGGAGCTGCACACGGTCGCGATCGACAGCGGGTACACAGAGACGGACGTGCGCAACAGCGCGTACCTGATGACCGGGCGTACCGTCGGGAGCGACGGGCTCTACCAGTACAACGCGAAGAAGCACTGGGTGGGTCCGGTCCGGATCCTCGACTTCACGCACGCCAACGCCAACGCGGCCGGCGGCGAGCAGGCCGGCGAGGAGTACCTGACCTACCTGGCCACCCATCCGGCCACCGCCAACCACCTGGCCCGCAAGCTGGCCGTGCGGTTCGTCTGCGACAGCCCGCCGCAGGCGCTCATCGACCGGCTGGCAAAGTCCTATCTGGACAGTGGCACCGCGGTCGTGCCGGTACTGCGCACCCTGTTCCGGTCCCTCGAGTTCTGGATCGCGACCGGCCTGAAGACCCGCCGGCCACTGGAGAATGTGGTGTCCACCGCGCGGGTGCTCGGCGTGCAGCCCGGTGCCAAGCCGGCGACCGCCCTGGACAGCCTGCACTACCTGGTCAGCCAGCTCGGCAACGCGCCGTTCGCCTGGGCGGAGCCGGACGGGTACGCCGACGTCGCGAGCGCGTGGAGTTCGGCCGCCGGCATGCTGGGTGTCTGGAACGCCCACCGGACCCTGGTGCAGGGCGGCATCTCCGGATTCGGCTTCACCACGCCGGAGCAGCTGCTCCCCGCGGTACCGGCAACGGTCGGCGGGTACGTCGACGGCCTGGCCCTGCGGCTGCTGTTCCAGCCGTTGAGCGCGGCCCAGCGGCAGACGCTGCTCACCTTCCTCGGGGTGGCCGAGAACACGCCGACGAAGAACCCGACCCTGGACGGCAAGCTGCAGCACCTGGCCCCGCTGTTCCTCGACTCCATCTACCACGCGCTGCGGTGACGACATGGTCGACCTGAGACGGCACGGGCCGAACGCGGCCGAGGCGGCGCTGCGGCTGCAGGCCGAGACGGTGACCGCGGACCTGGCGGCGCAGCGGGACAGGTGGCGGTTCGGGTTCACCCGGCGGCGGGTACTGGCCGGTGCCGGCGCGGTCGGCGTCGCGTGCCTCGGCAGCCAGCTGGTGACCACGCGGGTGGCGTTCGGGGACCCGGCCACCAGTACCCGCAGCCTCGTCGCCGTCTTCCTCCGCGGCGGGATGGACGGGCTGTCCGTCGTGGTACCGGCCGGGGACGCCAACTACAAGGCGATGCGGCCGGTCATCGCGGTACCGGACTCGGTGCTGATCCCGGCCGGACGCAACTTCGGGCTCAACCCGGCGCTCGCCCCGCTCCGTCCACTGTGGACCGCCGGTCAGCTGGCGGCCGTGCACGCGGTCGCCTCGCCGGATGCCAGCCGCAGCCACTTCCAGGCCCAGGACTGCCTCGAACGGGGCGCCGCGTCAACGTCAGTGCACTCCGGATGGTTGGACCGCACGCTCGCCGCGCTCGGCAAGGGTACGACCTTCCGGGCCATCGCCGAGGGCGCTTCGCTGCCGCGCTCGATGGTGGGTACCCAGGACAAGGTGGTGCTGTCCGGGGTCGGGAACTTCAGGCTCAGCACCCCGGACAGCATGCGCGCCAAGAGCGTGGCCGCGCTGCAGGCGCTCTACACCGGGCTCGACCACCCGCTGGCCGGCCAGGCGGAGCTGACCCTGCAGGCGCTCGCCTCCGCGGCCCAGGTGGCCAGGACGCCCGCGTCGTCCGGCTACCCGGGCGGCGGGTTCGCCAGCAGCCTCAGGGATGTGGCCCGGCTCATCAAGGCCAAGGTGGGCATGCGTGTGGCAACCGTCGACGTCGGTGGATGGGATATGCACACCGCGATCGGCAAGGTGGACAACGGCGAGATGAAGAACCAACTCGGCGACCTGGCCACCGCGCTGGCCGCTTTCGCCGCCGACCTCGGCCCGGCCATGGCCGACACGACCGTGGTCACGATGAGCGAGTTCGGCCGGCGGGTCCAGGAGAACAGCAACGCCGGCGCCGACCACGGGCACGGCGGCGTGATGCTGCTGATGGGCGGCGGGCTGGTCGGCGGCCAGGTGCACGGCAAGTGGCCCGGCCTGTCCGCGGGCGCCCTGGACCACGGCGACCTCGCGGGCCCGAACGACTACCGGGACGTGCTCGGTGAACTCCTGGTGCGCCGCATGGGCATCGGCTCCGTCGCCGACATCTTCCCCGGCCACCAGTACAACCGCATCGGCGTCTTCACCTGAGCCGGCGGCCCGGGCCTCAGCCCAGGGCCGGCGGTACCGGCGGCGGGACGACCGTCTCCAGCGCGGCGGCGACCCGGTACATCCGGTCGTCCGCCATCGTCGGCGCCATCACCTGCAGGCCGACCGGCAACCCCTCCGACAGTCCACAAGGGACGGAAATGGCCGGGCCGCCGTACAGGTTCGACGGGATCGTGTAGAGGTCGGCGAGGTACATCTGGTACGGGTCGCCGGTACGGGAGCCGAACGGGAAGGCAACGAACGGCGTGGTTGGCGCGACCAGCACGTCGGCCTGCTCGAAGGCGGCTGTGAAGTCGCGCGTGATGAGCGTGCGCACCTTCTGCGCCTGGCCGTAGTAGGCCTCGTAGTACCCGGAGGACAGCGCGAAGGTACCGAGGATGATGCGCCGCTTGACCTCCGGGCCGAAGCCGGCCTCGCGGGTCAGCGACATCACCTCCTCCAGCGAGTGGCCGCCGTCGTCGCCGACCCGCAGCCCGTACCGCACCCCGTCGAAGCGGGCCAGGTTGCTCGACGCCTCGCTCGGCGCGATGAGGTAGTAGGCGGGCAGCGCGTACTCGAAGTGCGGGCAGGACACCTCGACGACCTCGGCGCCCAGCTTCACCAGCGCCTCGATGCCCTCGCGCACCACCGCCGACACCCCGGGCTCCGCGCCCTCCCCGGCGAACTCGCGCACCAGACCGATCCGCACCCCGGTCAGGTCACCCGTCGCGCCGCGCCGGGCCGCCTCAACCACCGGGGGTACCGGCGCCGGGATGGAGGTCGAGTCGCGCCGGTCGTGACCGGCGATGACGGCGTGCAGCAGGGCCGCGTCCTCGACCGTCCGGGCACACGGTCCCGGAGTGTCCAAACTGGACGAGAAGGCCACCAGCCCGTACCGCGAGGTCCCGCCGTAGGTCGGCTTCGCGCCGACGGTACCGGTGACCGCGCCAGGCTGCCGGATGGAGCCGCCCGTGTCGGTACCGATGGCCAGCGGCGCCTCGTACGCGACCAGGGAAGCGGCCGAGCCGCCGCCCGAGCCGCCCGGGATCCGCTCCAGGTCCCACGGGTTGCGGGTCGGCCCGTACGCCGAATACTCCGTCGACGAGCCCATTGCGAATTCGTCCATGTTCGTCTTGCCGAGGATGACCAGCCCGGCCTCGCGCAGCCGCTGGACGACCGTCGCGTCGTAGGGCGGCCGCCAGCCTTCGAGGATCTTCGACGCGCAGGTCGTCGGTACCCCCTTGGTGGCGAGCACGTCCTTGACCGCCACCGGTACCCCCGCCAGTGGTCCCAGGGTCTCGCCCGCGGCCCGGCGGCGGTCCACGTCGGCCGCGGCCGCCAGCGCCCCCTCCGAGTCCACGTGCAGGAAGGCGTGTACCCGTTCGTCCACGGCGGCGATCCGGTCCAGGTGCGCCCGCGCCACCTCGACGGCCGACACCTCGCCGGAGGCGACCAGCGCGGCAAGCTCCGCGGCCGATCGGCGAATGAGGTCGGTCACGCTTCCTCCTCCAGGATCCGCGGCACGCGGAACCGGCCGTCCTCCGCGTCCGGCGCGCCGGACAGCGCCTCCGCCTGGCTCAGGCACGGCTCCACCACGTCATCGCGCAGCACGTTTGTCAACGGCACCGAGTGCGACGTGGGCGGGATGTCGGCCGCGGCCACCTGGCCCACCCTGGCCACCGACTGGAGGATCACGTCGAGCTGGCCGGCGAACATGTCCAGCTCCTGCTCGGTGACTGCCAGGCGGGCCAGGTGCGCGAGGTGGGCGACCTCCTCGCGGGAGATGGCGGCCAATGCTGCCCCCTTTGTCGGGTCTCTCGGTTACCGACGCGAGCGTCCCATGCGCGCGCCGACGCCGGGAAGTCTATTTGCCGGCGTACCGGGTCCGGCCGGCCGGGTCGGCGGGTCAGCGTACCGGCGGCCATGCCGGCATGAGCTGCTGCGGCGGCCGGTACCGGGACAGCCAGGAGGCGAGCTGGTCGGCGGGCATCGGGCGGGCGTAGAACCAGCCCTGCGCCACCTCGCAGTGCATCCGGGTGAGCATCAGGAACGTCCGCTCGTCCTCTACGCCCTCGGCCACCACCCGCAGCCCGAGCGCCCCGGCCAGCTCGATGATCGAGCGGACGATCGCCTCGTCGTCCGGGTCCTGCGCCATGCCCAGGACGAACGACCGGTCGATCTTCACCTCGGCCAGCGGCAGCCGACGAAGGTGCTGCATGGACGAGTACCCGGTGCCGAAGTCGTCCAGCGACAGCGCGATGCCCAGCCGCTCCAGCCTGCGCAGGGTGGTGAGCACCCGCCGGGGGTCGGCCATCAGCGCGCCCTCGGTGATCTCCAGTTGGACCTGCTCCGGCCCGACCCCGTCGTGGCGCAGCCGCTCGGCCAGCCGGTCGACGATCTCCCCGGTGTGCAGGTCGCGCACGCTCACGTTGATCGACGCCCGCAGGACCAGCCCGTCGGCCAGCCACTTGGCCAACTGGCCGACCACGTCGTCGACCGCGCGCAGGGTCAGCAGGCGCATCACCGCGCTGTGCTCGGCGACCCGGATCAGCTCCTCCGGGTCCACCGGGCCGCGCAGCGGGTGGTGCCAGCGCAGCAGCGCCTCGACGCCGATCACCGCGCCGGTGTTCAGGTCGACCTGCGGCTGGTAGTAGAAGGCGATCTCCTCGGCGCCCGGGGTCTCCAGGGCGCGGCGCAGGTCGGCGAGGAGCCCGAGTCGCTGCGCCGAGTTGTGGTCGGACTCGGGGGCGTAGACGGCCAGCGCGTCACCCCTGCTCTTGGCGTCATACATGGCCACCTCAGCGTGGCGCATCAGCGTCTCGAAGTCCTCGCCGTGCTGCGGGTACACGGCCACGCCGATCGAGCCGCCGACGTCCAGCGGCAGGCCGTCCAGGGGTACCGGATCGGCCAGCGCGCCCGCGATCCGGGCCGCGAGGTCCCGGGCGGAGTCCACATCGGACAGTCCCGGCGCGAGTACCGCGAACTCGTCCCCGCCCAGCCGTGCCACCAGATCCGCCGGGCGTACCGCCGCCTGCAGCCGCCCCGCGACCTGTACCAGCAGCCGGTCGCCGACCGCGTGCCCCAGCGCGTCGTTGACGTGCTTGAACCGGTCGAGGTCGAGCAGCAGCAGGACGAAGGCGCAGTCCCTGGCCGGCGGTTGGTCGGGTGCTCCCGCCGACACCACGGTCGCGGGCCGGGCCAGCCAGGCCGCATGGGCCGGGCCGGCGGGTCGCGAACCTGCCCGCCCGGCTGGCCGGGTACCGGCCCGCCCGGCGGCGGCCTCCGTCCGCGTGACACCGTCGCGTACCGTCGCGGCTCCCCGGGCCGCCGCGATCCGCTCGGCGACCACGGTCATCAGCGTCTTCCGGTTGGGCAGCCCGGTCAGCGGGTCGAGCCGGGCCAGCCGGGTCTGCTCCGCCGACAGCGCGGCCATCCGGTTCACCGCGTAGAGCGGCACCAGGACGAACGGGATCAGCGCCGGGCTGAGCCCGCTGGCCCCGACCAGCACCGGCCCCAGCAGGAGCAGCGCTCCGGTCGACAGCGACTCGTACCCGACGGTGCTGGCCAGCAGCGGCCACCACCCGCCGCCGAAGCGCAGCCAGACGGCACCGGTGACCAGCGTGTAGTTGACCGCGAACCAGGTCAGCGCGGCGAGCAGCACGATCCCGGCCGCCGCCCAGCCCGACGAGCCGGAGGGCGCGAAGGGCTTCTCCCGGGCCAGGTCGAGCACCAGGTCGGCGGCGGCGAACGCGACCGCGTACTGGCCGGCGTTGAACGCGGCCCGCCAGGGCCGGTGGCGCATCCGCACCGACGAGGCCGCCACCGCCACGGTCTGTACCGCGACGGCCGGCCACAGTCCCCAGATCAGCAGGATGGCGAAGGTGAAGCAGATCGACGGGAAGACCGGGGAGATCTGGCGCGGGCCGGGCGGCGTGAACGGGCGCACGTCGGACACCACCGCGAGGGCCGCCATCAGCCAGAAGGCGGTACCGGCCGGATGCGGCAGGCCGGTCGGGGTGGTGGAGCGCAGCGCCACCAGTACGACCGCGAGGACGCACACGCCGACGACGTACCCGAAGAAGACGCCCTCGCGGCGGGGAGGTGCGGTGTTGCGCAGCGCAGTCGGCTCCATCGGTCCTCCAGCCCGCCGCGTAGCGAGGTAGCTAATCGGGGCGGGCACACGCCGGGTGAAACGACACCACCATAGGCCGGTGACGCCGGTTTTGTACCCATAGTGGGGATTGTGATCGAGTCGATACCTACGGGAGAGGTCTATGCGCCGTCACCCGTACGGGCGACCGCCCGGGCGGCCTCCGGGCCCTCGGCGAGCAGCACCTCGAAGCCGGCCTCGTCGAGGACCGGTACCTTCAGCGACACCGCCTTCTCGTACTTCGAACCGGGGGACTCGCCCACCACCACGAAGTCCGTCTTCTTGGACACGCTGGACGTGGCCTTGCCGCCCCGGGCGGTGATCGCCTCGGTCGCGCCGTCCCTGGAGAAGTTGAGCAGGCTGCCGGTGACCACGATGCTCAGGCCCTCCAGCGGCCGGGGACCCTCGTCCGCCCGCTCCTCGGCCAGCCGCACGCCGGCCGCCGCCCACTTGGCGACCACCTCTCGGTGCCAGTCGACGCCGAACCACTCCCGTACCGAGTCGGCGATGGTCGGGCCGACGCCCTCGACCCCGGCAAGCTCCTCACGCGACGCGCCGTCGATGGCGTCCACCGACTGGAAGTGGCGGGCCAGCGCCTGCGCCGCCGTGGGGCCCACGTGCCGGATGGACAGCGCGACCAGGATCCGCCACAGCGGCCTGGTCTTCGCCTCGGCGAGGTTGGCCAGCAGCTTGACCGCGTTGGAGCCGAGCGACCCGTCCTTGTTGACGAAGAACTCGCTGCTGCGCAACTTCTCCTCGTCGATGGCGAACAGGTCGCCCTCGTCCGTGATCACGTGGTCGTCGAGCAGCGCCATCCCTGCCTTGTAGCCCAGCACCTCGATGTCCAGCGCGCCCCGGCCGGCCAGGTGGAACACCCGCTCCCGCAGCTGCGCCGGGCAGGACCGGCTGTTGGGGCAGCGGATGTCGACGTCACCCTCCTTGGCCGGCGCCAGCGGAGAACCACACTCCGGGCAGCGGGTGGGCATGACGAAGGCGCGCTCGCTGCCGTCCCGCTTGTCCACCACCGGCCCGACCACCTCGGGGATCACGTCGCCGGCCTTGCGCAGCACGACCGTGTCGCCGATCAGTACGCCCTTGCGGGCCACCTCGCTCGCGTTGTGCAGGGTGGCGAAGGTGACCGTGGACCCGGCCACCCGTACCGGCTCCAGCACCGCGTACGGCGTGACCCTGCCGGTACGCCCGACGTTGACGCGGATGTCGACGAGCTTGGTGTTGACCTCCTCCGGCGGGTACTTGTAGGCGATGGCCCACCGAGGGGCCCGGCTGGTCGAGCCGAGCCGGCGCTGGATGGACACCTCGTCGACCTTCACCACCACGCCGTCGATCTCGTGCTCGACGTCGTGCCGGTGCTCCGCGTAGAACCCGACGAACTCGCGCACCTCGTCGAGGGTGCGCACGACCTTCCAGCGCTTGCTGACCGGCAGCCCCCACGCCTGCAGGGCCTCGTAGGCATGCGACTGGCTGACCGGCTCGAACCCGCGCCGCGCGCCCAACCCGTGCACCACCAGGTGCAGCGGGCGGCTCGCGGTGACCCGCGGGTCCTTCTGCCGCAGGCTGCCCGCGGCGGCGTTGCGCGGGTTGGCGAACGGCGCCCGGCCCTCGGCGACCAGCGACTCGTTCAGCGTCGCGAAGCCGGCGACCGGGAAGAAGATCTCGCCGCGTACCTCGACGAACTCCGGTACCTCCTCACCCTCGCCGCCGCGCAGCCGCTCCGGCACGTCGGCGATGGTCCGCACGTTGGGCGTGACGTCCTCGCCGGTCCGGCCGTCGCCCCGGGTCGCCGCCCGGATGAGCCGGCCGTGCTCGTAGGTCAGGTTGATGGCCAGCCCGTCGACCTTCAACTCGCACAGGTAGGTGAAGGGCCCGCCGGCGTCCCGTTCCACGCGCTCCGCCCAGGCGACCAGTTCCTCGTCGCTGAACGCGTTGTCCAGGCTGAGCATCCGCTCCGCGTGGGCGACCGGGGTGAACATCGTCGAATAGGTGCCGCCCACCCGCTGGGTCGGCGAGTCCGGCGTGCGCAGCGCCGGGTACTCGGTCTCCAGCCGGGTCAGCTCGCGCATCAGCGCGTCGTACTCACCGTCGGACATGGTCGGCGCGTCGAGGACGTAGTAACGATATTGGTTATCGTCAATCTCCTGGGCCAGCGCGGCGTGCCGCTCCCTGGCCAGCGCGGGCGGCTCGGCACCCGCCCGCTCCTCGGCCTCGGCGGTCACCGTCTGGGGGATCTCCTCGTCAAGCGCCATAAGGCACGGTATCGCGAAGGTGTGACACCCCGGCCGCGCAGCCCGTCGCGGCGCCGCCGGCCAGCGGTTGACCCGCCTACGAGTAGGCCTCGTCGAGCAGGCGCCGGGCCGCCTCCCGCGTCGCCGTGGTGACCGCCCGCGCCGTGGCCGGGCTCGCCAGGGCCAGGCCGCACGCGGGTGTGACCACCACCCGCTTGGGCAGATCGGCCAGCGGGAAACCCAGCTTGCCCCACAACTGCTTCACCCGGGTCGCGGCGGCCGCGGCGTCCGGCCGGGGTACGGCGCCCGCACCGCCGGGGCCCGAGGTCGGCAGCGCACCGGCGAACAGTCCCAGGCCCGCGTCGACCGCCTCGCCGATCGGGTCCAGGTCCGTCGCCAGGGCCAGGTCCAGGCCGACCCCCGCCGCTCCGGCCGAGCGCACCACGGCCACCGGCGCGTCCGGGCCGCAGCAGTGCACCACGACCGGTACCCCGACGGCCGCGATCAGCGAGCCGAGCGCCTCGATGGCCGTCGACGCCTCGACCGCGCGGAGGGTACCGAAGCCGCTCTCGGTCGCCACCCGCCCGGCCAGCACCGCCGGCAGTGTCGGCTCGTCGAGCTGCAGCAGCGGCCGGGCCCCCGGTACCCGGCGCCGCAGGTCGTCCAGGTGCCGGCTCAGCCCCTCGGCCAGCGACGCGGTCAGCTCCCGTACCGCGCCCGGGTCGCGCAGCAGGACGCCGCCGACCGGCAGCTCCACCGAGGCGGCCAGCGACCACGGCCCGGCCGCCTGCACCTTCAGCACGCCCGTGTACCCGTCGGCGAGGTCGGTCAGCGTGTCGAGGTCGCGCTCAAGCAGGTCGGCGGTGCGCCGGGCGTCCCGGCCGGGCCGCGCGGTCACCCGCCAGCGGGCGGCGTACAGCTCGACCGGCAGGTCGACGAGGAGCCCGGCGGTTCGGCCGATCATCTCGGCGCCCGGGCCGCGGGCCGGCAGCTCGGGCAGGTAGGGCAGGTCGGGAAGCTCACCGAGGACGGTCCGTACCGCCTCGGCGATGTCGGTACCCGGCAGCGACCCGACCCCGGTCGCACCGCCCTCGGGCCACATAGGCGCGGTCATGCCGTCGCCAGCCGGGCGGCTGAGCCGATCGTCGCCGACCCGAGGACGATGTCCCCGCTCGGATCCGGCTGGTACACCACCATGGCCTGCCCGGCGGCCACTCCGCGTACCGGACGGTCCAGCGCGGCCACCAGCCGGTCGCCCTCGCGCGCTACGGTCCCCGGTACCGGCTCGCCGTGCGCGCGCAGCTGCACCTCCGCCCGTACCGGCGCGGCACAGGTCCACAGTGGACGTTCACCGTACACCGTGGACACCTCGAGGGCCTCGGCCGGCCCGACGGTGACCGTGTTGCTGACCGGGGTGATCGACAGCACGTACCGCGGCCGCCCGTCCGGTGCCGGGCGCTCCAGCCGCAGCCCCTTGCGCTGCCCGACCGTGTAGGCGTAAGCACCCTCGTGTCGGCCGAGCACCTCGCCGGAGCCCGCGTCCACGATGTCCCCCGGTGCCGTGCCGAGCCGCTCGCGCAGCCAACCCCGGGTGTCGCCGTCGGCGATGAAGCAGATGTCGTGCGAGTCGGGTTTGTCGGCGACGGCCAGCCCGCGCCGCGCCGCCTCGGCCCGTACCTGCGCCTTGGTGCTGTCGCCGAGCGGGAAGACCGAGTGGGCCAACTGGTGCGGGGTCAGCACGGCCAGCACGTAGGACTGGTCCTTAGCCGCGTCCACGCTGCGGCGCAGCCGGCCCTGGTCGTCGCGACGGGCGTGGTGGCCGGTCACCACTGCGTCGAAGCCCAGGGCCAACGCGCGGTCCAGGACCGCGGCGAACTTGATCTTCTCGTTGCAGCGCAGGCAGGGGTTCGGGGTACGGCCGGCCGCGTACTCGGCCACGAAGTCGTCCACCACGTCCTCGTGGAACCGCTCCGCGAGGTCCCAGACGTAGAACGGGATGCCGATAACGTCGGCGGCCCGGCGGGCGTCCCGGGCGTCCTCCAGGGTGCAGCAGCCCCGGGCGCCGGTGCGGTAGGTCTGCGGGTTGCGAGCCAGCGCGAGGTGTACCCCGGTCACCTCGTGGCCGGCGTCCACCGCCCGGGCCGCGGCGACCGCGGAATCCACCCCGCCCGACATGGCGGCCAGCACTCGCATGGTTACCACGTTACCGGGATGGGGGCTTCTTCACGCTCGCGCGGCGGGCCCGCTCGACGGCGCCGGGCAGGACGGCGATCAGCTCGTCCACGTCCGCCGCGGTCGAAGTGTGCCCGAGCGAGAAGCGCAGCGACGAGCGCGCCCGGTCCTCGTCCGCGCACATCGCCAGCAGCACGTGGGACGGCTGCGCCACCCCGGCCGAGCAGGCCGAGCCGGTCGAGCAGGCCACCCCGGCCGCGTCCAGCAGCAGGAGCAGCGCGTCGCCCTCGCAGCCGGGGAAGGAGAAGTGGGCGTTGCC
>CAZYCD010000051.1:0-23591 GCA_964645345.1 uncultured Micromonosporaceae bacterium
ACCCAGCCCCCCGTCACCGTGTCGGCCGTGACGACCGCAGCGACGCACGTGCGGCTCGGCGGGTTCGGCCCGGGGTCGGTACCGGCGGCGAGCGCGGCGGCCGCCGGGGCCGCGCCGGCCGCCAGCTCCAGCGCGTGCCCGGCGTCGCCCGGCTCCGCGCGCAGCGCGTCCAGCAGCGCGGGCACGGCCGCGTCGACGGCCGCGTAGGACGCCGTGTCCGCCCGGTCCGAGCTGGACACGCCGTCGCACACCACGCCGACCACGATGCCGGTACCCGGGCCCGAGCCGGGCAGCAGCCCGATGCCGACCGCGTCCTCGTTGTGCCGGTGCCGGTGCCCGATGTCGCTGGCCGCGGCGATCACGTCGAGATCCAGCTCGCTGTGGTCGCGGCCGGTCGCGCGGCGCTTGCCGCATCCGTCGCAGTACCCCTCGTCGCCGAACGCGCTACCGCCGCACCCCGCGCACACCCCGCCGGTGCGCGCGGAGCTGAGCCAGCGGGCAGGTGCGACCTGAGCGGCCGCCGGCTGCCCGCCGGCCACGAGGTCGTACCCGCAGGCCTCGCAGTACCGGTCGCCGTCGTGCACGTCCGCGTCGCAGTTCGGGCAGTGCATCAGACCACCGTCCATCACACCAGGGTCCGCGGCCGCACCGAGTTGGCCAGGTCGACCAGGGCGGTCCGCTCCGGACCCTCCCGCTCCAGGCTGGCCAGCAGCCGGTACGCGCGCTCCAGCCCGAAGCGGATCTGCCGCTCGCTCAGCGGCTGGCCCAGTACCTTGCCGGCGACAACCGACCCGCGCGGCGCGGGGATGGCCGGTGTCGGCGGCAGCCTGTCCGGCGCGGTATGGGTGACCCAGCTCAGCGCGGTGCGGAACATCTCGACCGCCAGCAGCGCCTGGCGCTGCCGGTCCAGCCGCAGCCGCTCCAGCCGGCCCGAGGCGTCCACGAGGTCCGTCTCGGTCAGCCCGCCGGGCTCCTGGTCCAGGTAGGCACGGACGGCCGCGATCTGGGCCGGCACGTACTGGCTCGAGCTGTCGGGTACCTCGTCGTACGCGTGCCGCGCGCCGGCCCGGTCGCCGGCCGCGAGCCGGGTGCGGGCCAGCCCGAAGGCGGCGCTGACGAACGAGCGGTCCACCCGCCACACCCGCTCGTACCGCCGGCCCGCGCCGACCGGGTCACCGCACAGCTCGGTGGCGACCGCCAGGGCGAGTTGGGCGGCGGGCTCGCCGGGCAGCGCGTCGTACACCGCGTCGAAGGACTGCCGGGCGCGCTGCGGATCCCGTGCGGCCAACGCGAGCAGGCCGGCGTACCAGTCCAGCCGCCAGTCCCCCGCGTCGCTCGCCGCGAGCCCGGCCAGTTCGCTGTGCGCGCCGGCCAGGTCGCCGGTCTCCAGCCTCGCGCGGACCAGCGCCAGCGACAGCTCCAGGCTGCGGGCCGGCGCGGCGAGCAGGGCGCCCAGCACGCCGGCCGGGTCGGTACTGCTCATCGTCGCCAGCAGGCCGGCGGCCGGGTCGGTCGGGTCGACCAGCGGCAGCGGCAGCGCGGCGGCCACCGCGGCCCCGTCCAGCGCGGTACCCCCGGCCTGCGCGTCGGCCCCGTCGGTGTGGGTACCGAACGCCCGCCGCTCGGGCGTGAACTGTACCGACTGTGCCGGGCGCGGCCGTCCGTCCATAGTGGACAGCACCTCGCGCAGTACGCCGGTCGCCTGGTCGGCCATCTCGTCGGTGGAGGCGAACCGGCGCGCGGGCTCGGTACTGGTGGCCCGGCGCAGCAGCCGGTAGTAGGACTCCTGCTCGGCCAGCAGCGGCACCTCGTCCGGCGTCGGCAGCGAGCCGGCGTACCGGGTGCTGAAGCCGGCGAAGTCGAAGCTGAGCACGGCCAGCGCCCGGCCGACCGTGTAGAGGTCGGTGCCGACGGACGGCCCGATGCCGGCCAGTTCGGACTCGGGCGCCTGGTATCCCGGGGTGCCGTAGAGCGCGGAGGTGTGGTCGTCCATCCGGCGGACCGCGCCGAGGTCGATGAGCTTGAGCTGCTCCCCCGCGTGGATCGCGTTGTCCGGCTTGAAGTCGCAGAACAGCAGCCCGCGCTCGTGCAGGTACCCCAGGGCCGCCAGCACCTCGATGCCGTAGGCGAGCACCTGGGGCAGCGGCAGCGGGATCCGCCGCCCGTCCGGCCCGCGGTTGTTCAGCGCAAGGTCCCGCAGCGACCGGCCGCCGACGTACTCCATCACGATGTACCCGACGTCCTCGCCGGTGTCCGGGTCCGGATGCTGGGCGAAGTCGTGGATCTTCACGATGTTCGGGTGGTCGACCTCGACCAGGAACCGCCGCTCGGCGACGGCGGCGGCCGTGGCGTCCGGGTCGCCGCTGTTGATCAGGCCCTTGAGCACCACCCAGCGGTCGCTGCCACCCTCGCTGATGTTGCGGTCCCGGGCCAGGTAGATCCAGCCGAGGCCGCCGTGGGCCAGCGCGCCCAGGATCTCGTACCGGTCGTCGACCAGCTCGCCCGGGTTGAGCTTGGGCCGGAAGTTGTACCGGGTCCGGTCGCGGGGGCAGAAGCCCTCGACGCGCCCGGGTTGCCCGTCGCGCCCTCGGCCTACGGGTTCGCCGCACCTGCCGCAGTACCGCTGGGACTCCGGTACCGACGGGTCGGTCAGCACGGCGCTCGCCGGTGCCCGGGGCGTGACCGGCGGTACCACGACCAGATTGGCGCCCAGCCGCCCGCGCGTGTGGCCACGGGTACCGCGGCTGCCGCTGGACGCGCCGGCGAGGCCGGCACCGGTCGGCGCGCCACCTGTCACGGTCGCGCCGAGACTGGTGGCCGCGGCCATGGTGGCTCCGGCACTGGGAGCGGCGGCCGACACTCCGGCGGGCGCGCGGTGCCCGCACTCGTCGCAGTACCCGTCCTCGGCGTAGTGACCGGGGCAGCCCGGGCGGTGGCAGGGGACGGCGCTCATGCGTCGACCCGCAAGCTCTCGACGGCGGTCATCGGGACTCCTTCGCGGCGATCAGGTCGTTGAGCGCCTGCTGGTAGGCGTGCACCGCCCTGGTGGCGGCCGGCAGCCGGCACGGCGCGGTGTAGAGCAGGTCATGCGCCGACTGGTACCCGTCGGTGAGCCCGGCGTCCTCGGCGAAGCCCGACCGGGCCGCCTTGGCGCGGTACGCGTCCAGCCGGCCGCGCAGCTCGTCGCGCCGCGCCAGCAGGCCGTCGGCGGCCGAGCGCAGCTCCTCCGCGCGGGCCAGGGCGCTCCGGATGCTGCCCTCGAGCGCGGACAGCTCGTCGGCCAGCCGGGTCAACCGTCCACTGTGGACCTTGTCCGGGTCGGGCACCCGGGTGCGCAGCACGGCCGCGGCGGCCGGCAGCGGGGGCAGCCGCGGGTCGGCGATCTTCCGCTCGACCTGCGCGTAGGAGTCCCGAGTGCGCGACTCGGCCGCTGCCACCTGCTCGACGAGCTCGCGGAGCCCGGCCACCCGGCGCGGGTACCCGTCGCGGAGCGCCGCGATCTCGGCCAGCCGGCGCCGTACCGCCTCCAACTCGGTGTTCAGGTCGCGCAGCCGGGCGCGGGCCGCCGGCCGCAGCTCCCCGCCGGGCGCCGCGGCCAGCGGGTCAGCCAGGTCATCGGCCCGGGCGGCGGCCAGCCGCGCGGCGATCGCCCCGGTCAGCTCGGGCTCGCCGAGCGCAGCGGCTTGGGCGATGGCGGCGTCGGCCGCCTCGGTGAGCGGCCCCCACTGCGCGGCGACGGCGGACCACGCGCTGTCCACTTCGGACAGGTGGTGGGTCAGCTCGGCGCAGCGGCGCTCCAGATCGGCGCACAGGTCCAGCGCCCGATCCACCCGCACCACGCCGGTACCGGCCCGGTCCACCGGCATCCCGGACCGGTCCAGGCCGATCACCGGCCGGTCGAGCAGCAGCTCCAGGGCGTCCCAGTCGGCGTCGTCGAGCCGGCGCTGGCCCTGCTTGATCCCCCGCGCCCGCTCGAGCACCTCGCCGATCGCCGTGAAGCGCGCCCACGCCAGGTCCACCTCGGGCGCCAGGGTCGCGGCCCGCTCCGCCGTCCGGCCCGCGAGCCCGGAGCCGCGCAGGAAGGCCAGGCCCGGGTGGCTGTCGACGACGAACAAGGCGGCGGCGGTGCGGTCGTGCGCCTCGCCCAGCGCGGTGAGCGCCTGCATGGTCGCGTTACGGTCCATCGCCCCGCCTCAGCCCCACCGGTGCCCGCCCCGTGGCTTCACGTGTACTCCCGCGATGATCCGTCGACCCTCACCGTAGCCACCCAGGTCAAGAGGCACCCTGGTCAAGCCGTGGCTTCCTCGACGAGGAAGCCGGCCACGGTACCGCGGAAGCCGTCCGGGTCCTCGACCCACGGGATGTGCCCCGCGCCCGACAGGGTCACCCGGTGTACCCGCGGCAGCGCGCGGTGCAGCGAGTCGACCGCCCAGCGCGGCCGGTTGTCGCGGTCCCCGTCGACAATCAGGACCGGTACCGCGAGCGACCGGCACGCCTCCGCGACCGCGCCGTCCCGCAGGTACCGGCGGGCGTCCTCGTTGACCCGCGCGCTGCACTCCCAATTGATGCCGAGCCACGGGTCGGCCAGCGCGGATGCGTGCTCGACCGCCCGGTCCTCGTCCACGAAGTCCGCCGACCACTGCAGCACGGCCAGTTCACGGTCCCGCTCGGGCGACGGTTCGGCCGCGTGCAGCAGGCGCAGCCGCTCGGCGCCGGCCGCCCCGAGCCGCCGCTCGGCCGCCGCCTGGAACTCCGGTCGCCAGGAGGCCTCCGGGTCGATGCCGGTACCGCAGACGTAGACCAGCGCCCGTACCCGCTCGGGGTGGGCCAGCGTGTACGCCAGCGCGAGGGTCGCGCCCCACGAGTGACCGAGCAGGGACACCGCCGGTACTCCGAGCCAGGCGCGCACCGCGTCGAGGTCGGCCACCGAGCGCGCGACCGAGTAGGGCCCCCGCCGCGCCGAGCGGCCGCAGCCCCGCTGGTCCCAGCGCACTGTCGTCACCCCCGCCGCCTCGGCGAGCGCGGGCGCCTCGTCGCCGAACATGTCCCACAGTCCGGGGCCGCCATGGCACAGCACGAGCGGATCGCCTGACCCGGCGGTCTCCGTCCACAGCGGACACCCGTCGTCGGCCGCCGCGCTGCCGCTCGAGGGGGTCACGCCCGCCAGGTTAGCCGGTCGCGCCGACCGCCCGCCGGTACCGGTCGGCCAGCCGCCCGAGCTGCTCGACGAGCTCGGGCGCGTCCACCACCGTGAAGTCCTCGCCCGGCGCGCCGAGCCACACCGCCAGCAGCTCGGGGTTGTCCGCGCCCAGGTCCACCGCGCAGGTGTGCTCGTCGACGGCCTGGACGGTACCGGCGGCGGCCGGCAGCCGTTGCGCCACCCGTTGGGCGGGCGCGTGCACGACGACGCTGGTGCTGGACCGGTCGGGTACCGGTGTGACCGGCTGGCACCTGGCCGCGCCCCTGCTGGTGTACGGCGCCGGGATGGGCATGATCTTCGCGCCGCTGTTCGACATCATCATGGGCGAGGTCGGCGACCACGAGGTCGGCTCGGCGGCCGGCCTGCTGGAGCCGATCCAGCAGCTCGGCGCGTCGCTGGGCGTGGCCGTGCTGACAGCCTGTACTTCGCGGCGGTTGGACCCCGGCCGGCGGCGGGCGGCTTTCTCCACGCGTCCCGCCTGGTCACGCTGGTGGCATCGGCCTGACCGTGCTCGCCTTCGTGGTCGGCTTCCTGTTGCCGGTCCACGGCCGCCAGCACGCCGCCGCGCCCGAACCGTCCGCTGTGGACGAACGCGAGCGCGCCCTCGTCTGAACCATGCCGGCGGCACCGGGCCCACGCGGCCCGGTGCCGCCGGGCGCGCGGACTCAGATCGGCGAGTTGGCAACCCAGAAGTCGAACAGGTCCCGGTCGCCCCCGACGTCGACCTCCGGCGCGGACGGCGGCAGCCGGCGCCACAGCATCAGGTACAGCGTGGCGACCGGCGCCGTCACGTTGACCTCGCGCGGCGCCGGCCCGGCGGTGGTACCCGGCGCCCATTCGTACCCCCGCCCGGTCAGGGTGACGGTCCACGAGTCGGGCCGGTCCGTGGCCCGCAGGATCAGCCGCTCACCGTCGCCGCGCAACCGACCCACCTCGGGGCGGAACCTGCGGGCGCTGGCGATCAGCGTGAGCACCTCCTCGACGCCGTCCACGGCCACGTCGGGGTCGAGCGCCGGTCGGTGCCCCAACGCAAGCGAGGCGTCCGCGCGGTGTACCGCCGTCTCGTGCACCATCCGCCGCGACCAGAACCCGGCGGTCCGGTTGGCTCCCCATGTCCACATTGGACGGTTGGGATCGGCCGCGCGCAGCACGGGTACCAGCATCGTGCGCGCCTCACCGACCCAGTCCGGGTACCGCGCCGGGTCCGGCGGCAACGGCAGGTCCGCCTTGCGCCGGCTGTGCCGCTCGGTCGAGTACTCCGCAACCATACCGGCCACCCAGCGGTGGATCTGGGTGGTGTGGTGGATGAGGTCGACCAGCCTCCACCGCTCGCAGGTCGGTACCGGCGTCGCTGGGTCCACCCCGCGTATCGTTTCCACGAACCCGGCGACCTCCGCGTCGACCAAATCGCAGTAGCGCGCGTGCGCGTACCGGCCGGTCACCTCGATCGACATGGGCGCACCGTACCAGGGCGCGGCCTGCCCGACCCGCCGCGACCAGCAGTGATCGGCGCGTGACCAGGGTTGACAAGGTCAATCAATCGGCGAACTGTAATCCTTGCGTCCTGTCCGGTACGGCCAACCCGACCCGACCTTCGTCCGTCCCGATGGTGCAAAAGGAGCCACCGACCGCTGACACGACTGCCCGAAGACACGACTGCCCTGATCCGATCCGCTGGCGCGTGCCGACCCGACGCCGGAGACAAGCCTTCGCGACGAGGAACGGATGAGCCAATGCATCTGCCCCACATTCCGGGGCGGCGGCCGTACCGCAGAACATTGCGCCGCCACACCCGGACGCTTAGCATCTTCGCCACACTCGTCACCGCCGCCGCCCTGGCCTTAGGGGCGGTGTCGGCGAACGCCACGCCGGCCCTGGACCGGGCGCTCTACACCGACCGGAACGCGCCGATCGCGGCGCGGGTGGAGAGCCTGCTGGGCCAAATGACGCTGGCCGAGAAGATCGGCCAGATGGACCAGATCGTCGTCGGCCAGTTGCGCGACGCCACCAACCCGGCGAACGGGGCCTGCGGCAACCCCAACGGTAACAACGATCCGCTGCAGACCAACTGCCTGGACAACGTCCTCATCAAGAACTTCACCGGCTCGATCCTGGCCGGCGGCACGGACAACCCGGCGAGCAACACCGGGCAGGGTTGGGCCGACTGGTACAACACCATCCAGCACTACGCGATCGACCACTCGCGGCTGCACATCCCGGTCATCTTCGGGGTGGACGCCGTGCACGGCTTCGGGCACCCGTTCGAGGCCCCGCTGTTCCCGCAGTCCATCGGGATGGGCGCCACCTGGGATCCTTCGATGGCGCAAGCCGGCGGCGCGGTTACCGCGACCGGCCTGCGGGCGACCGGCTGGACCTGGGACTTCGCGCCGGTACAGGACCTCTACCGGGACAACCGCTGGGGTCGGGCCTACGAGACGTGGGCCGAGGAGCCGGCGCTGAGCGCGGCCATGGGTGGCGCGTTCGTACGCGGGCTGCAGGGCAGCGACGCGGCCTCGCCGGTCGCGGCCGCGACCGTGAAGCACTTCGCCGGGTACTCCGAGTCGATCAACGGGCATGACCGGGTCGAGGCTCAACTGCCCGTCCGGTACCTGCAGGACATGTTCCTGCCTTCGTACGCGGGCGCGATCGACGCGAACGCGGCGACCGTGATGGTGGATTCCGGGTCCATCAACAACGTCCCGGCCACCGCGTCGAAGTACCTGCTCACCACGATCCTGCGGGACCGGATGGGCTTCAAGGGCGTCGTGATCAGCGACTACGGCGACGTACCAGCGCTGAACACCGCGTACCACGTCGCCTCCGACTTCCCGGCCGCCATCGCCAAGGCGGTCAACGCCGGGGTCGACATGTCGATGACGCCGTCGGACTACGTCGGCTGGCAGAACGGGCTCGCGCAGGACGTGGCCAACCACTCGGTGTCGATGGACCGCGTCAACCAGGCGGTGCGGCGCATCCTCACGCTCAAGTTCCAGCTCGGGCTGTTCGACAACCCCTTCGTGGACGCCGGTGCGGCCAACTCCGCCGTCACCTCGGGACGAGCGGCCAGCCTCAAGGCGGCGCAGGAGTCGATCACGCTGCTGCGCAACCAGAGCAACACGCTGCCGCTGGCGGCCGGCGCCAAGCTCGTGGTCACCGGCCCGAGCGCCGACTCGATGACCAACCAGCTCGGCGGCTGGAGCGTGAGCTGGCAGGGCGTCTTCGGCGCCGGCCACGTCTGCTGCATGGGTCCGGCCAACCAGATCCCGCCGGGTACCACCGTCCTCAAGGGGCTGCAGGCCGCGGACCCGAACGTGACCTACGCGCCGGACCAGGCATCGGCGGTGTCGGCTGCCGCGTCGGCCGACGCGGTCGTCGTAGCGGTCGGCGAGAAGGCGTACGCCGAGGGTCTGGGCGACAACCCGGCGCCCGCGCTGCCGGCCGACCAGGAGGCGCTGATCCGGGCGCTGCAGGCCACCGGCAAGCCGGTGATCGTGGTGGTACTCGCCGGACGGCCGCTGGGCCTCGGCCCGGCGCAGACCGCCTCGGCGCTGCTGATGGCCTACCAGGGCAGCACCGAGGCCGGTACGGCCGTGGCGGACGTGGTGTTCGGCAGGGTGAACCCGTCCGGCCACCTGCCGGTGAGCTGGCCGTCCGAGGCGGACACTCCGGGTGGGGACTTCTGCGGCACCTGCCCGTCACCCCTCGGCGACCAGCCGAAGTTCTTCGACCAGTTGCCGGACACCGGTTCGGGGCAGGGGCACCAGTACAACCCGCTGTTCCCGTTCGGCTTCGGCCTGAGCTACACGACGTTCGGGTCCAGCGCGCTGTCGGTCACCCCGTCGGCGCGGACGGACGGTACCGTCACCGCCACGTTCACGGTGACCAACACCGGTGCCCGCGCCGGTACCCAGGTGGCACAGGTCTACGTGCACCAGCCGGTCAGCGACGTGCTGGTACCTCCGCGGCGGCTGGTCGGCTTCGCCAGGGTCGACCTGGCACCCGGGCAGTCAACGGTGGTGCACGTGTCGTTCCCGGTCAGCTCGCTCGCGGTCACCCCGGGCGACCTGGACTCGACGGCCCGTCCGCAGGTGGAGACCGGTGCCTACCAGGTGCAGGTCGGCTCGCTCAGCGCCGACTTCACCATCCACTGAGGACAGTCGGTGCCGGCGGCTCAGGTCGCCGGCACCGGCCCGTACCGGGCGGCCGGCGCGCCGGTGACGTAGCACCAGAACTGGTCACCGTAGGACCAGTGCCACCACGCCTCGGGCTGGTTGACCAGGCCCACGGCGGTCAGCACCATGCGAAGGCTGTTGCGGTTGGCGCGCGCCCGGTCCGGTACCGGCGCGTCCGTGTGGCAGGCCCCGTCGCTCTCCACCGGCCCGGCCTGCGGCGGGCAGCCCATCGTCAGCTCCTCGCCGCTCTCCGAGCACAGTGTGACGTCGACGGCCGCGCCGGTACTGTGCGGCGCGATCGGCAGGGCCCCGGTACCCGGCCGGCCCGGCTCCACCGCCGGCCAGTCCCGGGTGGCCGCACAGTGCCAACCGGCCTCGTCGAGTACCTGCTGCATCGACCAGTCCGGGTGGAGGCCGCGCAACCGGACCGCCCGGTCGGCCTGCCTGCTGCTGCGGCCGGCGTCGTCGCAGAGGCCGTCCAGCAGCAGCAGGCGCAGTCCCCGCGGCAGCAGACTCTGCGCGGTGACCAGCCGGTCAACCACAGTGGCGCGGACCAGCCCCCCCGTTGGGCTGGTACGCGCCATTTGCGGGTCCACCCGGAGCGAGGCGACCGTACCGAGATCGACGAGCGGCTCACCGCACTCCCGTACGGGGAGCGCCGCGATGCGTCGATCGGTTGTCGTCGCTCGGGCAGGCACCGGGAAAAACCTCCGTTGTGGGGTTCGGAGATGAGCATGCGGGCGGCCGCTGCAGAAACGCTGTAAGCTGGTAACCGCTCGACTACTCCGCGTTGCCGGACGGCGTAACGTTCTCCGGCAGCCCGGCCTCGACCGGCAACTCCGAGTACTCGCGGGCGCCGTACTGCCGGAAGATCGCGCGGGCGTCGGCGACGAGGCGGTCCGCCCCGGCCGGGTCGCCGCGGCGGCGCCGCAGCGTGGAGAGGTCACGCAGGGTACGTGCCTCGGACAGCGGAAGGTCCAGCGCCTGCCAGATCCGCTGCGCCGCGAGCAGCCGGTTCTCGGCGTCGGCCAGCCGACCTTCGGCCAGATCCAGCTCGCCCAGGGTACGCAGCGTGATCCCCTCGCTCCACCGGTCGCCGCGCTGTCGGCACACCTCCAGCGCGTCCAGGAGCAACGGGCGGGCCTGCTCGAACCGGCCCAGCCGCAGCCAGGCCTTGGCCAGCGCGCGGGCGCTGTAGGCACCGAGCAGCTCGTCGCCCAGCTCATGGGAGATGTCCAGGGCTTGACCGGCCAGGTCGGCCGCCTGCCGGTACTCGTCCCGCGCGCGGTGCAGCAGGCTGAGCGTCCGCAGCGTCATGCCCTCGCCGCGCCGGCTGCCGGTACGGCGGAAGCCGTCCAGGGCCGCGGCCAGGTCGCGTTCCGCGGCGGCGAGGTCGCCCAGTTCGAGGTGTACCGAGCCGCTGACCCGGTCGGTCGAGGCGAGTGCCGGGTCGTCCCCGAGCTCCTCGAAGATCCTGCGCGCCTGGCCCAGGAAGTGCAGCGCCTCGGGCAGGTACCCCTGCTCCCGGCAGGCGGTACCCATCGCGGCCAGGGTCGCCGCCTCTCCCCGCGGGTCGGCGCAGTCCCGGAAGGCGGCCAGCGCCTGCACGAAGTAGGTCCGCGCCTCGGCGTACCGGTCCTGCTCATACCGCAGCTGCCCGAACTCGGACAGCAGCGACGCCTCGGCCTGCCGGTTGCCCGCCCGGCGCACGGCGGCCAGGGCGGCGTCGTGGGTACGGGTCCAGGCATCGAACCGGTTGTCGATCGCGAACAGCGAACCACACAGCGCCGAAGCCAGCTCGGCGGCGATGTCGGCCAGCCCGAGCGCGGCCGCCCGCTCGACGCTCGCAACCAGCGCGTGCTGCTCCGCGGCGAACCAGGCGCGCGGATCGGCCGGTACCACGCCGGTCGACTGGTCGGGCGCCGGTACGCCAGGGCGCAGCGCGATGCCGCCGCTGGGGTACGCGGCGGAGATGGCGTCGACGCGGCGCAGCCAGCCGACGAGCACCCGGTGGACGGCGGCCATCAGGTCGGCCGGCCACTCCTCGTCCACGGCCCGCTCGGCGGCGTACAGGCGCAGCAGGTCGTGCAGCTGGTACCGGGCCTGGCCGGCCTCGTCGATGGCGGCGAAGTCGATGAGCTGGGCGTCGAGCAGGTGCTCCAGTACCGGGTCGGCCGCGACCTCGGCGGCGCTGCCTTCGCCGCTGTCCAGCACGGCGGCCAGCACCCAGGCCGGGAAGTCGGCAAGCCCGAGCAGTCCGAGCCTTCGCAGCGCCCGCCGGGCACGCGGGTCGAGGGCGGCGTAGCTGAGCGCGATGCTGGCCCGCACCTGAAGGTCACCCACCTCCAGCTCGTCCAGCCGGCGTTCCTCGTCCTCCAGCCGGTCGGCGAAGTGGGCGAGGGTCCAGTGCCGGCGGGTCGCCAGCCGCGCGCCGACGATCCGCACGGCAAGCGGCAGCCGGCCACAGCACTCGACCAGCGCGCGGGCGGCGTCCGGCTCGCCGGCGACGCGCTGCGCCCCGGCGATGCGGGCCAGCATCGCGGTCGCCTCGGCGGCGTCGAGCACGTCCAGCTCCACCAGGTCCGCGCCGGCCAGCCCGGGCAGCCGGCCACGCGAGGTGACCAGCACGGCACAGCCGCCGGTACCGGGCAGCAGCGGCCGTACCTGTGCCTCGGTGGCGGCGTCGTCGAGTACCACCAGGACTCGCCGGCCGGCCAACAGCGACCGGTACCGGTTGGTCCGCTCGGCGAGGGTGGCGGGCGGATCGGCGTCCCCGAGCGCGGCGAGGAACTGCGCGAGTACCGCCTCGGGCGGCGCGGGCGTGTCCGTCATCCCGCGCAGCGAGGCGAACAGCTGTCCGTCCGGGTACCGGTCGGCCAGCTCGTGCCCGGCCCGGACGGCGAGCGTCGACTTGCCGGTACCGCCCTTGCCGGTGATCACGCAGACCGCCATCCGGGGCGCCGGGGCACCGTCGGAGGCGTCGTGGGGCGCGGGGGCCAGCCGGTCGACCAGGGCGGCGATCTGGGCCGCCCGGCCGGTGAAGTCGGCGGGTACCGGCGGGAGCTGCGCGGGCCGGGTGCGCACCCGTCGGGTACCGGTCTGGTCGGCGCCGCCCTCGGAGTGGCCCTGGTCGGCGACGCCGGCCCCGGGGTCGCCGGTCTGCCCGCGGCTGTCGCCCTCGGGGTCCTGGCCCCGCAGGATCGCCTCGTGCGCGTGCCGCAGCGCGGTACCGGGCTCGACGCCTAGCTCATCGCGCAGCACCCGGCGGCCCTCCCGGTAGGCGGCCAGCGCCTCGGCCTGCCGGCCCGACCGGTACAGGGCGAGCATGAGGGCGCGACGCAGTCCCTCCCGCGTCGGGTGGGCACCGACCAGCCCGACCAGCTCGGGGACGAGCGCCTCGTGCCGGCGCAGCGCGAGCTCGGCGGCCACCCGCTCCTCAACCACGGACAGCCGCTGCTCGTCAAGCCGGGCGGCCTCGTTGGCCAGCAGCTCGCTGTCCACGCCGCCGAGCGCCGATCCGCGCCACACGGACAGCGCCTGGCGCAGCAAACGGGCGGCGTCCTCGTACCGGCCGACGCGGGCCGCCTCCCGGCCGGCCGCGACGTCCCGCCCGAACCGCACCAGATCGAGCTCGGTCGGCTCGGCGCGCAGCAGGTACCCGGGCGGCTGGGTCACGATGGGGTCGTCCTGCCCGGGCCGGTGCAGGGCCCGGCGCAGCGTGGACACGTAGGTCTGCACGAGCCCGCGGGCGGTGTCCGGGGGCGCCTCGCCCCACACGACGTCCACCAGCCGCTGCGCCGGTACCACCGTGCCGAGGTCGAGCAGGAGCGCGGCGAGCAGGGCACGGGGCTTGCTGCCACCGATCGGTACGGGGCCGTCGCCGTCCCGTACCTCGACCGGCCCCAGCAGCCGAAACTCCACCGGTCCCTCCTGTGCCCAACTGCGGTACGCAGCCGTGACATTACCTCCGGGGATGACAACGCCGTCAGGGGCCGCCCTGGTCGGACGGCCCCTGACGGATGACTGCCTGCCCGGCCACGGGGGTCGGCCGGCGGCAGTCGGTGCTGGCAAAGACTTTCCGGCTTCGCGAGTCGCGCGGGGCCAGCCCGCGGGAACCCGGGCGGGCTCAGCCCGCGAAGACCTTCTTGCAGACGTTGGCCATCAGCTGCGTCGAGGTGGCGGCCGAGCCGCTGACGTCACCGGCCCGCAGCACCACGCAGCCCACGGCGCCCTTGGTCGCGACGACCAGGCGGCCGTCGCCCTCACTGAGCGCCGCGTCGCCGACCCCGGGTAGGGCGGCCAGGTCCGAATACTGCTGCTTGTACTGGTCGAGCAGGTTCGCGGCGGCGGCCGCGTCGAAGATGGTCAGCCCGACGGTCTGCAGGCCGCCCGTGGCGGTGTACGTGCACGAGGGGTACGGGATGCCCAGCGAACTGCCGTCCTTACCCGCGTCGACCGCCTGCCCCAGGATGCTGGACGCGTCCTGCTTGGTCAGCACCTGGCAGGCGTTGCGGTTGCCGACGCCGGACCCGCCGCTTCCCGACCCGCCACCTGAGCCGCCGCCGCCCGACCCGGTCGCGGCCGGTGCCGGGGTACCGCTGGTCGCTGCCGAGGCGGCGGCGCGCGGGCGGGACGAACCGCCGGACGCGGACGGGCTGGAGGACGTGCCGCTGCACGCTGCGAGCAGGGCGCTGACCGACAGCGCACCGGCCAGCAAGGCCGGTACCGGCAGCCGGCGTCGGCGGGCGAGGGGTGTCATGGCAGTCAGTCAACACCGTGCCGCGCTCGCCCGCCTGCCGGGGCGGACGGCTGGCACGAATCCGCGAGACACGCGCCGGGACGCCGGGCCGGAGCGGGCCCGGTCCGCACACACCCTTCGCTGCCGGAGGCTGGGACAGTAGGCTGGGCTCGGTCCCAGCGTCGCCGAGTCCGCACCACGTCATCGACGAGGAGTAACACCCGTGCCACTGACCGCACCGGCCCAGGGTCTCCAGCAGATGATCGGGGAGTTCGCGGCGCAGCGTGCCGAGGTCGTGGTCGCCGTGCTGGCCTCCGGCGACGGGCTGCTCATCACCGCGTCCGAGGACGTGGACCGCGATCACGCCGACGAGCTGGCGGCGATCGCCTGCGGCCTGGTCAGCATCGTGGCGGGCAGCACGGCGCGGATGTTCGGCGACGACCGGGTGGAGCTGGCGGTCGCCCGGCTGACCCACCGCACCCTGCTGGTCCGGCCGGTGGTCGACGGCTCGGTACTGGCCGTGGTCGCGACCGCCGACGCCGAGGTAGGGACCACCGGCGACGCGATGGCCGAGCTGGCCGGGCAGATCGGCAAGCTCCTGACCGAGGAGGTACGGGAGGAGCTGCAGGCGGCCCTTCCGTGGTGACAAGGAGTCCGGTCACCCGGGTCCAGTGAGACCGGCCCCGGCTGCGATCGCCGGTCAGGCCGGGCGGTCCCGCCGCGAACCGATCGACGGGTGCCGCTTCTCCGCGTACATGCGGTGGTCGGCGAAGCGCAGCAGGCGGTCGGCGCTGGCCGCCCCGCCGTTGGACACCGCGATGCCGACGCTCGCGGTCACCCGGACCGTGTGCCGGCCGACCCGGATCGGCAGGCCAAGGCTGCGCCGGATGCGCTGCGCGAGGTGCGCGGCGTGGATCGAGTTCGCGACCCGGCACAACACGAGGAACTCATCGCCGTGCAGCCGGGCGGTCAGGTCGGCCACCGAGACGGCCGCCTTCAGGCGGGTCGCGGTCTGCCGGAGCACGACATCGCCGACCTGGTGGCCGAACGTGTCATTGATCTGCTTGAAGCCATCGAGGTCGACGAAGAGGACCGCCATCTGCTGCGGACCGGACGCCGGGCGGCCCAGCTCCTTGTGCAGGTAGGCCGACGCGTACCAGGCGTTGGGCAACCCGGTCAGGGTGTCGTGCGAGGCGCGGTGCAGCAGTTGCTGCTCCCAGGACACGCGGTCGGTCACGTCCCAGAGGGCGACCTGCGCGCAGTCCAGGCCGTGGTGCTCGGTGTCGCTGGTGCGCGCCTCCACGTGACGGCGGGCGCCGTCCGGCCGGTGCAGCACGTACTCCCCGGTCAGCCGGTCCGGCCGCCCGGCGTGGGCGTCGCTGGCGGAGTCGGGGCGGGTGGGTACCGACTCGGCCGGCCGGAGCAGCTCGTCGACCGACAGCGCGAGCAGTTCGTCGGCGCTGCGCCCGGCGAGCTCGACCAGGGCGTGGTTGACGTAGCAGATCTCCCGGTCGGCGACGTCGAAGATCAACATTGCCACCGGTGCGTCGTCGACGAGCGCCGGTACGCCCGGGCGATCCTCGACCACCAGGCCGGCGGCTTCCCGTATCTCCACGAAGAACTCAGGCACTCTTGCCCATCCCCTCGCTGACCGGGCACCAGTCTGCCCGACTCCGGAGCGCCTGGGAAGGAGGCGCGGCGCCTCCTCGACGGCCATCGCCGTCTCCGGGCCATCGGGGTCTTCCCGGTGTGACAGCCGCGGGCGGCCGTGGCCAACAATGGCGGGGTGAGCGCGCGGATCGTGGCCGGGGCGGCGTTGCTGGCCTGGGTGTGGCTGGCCCTGCTGCGCGGCGCGTTCTGGCGCACCGACGTACGGCTGCCCGATGCTCCCCCGCCACGCCGGTGGCCCCCGGTCGCCGTCGTGGTACCCGCGCGCGACGAGGCGGCGATCCTCGGCGGCACGATGCCGACCCTGGTCGCGCAGAGCTACCCCGGGCGGCTGCGGGTCCTGCTGGTCGACGACAACTCGACCGACGGTACCGGCGCGCTCGTCGCCTCCACGTGGCCCGCCGTGAGCGTGCTCGACCCTGGCCCACCGGAGCCCGGCTGGGCGGGGAAGCTGTGGGCGCTGCAGGCCGGGGTCGCGGCGGCGGGCGACGTCGAGTACCTGCTGTTCACCGACGCGGACATCTCCCATCCGCCGGACTCGGTGTCCCGGCTCGTCGCGGTGGCCGAGGACCGCGGCCTGGACCTGGTGTCGCTGATGGCACGGCTGCGCGCCCGCGGCGGCTGGGAGCGGCTGGTGGTACCGGCGTTCGTGTACTTCTTCGCGATGCTGTTCCCGTTCCGCTGGAGCAACCGGCCCGGCGCGCGGACCGCGGCCGCCGCGGGCGGCTGCGTCCTCGTGCGGCGGGCGGCCCTGGAGCGGGCCGGCGGGTTGGCGGCGGTCCGGGGAGCCGTCATCGACGACGTGGCGCTCGCCGGTGCGCTGCGCCGCGCGGGTGCCCGGACCTATCTGGGACTGGCCGACGGCGACGGGAGCGGCTCACGCGACGGGGTCGCGTCAATCCGGGAGTACCGGACGCTGGCGTCGCTGTGGCGGATGGTGGCCAGGAGTGCGTACGCGCAGCTGCGGCACAGCCAGCTGCTGCTGGCCGGTACCGTGCTGGGCCTGTTCGTGGTATTCCTGGTACCGCCACTGTCCACTGTGGTCGGTGCGGTGACGGGCGACGCCGTGCTCGTGGCGCTCGGTGCCGCGGCCTGGCTCCTGATGGCGGCCACCTACCTGCCGATGCTGCGGTACTACGGCCAGCCGTGGCCAGGCGCGCTGGCTCTCCCGTTCACCGCCGCCCTGTACCTCGCGATGACCGTGGACTCGGCGCGGCTGCACTATCGCGGTCGCGGCGGGGCATGGAAGGGCCGGACCTATCCTGCGCCCTGAGCCGGCCCGCGGTGCAGCCGGAGCGCCGGGCCCCCTGTCGGACGCAAACGGGCTTGCCCGTGACGGCAGCTGACCGATCAGGGCAGCGGCATCCCCGTGTAGTTCTCGGCGAGCGCGCCGGCCGCGGCCGGCGAGGAGGTGATGTAGCGCAACTGGGCCAGCTGTACCTGTGTCCCGAAGTCGTCGCCCGCCACCGGATGCAGCATCGACGTCATCCAGGACGAGAAGTACGTCGCCCGCCAGACCCGGGACAGGCACGCGTCGGAGTACCGGTCGGCCAGCCGCCCGTCGCCGTCGCGCACCAGGGCGGTCAGCGCGTCGGCGAGCACCGCGACGTCAGCCAGCGCCAGGTTCAGCCCCTTGGCGCCGGTCGGCGGTACGATGTGCGCCGCGTCGCCGGCCAGGAACAGCCGCCCGTACCGCATGGGGGTGTTCACGAAGCTGCGCATCGGGGTTACGGCCTTCTCGCGGACCGGCCCATCACGCAGCGTCCAGCCCGGCAGCGCGAAGCGGCGCTGCAGCCCCGCCCAGATCCGTTCGTCCGGCCACGCCGCGACACCCTCGTCCGGGCCGACCTGGAGGTAGAGCCGGCTGACGTACGGCGACCGGAGGCTGTGCAGCGCAAAGCCGTCAGGGTGGTGGGCGTAGATGAGCTCCTCGGTCGACGGCGGTACGTCGGCGACGATGCCCAGCCAGGCGAACGGGTAGTCGCGTTGGTACTCCCGCCGGGCCGTGGCCGGGATGGACGGGCGGCACACACCGTGGAAGCCGTCGCAGCCGGCGATGGCGTCGCACTCCACCTCGTGCGGACGGCCCTCATCGTCAACCCAGCGCAGCACCGGCCGCTCGGTGGCGATCGCGTCCACCGCCGTCGAGGAGACCGAGAACGAAAGATCCTGGCCCTCGGCCAGCCGGGCGGCCACGAGATCCTTGACCACCTCTGTCTGGGCGTAGATGGTGACCGTGCGGTCGACCAGCGCCCGGAAGTCCAGATGGTGCCGCTCGCCGGCGAACTGGAGGTAGATGCCGCCGTGCTCGATGCCCTCCGCGTCCAGCCGGCTGCCGAGGCCCGCGTCCCGCAGCAGCGCCACCGTGCCGTGCTCCAGCAGGCCGGCCCGCTGGCGGTGCTCGACGTGGTAACGGCTGCGGTTCTCCACCACCACCGATTCCACACCGCTTCGCGCAAGGAGGTGAGACAGCAGCAGGCCGGCCGGGCCGGCCCCGACGATGCCGACCTGTGTGCGTCTCACCGCTTCACATCCAACCGGTACCCGACGCCGAACAGCCGCACGCCGCGCGAGGACACGGCGCCCCAGAGCCCCCGGGGCAGCCACACGGCCGCGGCCACCGGACCTTGTCGTTGAAGATGAGCTCGCGCGCCATGTCCGCCGCCCGGGTCGCGCTGGACTGGCTGTCCTTGACCACGATCTCGATCTTGCGGTGCTTCTCGTCCGACGTGCGGATGCCCTTGCTCAGCACGTCGTTCACGGTCTTCACGATGTAGTTGTCGGCCAGGGCGAAGCTGGCCAGCGCCCGGTCTGCGGGCTGACGTAGCCGATCTTGAGCGTGTCGGTGGTGCTGGTACCCGTGCCCTTGAGGCCCTTGCCGCACGCGGCGAGCAGGCCGCCGGCGCCGGCGCCGACGCCGACGCCGCGCAGGATGTCCGGCCGCGGCAGGTGTGGGGTGTGGTCGGTCACCGCGCCCTCGCCAGAAATCAGAGTGACCAGTCAGAAGGGGTAAGGGGCGATGTCCCCGCGCACGGTCACCCAGCGGGTATCCGTGAACGCGTCGACGTTGGCGGCCGCGCCCCCGAAGCGTGCGCCGGTGCCCGAGGCGCGCACCCCGCCGAACGGGATCACCGCCTCGTCGCCGACCGTCTGCTCGTTGATGTGCACGATGCCGGTGGGGATGCGCCGGGACAGTTCGAGCCCGCGCATCACGTCCCGGGTGAGGATGCCCAGGGACAGCCCGTACTCGCTGTCCGCCGCCAGCGCCGCGGCCTCGTCCGCACTGCCGAACCGGATGACCGGCGCGACCGGGCCGAACACCTCGTTGGCGTAGGCCGGCGTCCGCGACGTCACCTCGGACAGCACCGTCGGCTTGTAGAAAAGGCCCTCGAAGGTGCCGCCCGCGTTCAGCTTCGCTCCCGCCGCCACGCTGTCGGTCACCAGCCCGTGCACCTTGTCGCGCTGGCCGGCGTCGATCAGCGGGCCGAGCGCCACCGGTTCGGTGGCCGGGTTGCCGACCGGCAGGTGCCCGGCCTTCTCGGCCAGCCGCGCCACGTACTCGTCGTGCACCGCCTCGTGCACCAGGTGCCGGCCGGCCGTCATGCAGATCTGGCCCTGGTGCAGGAAGGACGCCCAGGCACCGGCGGACACCGCGAGGTCGAGGTCGGCGTCGTCCATGACGATCAGGGCCGAGTTGCCACCCAGTTCGAGGTGTACCCGCTTGAGGTGCGCGGCGGCCAGCTGCCCGACCCGCCGTCCGGCCGCGGTCGAGCCGGTGAACGAGACGACCCGTACCAGCGGCTCGGTGATGAGGGCCTCGCCGACGTCCACCCCGCCGGGCAGCACGTGCAGCAGGTCGGCCGGCAACCCGGCCTCCTCGAAGATCCGGGCGATGCTGATGCCGCCGCTGACCGCGCAGCGCGGGTCCGGCTTCAGCAGCACCGCGTTGCCCAGGGCCAGGGCCGGCGCGACCGAGCGGATGGCCAGGATCAGCGGCGCGTTGAACGGCGAGATCACGCCGACCACGCCGACCGGTACCTTCTCCGCCCAGGACAGCCTCGGTTCCTCGCTGGGCAGCAGCTCGCCGTAGGCCCGGGAGGGCAGCGTCGCCGCCTCGTAGCACTCCTGCTGCGCGACGTGCGTGTTGAAGCCGGCCATCCCCGGTACCGCACCGCCCTCGCGCACCAGCCAGCCCTGCACCTCCTCGGCGTGCTCGGCCCACAGGTCGCCGGCCCGGCGGAGCACGGCGGCCCGCTCGAAGAACGGCCGCGCCCCCCAGTCCCGCTGCGCGGCCGCGGCCGCGCGCGCCGCCCGCGCCACGTCGTCGGTGCTGGCCAGCCCGAGCTGGCCCAGGTGTTCACCGGTCGCGGGCTCGACGACCGGCGCGGTGCCCCCGCCGGGCTCGGTCCAACCGGAAAGAAAGATCTTGCCGCGCCAGGTGGGCTCCGCAAGCACAGTCACGGCCGCTCCTCGGGTCGAATTCAGAGTGCTACCGCGCGGCCGTGCGATTTCCGAACGGCCGTTCTTGTGGCGAACCTAGTCGCCGGATGTGAGGGGGTCAACGGTTGACCGGCGCTACGGCGGAACCGTATGTTCGTGCCGAGAACCAGCGTTCGCATGACGAACGCAGCGGAGGACCGGGCTGATGGCAGAGATCGTTCCGCTCGCGCAGGCAGTTGCCGACCTGGTGCGCGACGGTGACACACTGGCACTGGAGGGGTTCACCCACCTGATCCCGTTCGCCGCCGGCCACGAGATCATCCGCCAGCGGCGCCGCGACCTGACCCTGGTGCGGATGACCCCGGACGTCATCTACGACCAGCTCATCGGTGCCGGCTGCGCCCGGCGGCTGGTGTTCTCCTGGGGCGGCAACCCGGGCGTCGGCTCGCTGCACCGGTTCCGTGACGCGGTCGAGCACGGCTGGCCGGTACCGCTGGAGCTTGAGGAGCACAGCCACGCGGGGATGGCCAACCGGTACGTGGCCGGGGCCAGCGGGCTGCCGTTCGCGGTCCTGCGCGGGTACCAGGGGACCGACCTGACCGACCACGTGCGCCCGATCGCCTGCCCGTTCACCGGCGAGGTACTGACCGCGGTGCCCGCGCTGACCCCGGACGTGACGGTCATCCACGCGCAGCGCGCGGACCGGTCGGGCAACGTCCAGATGTGGGGCATCACCGGGGTGCAGAAGGAGGCGGTACTCGCCGCGCGGCGGTCGCTGGTGACCGTCGAGGAAGTCGTCGAGGAGCTGACCGACCGGCCGGGTGCGGTCGTGCTCCCGTCCTGGGTGGTCAGCTACGTCTCGGCCGTACCGGGCGGGGCGCACCCCTCCTACGCCCAGGGGTACTCGCACCGCGACAACGACTACTACCTGGCCTGGGACGCCATCAGCCGGGACCGCGAGTCCTTCAGCGCATGGCTGGACACGCACGTGCTGGCCGCGGCATGAGGGACGTGTCGACCGAGGCGGGCGCGCGGGCCGGGGCCGGCGGCGGCTGGAGCGCCGACGAGATGATGACCGTCGCGGCGGCCCGGGCGCTGCGCGACGGCGCGGTCTGCTTCGTCGGCATCGGCCTGCCGTCCACCGCGGCCAACCTCGCCCGCCGCACCTCCGCGCCCCGGCTCGTGCTCATCTACGAGTCGGGCACGCTCGGCGCCAAGCCGGCCCACCTGCCGCTGTCCATCGGCGACGGCGTCCTCGCCGACACCGCCGACTCGGTGGTCAGCGTGCCCGAGGTGTTCAACTACTGGCTGCAGCCCGGGCGGGTGGACGTCGGGTTCCTCGGCGCCGCGCAGCTCGACCGGTACGCCAACATCAACACGACCGTGGTCGGCGGCGACTACCGGCACCCGGCGGTACGGCTGCCCGGCGCCGGCGGCGCACCGGAGATCGCGGCGTCCTGCCGGGAGGTCATCGTGGTCGTGCGGCAGAGCCGGCGCACCTTCGTCGACCGGGTGGACTTCCGCACCAGCGTGGGCTTCGGGCTCGGCCCTGGCGACCGGGAGCGGCTGGGGCTGCGCGGCGCCGGGCCGCGCACCGTCATCACGGACCTGGGCGTGCTGGAGCCGGACCCGCGAACCTGCGAGCTGACGCTGACCGCGCTGCACCCGGGCGCCACGGTCGAGCAGGCCCGGGCGGCCACCGGCTGGCCGCTCGCGGTCGCGGACGCACTGCGCCGCACACCCGAACCGAGCGAGGAGGAGTTGTCCATGCTGCGCCTGCTGGAATCCACCAAGGGCCGCACGGCATGACTGAGGTGTTCGTCCTCGACGCGGTACGCACGCCGATCGGGCGGTACGGCGGGGCGCTGGCCGGGGTACGCCCGGACGACCTGGCCGCGACCGTCCTGAGTGGACTGGTGGCGCGCAGCCCCGACCTCGACCCGTCAACGGTCGACGACGTGCTGATGGGCGACGCCAACGGGGCCGGCGAGGACAACCGCAACGTCGCCCGGATGGCCGTCCTGCTGGCCGGGCTTCCCCCGACGGTACCGGCGGCGACCGTCAACCGGCTGTGCGGCTCGGGTCTGGAGGCGGTCATCGGGGCCTCGCGCGCCATCGCGACCGGCGACGCCAGCGTCTGCCTCGCGGGCGGCGTGGAGTCCATGAGCCGCGCGCCGTGGGTGTTGCCCAAGCCGGAGCACGGGTACCCGAGAGGCAGCGAGACCCTGCACTCCACCACCCTCGGCTGGCGGATGGTCAACCCGTCCATGCCGGCGGCTTGGACGGTACCGCTGGGCGAGGGCGCGGAGATCCTGGCCGACCGGTACGGCATCGGTCGCGAGGCGCAGGACGCCTTCGCGCTGCGCAGCCACCTGAAGGCCGCCGCGGCCTGGGAGGCCGGACGGTTCGCCGACGAGGTCATCGCCGTACCGGGCGTCGAACTGGACCGCGACGAGTCTATCCGGGCGGACACCTCGCTCGCGGCGCTGGCCCGGCTCAAGCCGGCGTTTCGTCCACAAGGGACGGTCACGGCCGGCAACTCCTCTCCCCTCAACGACGGCGCCGCCGCGCTGCTGCTGGCCGACGAGGCCGGCGCGGCCGCGGCCGGCCGTGAGCCGCTGGCCCGGATCGTGTCACGGGCGGCGAGCGGGATCGAGCCACAGCTCTACGGCATCGGGCCGGTCAGGGCGGCGACGACCGCGCTGAAGCGGGCCGGCCTGGGCTGGGGCGACCTCGCCGCGGTCGAGCTGAACGAGGCGTTCGCCGCCCAGTCGCTGGCCTGCCTCGCGGAGTGGCCGGAACTGGACCCGGGCATTGTCAACGCCGACGGCGGCGCGATCGCCATCGGCCACCCGCTCGGCTGCTCTGGCGCCCGGATCCTCGGCTCGCTGGCCTGGCGCCTGCACCGCCGGGGCGGCGGGTACGGGCTCGCCGCCATCTGTATCGGCGTCGGGCAGGGCCTGGCCGTCGTGCTGGAGGGGTTGTGATGGAGCGTTTCGAGCGGCCGCGCGGGCTGCACCCGCCACTGCTGAGCCCGGAGTACCGGTCGACGCTGCGGCGCGCGCCGTCGCGCCCCCTGGTGCCACTGCCCCACCGGATGACCGAGGTGACCGGCCCGCTGCTCGGCGAGGACCGGATCGCGCCGGGCGACGCGGACCTGACCCGCCCGCCCGGCGGCGGGGACGGTGAGGCGCAGGGGCAGCGCATCATCGTGCACGGCCGGGTACTCGACTCGGGCGGCCGGCCGGTGCCGCACACCCTCGTCGAGGTGTGGCAGGCCAACGCGGCCGGCCGGTACCGGCACGCCCGCGACAACTGGCCCGCCCCGCTGGACCCGAACTTCACCGGCGCCGGCCGTGCCCTGACCGACTCC
>CAZYCD010000051.1:23601-23701 GCA_964645345.1 uncultured Micromonosporaceae bacterium
CGACTCCGACGGCTACTACCGGTTCACCACCGTCAAGCCGGGCATCTACCCGTGGGGCAACCACCACAACGCCTGGCGCCCGGCGCACATCCACTTCTCG
>CAZYCD010000052.1:0-23640 GCA_964645345.1 uncultured Micromonosporaceae bacterium
GATCTTTTGCGTCGAGATCGATCCCGCACACTGGGTTCGTGTGCACCTGACGTGGCGGCGCAGCGCGGAGTTGCCGCCTTGGCCCGAGTTCGGCAAGGTGACCTCGCCGCTTTCACGAAGTCTTGCCGGCCACGAGCACTGACGCGACTCCTTAACCCCCAGCAGCGTCAGGTCAAGGGGTCGACCTGGGCGATGAGGTGTCTGCGCTGTAAGCGGGTGCGAGTCTTGGGTGGGCCGCTAGAGCTGCGACCCTGGGCGGTCTTGCTGCTCCTGCTTGTGAAGTGCACGCAGTTTCGTGACGAGGCGATCGAATGTGTTGACCCGCAGCCAAAGGTCGTTTCGTCGCCAGGTGATCCCCCGATACACCTCGGTGCGGATGAACGCTCCCGACGTGGTGCGGAACATGATCTGCGGATGCTCGGTGATCGCGGTGGGGTAGGCGCCACCCCGGAGTACGTCATCGCTACTCACCTCGACGGCCGCGAGTTGATCCCATGGCACAACGTCGCTACCGAAGAACCGGATTACCCGTATACCGCTGCCGCTCACGTATATTCCGCGGCGGACGTGTCGCCAGAGGAGCAACAACACGGCGCAGTACAGAGCCCCGAACGGCGCGGCCCACCATCCTGACGGAACGATGGCGACGACGCCCAACGCAAGGAGGATTGGCATCGAGGCATAGCCGATGATCCATCGTGCCTCCCGTTGAGGCCGCCTCCACCGTTGCATTCATCGATCATTGCTGGCCTGTCAAGACGGCCCGCTTGGGTTGAGCCCAGAATCGGCCTCAATCGGGTGACCTCTTCCGTGTCAGTGAGGACCGGTCCGCGTTTCCACCTTGACGTCTGGCTATTCGCCCTGCTCAGGCTGATGGTCGTCGTTGGTCTACGGTGGTCCAGGTCGCGTCGGATTGCAAGATCGTCTCCCAGGTTTCTCCCCACGGCGCCGCTACGCGTGCAGGTAGTCGTACCGGCTGCCGGCGGGCTCTACGAGGAGCTGCCCGTCGCGTACCTGCCACTCCTGCATGCCTTGCACCTCGTGGTGGACGAGGAACAGCCCCCGGATCCGGTCCTCGGGGTCTGCTGGCGGCGGCACCATGGCGATGGCGCGAACTTGGTTGAGGAGCCAGTTCGTGGCCTGCTCGCGGATGGTCCCGCCGTAGAAGACGCAGACGCTGCCGTTCGGCCCAGTGAGGGTGGACCAGCCTCGGCTGTAGAACCCGTCGTCGTGGCGGTCGATGATCTCGCGGACAAGCGCCTCTTGCCCATCGGCGCAGTCGACCCAGCCCCGCACGCTCACGTTGACGCCCATCCCTTGATCCTCCAACTGCGGCGAGCGGTTGTCGCTGAACTCAGGCGCCCTTCGTCCCGAATGACGTCCGGTCATGGTCATCACCTCGGCGAGATGGTGTACGCGCTGGTCATCGCGTTGGTGCTCGTCGGTCTCGGGTGGCGTGTCGCGGTGTCGATTGCAAGATCGTCTCCAGAAATTCTCCAGCGGCCAACCTGTGATGGTGGGGGCCTGGTGTTCCCGGCTGGTGGCTTCCCGGCGGCGCAGGCTTGCCCCGATCGGGCCGACCCGGGCGGCGCGGTCTGATGGCCTTCGGTGCGGCACCGGCGGACCGCCGGCCGGGCTTCCCGGAGCGCCGAGGTCCAGGGCGAGTAGCCCTGGCCGCCGGAGGCCGGATCCGGGTTGTAGGGCCGGAGGCCCTACCCGCCGGAGGCAAGGCAGTTGTCCTGACCGCGCCGCCCGCGACAGGCAGTGTCGATGAAGGAAAGGGTGAGCGTGGCCGGGCGCGGAGTGTACGGCTGCGCACCCGGCCACTTCACTTACACCTGGCTGGCGGCGAACCGCTGGCCGTCGAGTTGTTGAACGCGAACGTTCACGACGGTGCCGACCTCGGCCGTAGCGCCGCGCACGAGCCCGTGCACGCCTGCCGGAGTCTCGACGAGCACGCCGAATGGCAGGACTTTGGTCACGGTTACGGCGAGAACATCGCCCACTTGGATCGGGGTGGTCATGAGCCTCACCCCCTTTCGATGATCGGGGTGAGTCGGGGCGGCGACGGTGCGGGTCGCGGTTCTCCTCGGGTGTCGTGCGACTCGTTCAGCGCCGGGATCCACCCGGACATCACGCCGGAAAGAATAGCGTCGACGACGCCATAGCGTCACGCCCAGCGGCCGCTTGCGGCCGCCTTGACCTCCGCTTGACGCGTTACAGAACCTGATCATCCCCTACGACAGATCCAGAGAGATTCATGTCCACGAGGTACCTGTCTGTCCACTGTGACTTGTCCATCTGCGGGAAGCCTGCCGAGCCAGCGTGTCGACCTGACGCAGCGCGTCGGGTAGGCGGTGCGGTCCGGCCATCGCGGCGACGAGGGCGGCGGCCCGCTCGACGCGGAGACCGGCGGCGGTGACGAACAGCGGCCGGGTCGCGCCGCGCCGGATGGTTACGGCGTGGCTTGCGGTGCCGAATGCGGTCTTGGCGACACCGATCACTGGCAGGCCGGTCTGCGCGTGGACGTAGGCGCCCAGCCCCGGGCTGCCTCGCGGGTCCAGGTCGACGTAGCCATCGATGACCAGGAGATCGAGGCTGCTGGTGGTGGCCAGTACGGCGGTGATGGCCGGTAGCTCGCGTAGGTAGAACCGGCCGGGCTGGTACGCCTCGATGACCGGCAGCCACGCGCTGCGCTGCTCGACCACGTCGGCAAACCGCTCGTTAGCGGTCACGAGCAGGCCCGCGCAAGCACCACCAGCATCCGGGTAGTACACATCGACTGCCCCGAACCGCTGCCGCTCCGGCCATGCCACCAGAACAGTTTGCCCCGACAACGGCATCTCTATGGCGTCGGCGGATGATCGTGCCGGTCTCTCGGGGGATCGGGCGGCTACCGATGACCCCCTCGTGCCGCCCCATGAACGGCTCCGGCCTGGTGAGCCGGAGACACCATGACTGTCCGAGGTGCGCCGGACCGGTAACGGCCAGGTCAAGGTGACGCTGCCGTTGAGCGGTAGCGGGTGCCATGCGCTGGCGAATCCGTCTAGACGGGCAAGGATGCGGTTGACCAACGGTGAGTCGAGCAGGTCCGGCGGTACCCGAGAGGACCAGTCCGGCAGCGCGGAACGGTGACCGGCCCGTACCTCCCACAGCGGTTGGCACAGCGAGGCGAGAGTCTCCGAGCGGTTCATGTCCGCATGCTCGTCCGGACGCAGCTTCCGCTTCTTCTCCTGTCGCGCCTGCGGGCGCCGCTGCTTCGGGTCTGCCGGCCAGAAGATGTTGTTCCCGCCCGCGGCGAGCTGTCCGAACACGGCCCATGCCAGCCGCGCCTCCGCCTCGACCAGGAAATGCACGGCGTCGTGTGGCAGGTAGTCGTGGTAGCCAGGCCCGTTACGCGGCGCCAACTCCGGCCCGTTCTCCCGGACGACCCTCACCGTGTAGCGCCGGCCCGGCAGCTTGCTGAACGTGACGTCCACGCCCGGGATGCTACGTCGGCCCCGGTCCAACGACCGACCGGATTTCTCGATGGGAAGCCGGGGTGCGTATAGCCGGTGAGCGAGTCGGACCGCCTCCGGCGTCAACGCCCCAGACGGAAATGGTTGGGTGGGACGACGTTCGGGCTGATAGCGTGCGGCTGACCGTGGCAACGCGAGGAGGTGAGACCCATGAACGCTGTACGCACGTGGGTGCTCCCCGCCGTCACGGTCAGGCGATTGACGTAGGGGTCGCCGGGAGCGCCTCCACCACGAAGGCACTCCCGAAAGGCAACATCTATGCATCCTGTGCGTTTCACCGCGGAGACCTCGTCCAACGGGGTCGTCCAACGCGACTTCACGGTGGGGGAGGTCCCCGGCGTGCTCTGGTCGCCGGTATCCCGCCCCGATCATGCGCCCCTGGTGCTCATGGGTCACGGTGGCGGCCTGCACAAGAAGACGCCGGCACTCGTCGCCCGCGCCTACGACGCCGTGACCACCTTCGGGTTCAACGTCGTCGCCATCGACGCGCCCGGACATGGCGACCGCCCTCGTACGGCCGAGGATGAGCAGGCCCGTACCGAGCTTCGGCAGGCTCAGGCGGCGGGCGACAACGAGCGATTCGAGTCGGCCAGCGTCCGCTATGTCAGCTCACTGGCGCAGCGGGCCGTACCGGAATGGCAGGCAACCCTGGACGCCCTCCAGAAACTGCCCGGGATCGGTACTGAAGCTCCGATCGGCTATGGCGGCGGCATTTCACTGGGTACCGCGATCGGGGTGCCGCTGACGGCGATCGAACCACGGATCACCGCCGCCATCTTCGGTGGTGGGTTCTTCGTGTACGAGGCGCTGATCGCGGCCGCGAGACGGATCAGGGTGCCGATCCAGTTCCTGCTCCCGTGGGACGACGAACACGTCGACCGGCAATCCGCTCTCGCGTTGTTCGACGCCTTCGCCTCGAAGGAGAAGACGTTGCACGCCAACCCCGGCGACCATCGCACCGTTCGCTGGGTCGGGGTCGACAACCAGTTCCTGGCCCGGCATCTCGGACCGTCGCGCCGAGACGGCACCGACGTGGGTACCGCGATCTCCCGTTGAGGCTGCGTTCGGCCCCGCATCCGGTGCGGGGCCGAACGCCGCACAGGAACCGGCGTACGCGATCAGCTGCGCCGGCCCTCCGGCCCGTTCGCGCCCTCCTTGCGGGTGCTGCGCCGCAGGTACCTGGTCAACCTCGGGTTCGGTAGCCCCCGGTTCTTCGTGCCGTGGTCGTCGGCGAGGATCCGGTTCGCGGCCTCATCGGCCTTCTTGTCGGAGATCCCGTTGTTTTCCAGGTCGTTGCGGATGCGGTTGCGCTTGACCTCGTACTTGTGGCTGCCGTGCTGAGCCATGCTGATCGCCCCCTTCCCCCCGGCATTACCCGAGTGGGTCTCCGGCATGCCGGACAGGTCGGGGACACGGGGGACATCGAGGACACGGGGAACGATGGGGCCTCGGCCGGCCCCGAATTCCGCCCCGGGGCCGGCGCCTCACGACAGGAACCCGGTGACGAGGGCGGCGATTTCGGCCGGCCGCTCCAGCAGGAACAGGTGGCCGCCGCCCGCGACGACGTGCAGCCGGGCGTCGGGGATCAGCCGGGCGAGGATGCGCCCGTTGGCCGGCGGCACGATCGGGTCGTCGTCGCCGGCGATCACCAGGGTCGGCGCGGCCAGCCGGCGCAGCCACGGCAGGCTCGTCCAGCCGGCGATCGCGAACAGCTGCGACAGGTACCCGCCGGGCGAGGGCGCGTGCGCGAACCGGGCCAGCGAGCCGTGCAGCATCGCGTCCGGGTCCCGGCGAGCCTCCCCGCCGTACAGGTCGCCGGCGATCCGGCGGAAGTAGTCCGGCTGCAGGTACCGGCGCGGAGTGGCCAGGTGCCGCAGCACGCGCGGGGATCCGGGTACCCCGCCGAGACCCGGTCCCGTGGCGGCCAGCACGAGCCGCCGTACCCGGGCCGGGGAGCGGTGGGCCAGTTCCTGCGCGAGTGCGCCGCCGAAGGACACCCCGAGCACGTCGAGCCGCCCGTACCCGAGGGCACCGGCCAACCCGTCCATGGTCCGCGCGAGGCCGGGCATCCGCCGGGGCAGCCGGTACCCGCTGGAGCCGCCGGTACCGGGCGCGTCGACCGTTATCGTCTGCACCAGCCTCGGGTCGAGGGCGTCCTCGAACGGCTCCCACATCTCGAGGTTGCCGCCGATGCCCATCAGCAGGAGCAGCGGCTGTCCGGTACCCCGCACCCCGACCCGCAGGCGTACCCCGTCCACCTCGACCCGGCGCAGGTCCCGCCGCCTACGCGAACGCGCCCACACCGGTGATGTCCCGTCCCACGATGAGTGTCTGGATAGTCTCGGTGCCCTCGTAGGTGTGGATGGCCTCCATGTCGGCCAGATGCCGCATCACGTGGTAGTCGAGCAGGATTCCGTTGCCGCCCAACAGGTCCCGGGCCTCCAGGATGACCTGGCGCGCCTTGCTGGTGTTGTTCATCTTGGCCAGCGCCGCGATCGTGTCGCTCAACGCCCCCTCCTCGATGAGCCGGCCGAGCCGCAGGCAGTACAGCTGCATGCCGCAGATCTCGGCCAGCATGCGCACCAGCCGCTCCTGCACGATCTGGAAGCTCAGCAGCGGCCGGCCGAACTGGACCCTCGCCTCGGCGTAGGAGCGGGCGGCGTCGTACGCGGCGACCGCGTGGCCGAGGGCGCTCCACGCGACGGTGTTGCGGGTACCGGCGAGCACGCCCGCCGCGTCCCTGAACCGCTGCGCGCCCGGCAGGCGGTTCGTCTCGGGCACCGGGACGTCGACCAGCTCGATGTCCGCCTGCCATACCGCGCGCAGCGACCCCTTGCCCTCGATGCGCTTGGCGTCGTACCCCGGGCTGCCCTTCTCCACCAGGAACCCCTTGACCTGTCCGTCCGCCACGTCCCGGGCCCACACGACGGCGACGTCCGCGATGGTGCCGTTGCCGATCCACCGCTTGTGTCCATTGAGGACCCACGCGTCGCCGTAGCGCCGGGCCGAGGTCTCCAGCGAGACCGAGTCCGAGCCGTGCAGCGGTTCGGTGAGCGCGAAGGCGCCGATGCACTCCAGCCGGGCCATCGGCGGCAACCAGCGCCGCCGCTGCTCATCGGAGCCCAGCCGGGCGATGGCGCACATCGCCAGTCCGGCCTGGACGCCGAGGAAGGTACCCAGGCTGCCGTCGCCCCGGTTCAGCTCCATGTGCACCAGGCCCGCCGCGATGGGGCTCATCGGCGGGCAGCCGTACCCGTCGATCCCGTCCCCGACGAGGTTCAGCTCGGCGAGCCGCTTCACCAGCGGCCACGGGAACTCGGCCCGCTCCCAGTACCCGTTGATGACCGGCAGCACCTCGTCGTCGACGAAGTCGCGGGTACGGCGCCAGTAGTCGCGTTCGGCCGGGGTCAGCTGGTCGCCGATCCGGAAGTAGTCGGTGCCGCGCGAGCGGCCGATGTTGTCGTACATCTCTGCCTCATCTGTCCAGAACGTAGGTGCCGGGGGCATCGATCAGCGGTGGAAGGCCGGCGCGGCCGAGCCGGCGGGGTGCGCGACGCTCCGGTCCGCCGCGCCCGGCGAGCCAGTGCACGAAGTCCGGCCACCAGCTGCCCTGGTGCGTGGTGGCGCCGTCGAGCCACTGCTGGGCCCCGGCCGGGTTGTCGGGGTTGAGCCGGTAGCTTGCCTTCGCGTTTCCCGGCGGGTTGACGAGCGCGGCGATGTGGCCGCTGGTGGACAGCACGAACCGGGTGTCCCCGCCGAGCAGGGCGGTACTGCGGTAGCAGCTCTGCCAGGGGGTGATGTGGTCGGCGAGGCCGGCGATGATGTAGGTGTCCACGCCGATGCGGCCGAGGCCGGTGTCGGGCGACGCGAGCGCGTTGCTCATTGCGAGGTCGACGAGGTCGGCGTGCAGCCGTGCGGGCATCCGTGTGGTGTCGGCGTTCCAGTAGAGCACGTCGAAGGCGGGTGGGCGGCGGCCCAGCAGGTAGTTGTTGACCCAGTACTGCCAGACCAGGTCGCCGGGGCGCAGCCAGGCGAAGACCTCGGCCAGTACCCGGCCGTCGAGGTACCCGCGCCGCCGCGACCTGGCGGTTGCCGCCCGCGCCAGGTACCGGTCGGTGAGCGCCGACGGGAGGCCCGCACGCCGGTGGTCGAGGACGGTCACCCCCAGCGTCAGCCCGGCCAGCCGCTCCTGCTGCCCGGCGCCGGCCAGCCGCGCCGCGGCCAGGCTCGCCAGGATGCCGCCCGAGCAGACCCCGGCCAGTACCGTGCGTTCGGTGCGGCAGATCCGTTCGACCGTGTCCAGCGCGTCGACCACGGCGTCCACATAGGACTCCAGTCCCCAGTCTGCGTGCCGCGCGTCGGGGTTGCGCCAGGACAGCACGAACACCTGCTGCCCGGAGCGCACGAGGTGCTCGATCCAGCTCCGCCCGGGAGCCAGGTCCAGCACGTAGAACTTGTTGATGGTCGGCGGTACCAGCACCAGCGGTACGGTCCGGACGGTCGGCGTCTGCGGCGCGTACTGGATGAGCTCGAACAGGTCGGTGCGGGCCACCACCGCGCCGGGCGTGACGGCGAGGTTCTCGCCCACCCGGAACGCCGAGGTGTCGACCATCTGCGGGATGCGCGGCGCGGAGCGCAGGTCCCGGGCGAGGTTCGCGGCACCGCGCAGCAGGCTCAGCCCGCCGGTGTCGACGGCCTCCCGGGCGGACTCGGGGTTCAGCAGCGGGACGTTGCTCGGCGACAGCGCCTCACGCAGGTTGTCCGCGAGGAACCGCACCCGCTGGTCGTCCCGCCAACCCAGCTCCGCGTCCGCGACCAGACCGTCCACGGTGGATCCGGCGGCGAGGTAGGCCTGCACGACGCGGCGCAGCACCGGGCTGCGCTGCCACGCCGGGTCGGCGAACCGCCGGTCCTTCGGGTCCGGCCGCACGTCGCTGGTACCCAGGCCGATGCGGCCGAGCTCCGCCGCGAGCCCACGCAGCCGTACGACCGCCGCCGACCGGTTCTGCGGCCGGGCCGCCAGCCGGGCGGCGAACCGGGCCGTCGACAGGTCGGGGGCGAGCCGGCGCAGCGGCCCGAACGCCGCGTCCACCAGCAGTGCGTCCAGCGGTACCGCCAGGTCGTCGACCTCGGAAGTGATGGCGACCCGCGAGCTCTCGTCGGAAGTCATGGCGACGACTCCGGCGGCCGGATCTCCCGCTTGAGTACCTTGCCGGTGGGACCCTTCGGCAACGCCGGTACCAGCCACACCAGGCGCGGGTACTTGTAGGCCGCGACCTGATCCTTGACGAAGTCCCGCAGCTGTTGGGGAGTAACGGTTTCGCCCGGCTTGACGACGACCGCCGCGGCGACCTCCTCGCCCAGCGCCCCGTCCGGTACCCCAACGACGGCCGCCTCGGCGACCGCCGGGTGCTCATAGAGCACCTCCTCGATCTCCCGCGGGTAGACGTTGTACCCGCCCCGGATGATGAGGTCCTTGCGCCGGTCGACGATGAAGAAGTAGCCGTCCTCGTCGACGCGGGCGAGGTCGCCGGTGCGGAACCAGCCGTCCGGGATGGCCGCCTCGGTGGCCTCGGCGCGCCGCCAGTACCCCTTCATCACGTTGTGGCCGCGGATGGCGATCTCGCCGACTTCACCGACCGGGACGTCGAGCCCGCGCTCGTCCACGACGCGCAACTCCACGCCGCGCACCGGGGTGCCGATGGAGCCGGGCTTGCGCGGCCGGTCCGGGTGGTTGAACGAGGCGACGGGCGAGGTCTCGGACAGCCCGTACCCCTCCAGGATCACGCAGCCGAAGGTGCGCTCGAACTCCCGCATCACCTCGACCGGCAGCGCCGCCCCGCCCGATACGCAGACCCGCAGCGTCGACAGGTCGCGCTTGTCCACGCCGGGTTCGCCGAGCAGGGCGACGTACATCGTCGGTACCCCCTCGAAGACGGTGACCCCGTCGCGCTCCAGGACGTCGAGTACGGCCGCCGGGGCGAACCGCGACACCAGCGTCAAGCAGGCGCCGACCTTGACCGCGGTGTTGAGCCCGCAGGTCTGGCCGAAGGAATGGAACAGTGGGAGGCCGCCGAAGACGACGTCGGACGGTCCCACCCGGACCAGGTCCTCCGCCATGACATCGACGTTCATGCGCAGGTTGTCGTGCGTCAGCTCCGCGCCTTTGGGCTGCCCGGTGGTACCGGACGTATACAGGATGACCGCGGTGTCGCGGCCCGAGCGCTCGACGGCGCCCGGTACCGGGGTGACGGGGGCGAGCACGTCGGCCAGGTCCTCGCCGACGACGAGGACCGGCGTGCCGGCCCGGAACGCGCCCGCCGTCGCCTGGTCGGCGCAGCCGTGCCAGGCGGCGATCAGGGCCGCCCCCGAGTCGCCGAGGTAGTAGCCGACCTCGCGCTCCTTGAGCAGAGGATTCATCGGTACCACGACGCCGCCGGCCCGCAGCACTCCGTAGTAGACGGCGGCGAACTGCGGGACGTTGGGCAGCATCACGGCGACCCGGTCGCCGGGCCGCACGCCGCGCTCCGTGAGCATGGCGGCGACGCGACCGCTCGCGTCGGCGAGCGCGCGGTAGGTGAGGACTGTCTCGTCGAGGCGCACGGCCGGCCGGTCGGGGAACCGTTCGGCGGTGCGCAGGAGGTTGGTGGCGAGGTTCACGGTGGGGACCCTTCGTCGTAGCGGCCCGCCCACGACCCTGGGAGCGGTTGCGCCGGCGCGACGCGCCGGCTGATGGCGACGATTCTGGCTATCCGGCTGCCGGCCGGGCCATGTGCGGTGGGACGAAGTGCGGCCGCCGGCGGTTGTGCGCGAGCACTATGCGGTCACCCCGGCACCTCGTACGCTGCGCGTATGACCCGGCCAACGAAGGCCGCAACGCCGCCACGCCCGGCGCCGCCGCGGCAAGTACCGCCGCTCCAGGCACCGCCGCCCGCGACGCCGGCGCCGTCGGCGGTGGCCGCCATCGGCCTGCGGCTGCTCGATCGGGTCGACGCGCTGGCCGCCGACCTGGCCGAGGTGATCCGGCAGGCCGAGCCGTTCTACCGGTCCGCCACAGTTCCCGTGGCGGACCTGCGCGCCTCCGTGCGCGATAACCTCGCGCACATCCTCAGTCAGCTGTCGGGACGGCCGGTGCCCGGCCTCGAACCGCCCAGGGCAACCGGGCGGCGCCGCGCCGAGCAGGGTGTACCGCTGCCGGTGGTGCTGCACGCCTACCGCGTCGCCGGGAAGTTCATCTGGGCCGCGATCCTCGCTGAGGCCGCGGGTGACCAGGGCGCCACGACCGAACTGCTGCAGACCGGCTCGGAGCTGTGGCTGATCATCGACACGCACTCCGGCTCCATCACCGACGCGTACCGGGACGCTGTCGCCGAGCGTGCCTTCCACGACGCGCAGACCCGCAGCGCCATGCTCGACGTCCTGCTGCGTGGCGACTCCGGCGACGGTTCGCGGCTGTGGGAGTCGGCGGCGACCCTACGCCTGCCGCACCAGGGCACTTTCGTGGTGGTGGCCGCGCGGCCCCCGCGCCCGGGAGTCGAGGCGGTACCGGGCGGCGAGCAGGCGCTGCGCCGGCACGGCCTGCAGTCGAGTTGGCGGGTTGAGGTGGACGCGCACCTGGGCATCGTGGCGCTGACGCCGCGGACGGGCATCGACGCGCTCTGCGGTCACCTGGTTGAACTGACCGCCGGCCCGGTCGGGGTCAGCGCGCCGTACCCGAGCCTCGACCAGACCCCGGCCGCGCTGCGCCAGGCCCGCCTCGCCCTGGCCGCGGCGGTACCGGCGGCCCCGGCGGGTGCTGTACCGGGCGCCACGGCCGCCGGCGACCGGCTCGTCCGGTACGAGCTGGCACCCATCGCGATCCTGCTGGCCGGCGCGCCCGACGCGGCCGGCGCGGTCGCTGCGGCGATCCTCGGGCCGGTGCTCGCCCTGCCAGCCGCCGAGCGGGACACCCTGTTGAGTACCCTGCACGTCTGGTTCGAGGAGCACGGCGCGACGTCGGCCGCCGCGGCCCGGTTGTACGTGCACCGCAACACCGTCCGGTACCGGCTGCGCCGGGTCGAGGAGCTCACCGGGCGCAGTCTCGCCCAACCGATCGGTGTCGCGGAGCTGCACCTCGCGATGCAGGCCGCGCGGATCGTCACAGTCAACCAGGAGGTGCCCCGGCCACGGGGATAGGCCGGGACACCCGACAGGTACATCGCGTGCGCGCAGTGAACCGTTACCGCGCGGCAGGCCGGGTGCCGAGGCGGTCCAGCCGGGTACCGGCGGCGGAGCCGAGCAGCGCCAGGGCGAGCAGGGCGACCGGGTACAGGACGAAGCCGCTGATGATCTCGCCGCCGAGCGCGTCGCTGAGCAGGTAACTGGCGACGTCCGGGTACCCGCCCCTGGCGAAGGCCGCGACGTCGTAGGGATCGGTCAGCATGTAGTGGTTCACCTGCAGCAGGCCGGTGATGTCGGCGGCGAAGTGCATCGGGGCGGTCAGCGCGATGGTGAGCAGTCCGGCGCGGATACCGGCCGGCATGCTGCGGGTGGTGGCCGCCGCCCCTACCGAGGCGACGAGCACCGCGACCGCCGATACGGGCGACAGGAGACCGATGACGCCGGTACCGGCGGCGGGATGCGTTGCGGCGACGGCGATCCACGCACCACCGGCGGCAAGGGCGGCGGCGAGCGACCAGAGCAGCAGGGCGTTGGCCTGCCTGCCGGGTCGCGGTGGCGTGAGCGCGAACGCGAGGTACCCGGCGAGGACGACGGCGAAGAGTACCGAGAAGGCGTGGGTACCGTCGGCTGTGGCGGTGGGGTGGTGCACCGCGACGCGCACCGCGGTCGCGAGGGTGGCTCCGACGGCGATCAGGGCGACCGCCGCGACGGCGAGGTAGGCGACACCGGGGCGCCTCGACGGCCAGCGCGCCGCGGCCACGGTCGCGGCGGCGCCCAGCAGCAGGCCGAAGGCCGCCGCGAACACGGCCAGGGTCGGCACCTCGTAGGCGGCCGACGCTGTCATGGCGGCCGCGACGGCCAGCCCGACCAGCGCGACGGCGACCGGGCGGCCGCGGTGCGCCGGCGGGAACAGCAGGACGCGCAGCGCGCCCGCCGCGAACCGCCACCGGCGCGCCCGGCCGTCGATCTGGGCAAGCTCGGCGACCATCGCCGGCCCCCATTCCCGCCGGTTCTCGGGCAGCCGGTCGGCGACCGCCGCGACGAGCCGCGCCGGAGGGTCGCCATCGCGGCGGCCGGAGAGCAGCACCAGCAGGCCGATGGCCACGAGCAGGGCGAGGAAGACGAAGACAGGCATCAGGCGTCCGCCCATCGCGGTCGGGACCGGCCGGCGGGCCTGGCGGCGGCCGATTGCGCGGCCGGGGAGGCCGTCGCGGTGGCGTAGGCGCGGCCGGGGCCGGTGAGCCGGTAGAGGTGGCGGGGCGGGCGTCCGGCGACCCGTTCGGTCTCCCAACTGGTCTCCAGCAGGCCACGATCGGCCAGCCGCATGAGGATCGGGTACATCGAGCCGGCCTGCATCCCGAGTTCGGTGCACAGGTCGTATCCGTACCGCCAGCGTTCGGGCTGGGCGGCCAGCGCCCGCAGGACCGCGACGGTCTGCGCGGAGGGTCGTCGTTCCCTGGTCACGAGCGATAACTCTATATAGCAAGAGTTCGACCGGTCAAGCAGGGCGACCAAGCAGATCCGGCCGAACGGACGTTGTGAAAGATTTATGTTTGTGATATAGTGTCCGAATCAGCCGGTAGCCTCGCCCGGGTGGAGAACCAATCCAGTTGGACCGCCCTCACGGCGGCCGCCGCCCGCGCCGCGCACCTGATCGTCGACCGGCCGCCGTTCATCTTCGCCGATACCCTCGCCGAGTCGCTGCTCGGCGACCAGGCGGAGGAGTTCCTTGCGTACCACCGCAATCACGGCGGGCATCCCGTGCTCGCCGGTGCCCGGACGCAGACCGTCGTCCGGGCGAGGCTTACCGAGCGACTCCTGGCCCGCTGCGTTGAGGAGGGCATCGACCAGTACCTGATCCTCGGCGCCGGGCTCGACTCCTTCGCGTACCGCTCGCCACTCGCCGGCAAGGTGTCCGTCTTCGAGGTCGACCATCCGGCGACGCAGGAAATCAAGCGGCAACGGCTCGCCGCCGCCGGAATCGCCCCGTCCGGCAGGGTCGCCTACGTACCGCTAGACCTCGAGCGCATCAGCCTGCTGGATGCCTTGCATAGCAACGGTTTCGACCTCACCAGGCCGGCCGTGGTCAGCTGGCTCGGGGTCAGCATGTACCTCACCCGCGAAGCTGTCGGCGCCACCCTCGACCAGTTGGCCGCGTTGGCCGCCGGTACCCGGCTGGTCGTGGACTACATGCTCCCGCCGGAGCTGCGCGACGAGGCCGGTGCGACCTACGTCGACCTGGTCGCCGCGACGACCGCGGAGCGGGGCGAGCCGTGGCTCAGCTTCTTCGCGCCCGATGACATCGCGGCGGTACTGGCGGAACGCGGGTACCGGACGGTCGCCAACGTGGACCAGCGCGAGGCGCTCGACGCGCATTTGTGGCGACGGGCGGACGCGCTGCGCCCGGCGCGGCTGTCGATGGTCCTCCATGCGGCGCTGGGTCGATGACCGTCAGGCGGAGGCGGCGCCCCACCGCTCCAGCCAGCTGTCGCGGCGCATCATCTCGCCGACGAGCTCGTCGAGATCCCGGCGGCACGTTTCGAGGTAGGTGCTGTCCGGCCGGCTCGACCGGGACGCGGCGCGCTCGAACTGCAGCAGCCGCGTGGCGGCAACCGACAGCTGCCTGTCGGTCATGCCGCGCAGGATGTCCACGCGGTTCAGGCCCTCCCAGTACTCGGCCCGACGGATCACCGGGTCGACCATTACTGCCTCCAATTCGCCGGGGCGGTGGACCGCGGCCCACCGAGGACGTGACAGTCTGGTTGCCGGTCTCGACGAACTTCAAACTCCGGGGCGGCTCCGCTCGGGCGCCGGCACGTAGGGTGCGGGCATGAATCGTCGAGTGCTCTACCTCGTCAGGCACGGCGAGGCCACCGGCGGCGAACCCGACGCGGTGCTCACGGAGGTCGGCCGCCGCCAGTCCGCGCTGATCGGCGAACGGCTGGCGCAGATCCCGTTCGCGGTCATCCACCACAGTCCCTGGGACCGCGCGGCGCAGACCGCCGAGATCATCGCCGCACACCACCCCGGGGTACCGGTGCGAGCGTCGGACCTGCTTCGCGAGTGCATACCCAGCCGGCCGCCGGAGGAGCGGCTGACCGCGCAGCAGGCGGCCTGGTTCGCGGAGTGGCCGCCGGACACGCTCGCCGACAGTGCCGTGCAGGCGGCCGAGGCGGTGCAGCGGTTCGCCGGTACCGACGGGGACGGCGAGCACGAGCTGCTGGTGACCCATGGCAACGTCGTCAACTGGTTCGTCAGCCAGGCGCTGGACGCGCCCGACTGGGCCTGGCTGCGCATGCTCGACTACAACGCCGCCCTGACGGTCATCCTGTACCTGCCGGACCGGCTCAAGCTGGTCGCCTACAACGACGCCGGGCACCTGCCGCCCGACCTGCGCGGCACGGGGTACCCGCAGGAAGCCCGGATCTGACCCGAAGGCCCGTGGGGTGCCCAGGCGCCGCCGCCCAACCTCGACAAGCGGTCAGGCGAGGTCGATGAGCACCTTGCCGACCGCGCCGGCTTCGACCGCCGCGTGCGCGTCCGCGGTGTGCTCCAGCGGGTACCGGTGCAGGGGCAGCCCCGCCTCCTCGCCCACCCGCAGGCCACCGCCGGCCACCGCCGCCGCGACGTCCTCGACCGCGCGCGCCTTCGCGTCCGTCGGCACGGTGTAGACGAGCACGAACTGGTACCGGATGTTGCGCGCCATCAACGGGAACACCGGTACCGTCAGCTCGCCGGTCTCCTCGGTGGCGTAGACCGCGACGGTACCGGCGCCCGCGAGTACCGCGTGGTTGATGGCGGCGTTGGCCCCCGGCGCGACCTCGACCACCAGGTGCACCCCGTCCGGAGCGAACGCCCGGATCGCCTCGGCGGCATCCTCCGTGCGGTAGTTGACCACCTGCTCGGCACCCGCGGCCCGCGCCAGCGCGGCCTTCTGCGGCGAGCTGACCGTGCTGACCACCCGCGCGCCGGCCCACCGGGCGAGCTGGATGGCCGCGTTGCCGACCGCGCCCGCGCCGCCGGCGACGAGTACCGTCGCGCCGGACAGCGCGCCGGGCGCCAACCGGTCCGGTCCGCCCTCGGCGACCGTCAGGCAGCGGTGCGCGGTCAGCGCCGGGATGCCCAGGCTCGCGCCCAGGTCGAAGGAGGCGTCCGCGGGCAGCGGCACGGCCTGCCGCGCGGGCAGCACGACGTACTCCTGGGCGGTACCGTCGGCCCGCTGCCACGCGGCCTCCCAGAGCCACACGCGCTCGCCGAGCCGGCCGGGGTGCTGTCCGGGCCCCACCGCGTCGATGACGCCGGCGCCGTCCTGGTTGGGTACCAGTTCCCCGGAGGGCGCCCCGCCGCGCGAACCGCGCCGCGTCTTCCAGTCGGTCGGGTTGACGCCCGAGACGTGTACCCGTACCCGCACCTCACCGGGCCCCGGCTCCGGTACCGGCCGGTCCACCAGGTGCAGCACCTCGGGGCCGCCGTTCTCGCTGTAGACGATCGCTCGCATGAGCCTCAGTCAACCCGCAAAGCTGGACTGCTGCCAGATTTTCTGCGCGAGGTAGCCCTGGACCTTCGTCACATAGGTGTCCCCGGCGGCCGTGTGCCACCGGCCGCTGAACCACCGCCCGACGCAGCCCCAGGCGTCGCCGGCCGCGTACCGCTGGCCCTGCTCGACCGTGTTGAGCCAGGTCTCGTCCCCCTCGAAGCAGGCGCGCCAGATGCCGTACGCGAGGTCGGCGCTCATGGCCGTGGAGTCGGCGATGCCCGGCCAGCCCGACTTCATGTACGGGTACCGGGTCTGCAGGATGCCGTAGCTCTGCGGGCACTTGCCAGGGGTACCGTCCGCGCCGAGACCGTGGCCGGGCGGGCAGGCGGTCGGGTCGGTGTCGAAGTCGCCCTTCGTGGACTGGCGCCACCAGCTCTCCACCGCCGCCTGGGCGAACACGATGTCCTCGTCGATGCCCCACTTGCAGGCGACCCAGCGCAGGATCTGCCCGGTCGTACCGGTGAACTGCCCGTCGATCCGCGGCGCGATGAGCCGGCCGGCCCGCGCGTCGTCGCCGGAGAAGATGTCGGAGCCGATGCGCTGCCCGGTGTGCTCGTTGGCGGCGGCGTTGCCCGGCTTGTTCTCGGGGATCGGCGACGCGCGCGCCCAGGCGGCGCACTGGCCCGGGGTGGGCAGGGCGGCACCGGCCGCGACGGTCGCGAAATGACCGGGCGGTGGGGGTGTCGGGGATGCCTTGGCGCCCGGTGTGGCGCTGGCCGGCAGCGACGGCGAGGCCGGGGCGGACGCCGACGGGGTGGCCGGTGCTACGGCGCCCGGACTGGCGGCGGCCGCCGCGCCCGGATGGAAGCTCGCCGCCGCCCCACTCCCGCCGCCGCAGCCGGCGAGCAGGAGCAGGCAGAGACCGGTACCGATCAGTCGCACCCGCATCAACCCCGGACCGTAGAGCGCTCCTCGTGCCCAGTCAACCCGCGGCTGCCTCTACCCTGGTCGGCATGTCAGTCGAGGTCCGCACCATCACCGACGGCGAGGTCGCGGCGTGGTCCGCCGCGGTGAACACGGGATTTCTGAACCCGAAGGGCGATGTCGACGCGGAGGCACGCCGTCCCAGCCTGGTCCTCGACCGCACCTGGGCGGGGTTCGACGGCGACCGGGTGGTGGGCACGCTACGGAGTTTCCCGACCACGCTGACCGTGCCCGGCGGCGGTACCGTGCCGGTGTCCGCGGTCACCGCGGTCACCACCACCTCGACGCACCGCCGGCAGGGCATCGCCAGCCGGATGGTGAACGCGGAGCTGGCCGCCAGCGCGGGGCGCGGCGAGCAGGCGAGCATCCTGATCGCGGCGGAGTGGGCGATCTACGGCCGGTTCGGGTACGGCGCGGCGACCGAGCACCAGACGTTCACGGTGGACGCCACCCTCGGCCGGCTCCGGGTACGTCCACAAGGCACAGTCGAGTACACCGACCGGGACACCGCCCGCGCGGCCGTCGTGAAGGTCTACGAGCAGCACCGCGCGGCCCGGCCCGGCGAGTTCGACCGGCCGTCCCGGTTCTGGGACATGGACTTCGGCATCCTGCGGTACCCGAGCTGGAAGGAGCCCCGGCCGGCATTCCACGTCCTGGCCCGCGACCCGTCCGGCGAGGTGACCGGCTACGTCCAGTACGACGTGGACGACCAGCCGGGCCGGGCGTCCAACGCGGTGGTCAACGTACGGATGCTGCACGCCGCCGACGCGGAGGCGCTCGGGCTGCTCTGGCACCACCTGCTGGGCCTGGACCGCGTGGGCACGGTCCGGATGGAGGACCGGCCGGCCGACGAGTTGCTGCCGTGGCTGCTGGTCGACCCGCGCGACGCCCGGCCGAGCGACCGCTGCGACTTCCTGTGGCTGCGCCCGCTGGACGTGCCCGGGCTGCTGGCCGCCCGCCGGTACCCGGTGCCCGGCCGGCTGGTGCTGGAGGTCCGCGACGACGGCGGGCCCGCGGCCGGCCGGTACGCGCTGTCGGGCGGGCCGCAGGCGGCGCGCTGCGACCCGACCGGGGAGCCCGCCGACCTGACCCTGGGCGTGGGCGTGCTCGGCTCGGCCTACCTCGGCGGTTACCCGTTGGGCATGCTCGCGGCGGCGGGGCTGGTCTCCGAGTCCACGCCCGGCGCGGTCGGTGTCGCGGACGCGATGCTGCGCTGGCCGGTCGCGCCCTGGTGCAGCAGTTGGTTCTGAGCCGCCGCCCCGCCGGGCGCGGCGGCCTGTTCCGGCGCGGCCTGGCCCGGCGCCGGCCGGCGGGAGAAGCGCAGGACCCCGTCGTCGATCCGCCGGTACCGCAGGTTGACCACGTCGTGCGCGTAGCTCATGCCCAGCCGCCACGGTTGCCGGGAACCGGAGCGCGGGAACTCGTCGACCGAGCGGAGCACGTAACCGGCCTGGAAGTCCAGCAGCGGCCGCTCGCTCACGCTCGGGTCCTCGTTGACCGGCACGAACTGGTCGTACCCGCGCCGGTCCAGGTACCGCAGCAGCCGCACCACGAACCCGCTGACCAGATCGGCCTTCAGCGTCCACGACGCGTTGGTGTACCCGACGGTGAACACGAAGTTGGGCACTCCGCTGAGCATCATGCCCTTGTAGGCCATGGTCTTCGGCAGCGCCACCTCCCGGCCGTCGACCGTCAGCCGGATGCCGCCGAAGGCCAGCAGCCGCAGCCCCGTCGCGGTGACCACGATGTCCGCGTCAAGGTCGGCGCCGGACTCCAGGCGCAGCCCGGTCGCGGTGAACTCCGCGATCCGGTCGGTGACCACCGATGCCCGGCCCCGCCGTACCGCGGTGAACAGGTCGCCGTCCGGGGCCAGGCACAGCCGCTGGTCCCACGGCCGGTACCGCGGCCCGAAGTGGGTGTCGACGTCGTAGCCGGGCGGCAGTTGACGGATCGCCGCCTTGCGCAGCATGGACTTGAGCACCTGCGGCCGGCGCCGGCTCAACTGGTAGATGAACGTGGCCAGCAGGACGTTCTTCCAGCGGACCACCGGGTACGCGCGGCGCGATCCGAGCAGGCGGCGCAGCCGGTTGGCGATGGTGTCCTCGCTGGGCATCGCCGCGATGTACGTGGGGGAGCGCTGCAGCATCGTCACGTGCGCGGCGCGTTCGGCCAGCGCCGGTACGAGCGTCACGGCGGTCGCGCCGCTGCCGATGACCACCACCCGCCGGCCCTCGTAGTCCAGGTCCTCGGGCCAGTGCTGCGGATGCACGACGGTACCGGCGAACCGCGCGATGCCCGGGAACTCCGGCGAGTACCCGGCGTCGTACCGGTAGTAGCCGGTGCACAGGTACAGCAGGCTGGCGGTCAGCCGTACCGGCCGGCCGCCGGACACCGCGTCGACCGTCCACAGTGAGTCCACTGTGGACCATTGTGCGTCGGTGACCCGGTGGCCGAAGCGGATGTGCCGGTCGATGCCGGCCTCGGTGGCCGTGTCGCGCACGTAGTCGAGGATCGACGGACCGTCCGCGATGGCCTTCGCCGCGGTCCACGGGCGGAACCGGTACCCGAGGGTGTGCATGTCGGAGTCGGACCGCACCCCGGGGTACCGGAAGAGGTCCCAGGTGCCGCCGATCGCCTCGCGCCCTTCCAGGATCGCGTAGGTCCGCTGCGGGAACGCCGATTGGATGTGGTGCGCCGCGCCGATTCCGGACAGCCCGGCGCCGACGATGAGGACGTCGACGTGCTCGACCGCGGTCACCGCGACACCCGCGCCTTCGTGGTCGGCCCGGTCCGGCGCAGCCGGGACTCCAGCAGCGCGAGCACGCTGTAGTAGTGCGTGGGCGTGATCCGGGTCAGCGCGTCGAACAGGTAGGCGTCCGGACCGACCAGGATGCGGGCGCGGCCGCGCTCGACGCCCCGGTGGATGACCTCCGCGGCCCGGTCCGGGGTGGTTCTGGTGAGCGCCTCGAACTGCGCGGCCAGCTCCTCCCGGGTCCGGCCGAGGCCCTCCGGATCGCGGCGGATGCGCGCGTTGCGGGCGATGTTCGTGCTGACCCCGCCGGGGTGCACGGTGACCGCGCGTACCCCGGTGCGGCGCAGTTCCTGGCGCAGTGAGTCGGTGAAGCCGCGCACGGCGAACTTCGAGGCGCAGTACGCGCTCTGGTGCGGCATCCCGGCCAGCCCGAAGACGCTGGAGGTGTTCACGATAACGCCGTCGTCCTGCGCGACCAGGAGGGGCAGGAAGGCGCGGGTACCGTTCACCACGCCGTGGAAGTTGATGCCCAGCAGCCAGTCGTCGTCCTCGGGCTCCGCGTCCAGGACGGTCGAGGTGACCGCGACGCCGGCGTTGTTGAACACGGCGGCGAGCGGGGCCGGCAGCCACTGCCGCACCTCACCGGCCCAGCGCAGCACGTCGGCGGCGTCGGCGACGTCGAGTACCCGGCTGAGTACCGGGCCGGACAGCGCGGCGGCCGTCTTGGCCAGCCCGGCCTCGTCGACGTCCGCGATCGCCACGGGCGAGCCGAGCCCGGACAGCCGGGTCGCCAGGGCCCGACCGATCCCGGAGGCGGCACCGGTGATCATCACCGGGCGCCCGGTGATGCTAGGACGCTTCTGTGGCAAGGTCACTCCTCTTGGACATCGCCGGGGTGCGGCGGCGCACGACCGCGACGCCGCCCTTGCCGGGCGCGTTGGCGACGCCGCGCGAGTGCCACCGCTCGGCGGGTTCCCCGGTGGCCAGGAGTTCCGTGTCGCGGAGCATGGTGCGCAGCACCACGTTCATCTCCATGTTGGCGAAGGCCGCGCCGAGGCACCGGCGGGTACCTCCACCGAACGGGATCCACTCGTACAGGTCGGGCCTGGCGTCGAGGAACCGTCGCGGGTCGAACACCCTGGCGTCGGGGAACACCGACTCGTCCTCGTGCAGCAGGGCGATGCTGACCAGGACCGCGCAGCCCCTGGGCAGAGTCCAGCGGCCGAGCTGGAAGCCGTCGACCTTCACCTGCCGCCCGATGATGTCGATGACCGGCCGGGTGCGCTGCACTTCGTAGATCGTCGCCTGGCGCAGCGCGCCGCCGCCCGCGTCGGCCTCCTCGGTCAGCGCGCGCAGCACCTCCGGATGGCGGCGCAGCCGCTCGACCGCCCAGGCCAGCGTCGTCGCGGTCGTCTCGTGACCCGCGGTGAGCAGGGTGAGCAGCTGGTCGGCGATCTCGGCGTGGCTCATCGCCGACCCGTCGTCGTACCGGCTCTGCAGCATCATCGCCAGGATGTCGTCGCGCCCATCCAGGTCGCCGCCGCGCTCGGCCGCCGCGATGAGCCGCTCGACGATCGCGTCGTACCGCCGGCGCATGGCCCAGAACCGGGCCCACGGACCCAGGCCGCCGAGGCGCACCCGGGGCAGGGGCAGCAGCGCGAGCCGCGAGCCGAGGGCGACCGCCCGGGGCAGCAGCTCCCGCAGCTCGGCGAACTCGGCGCCCTCGGCACCGAACACCGCCCGCAGGATGACGTTGAGGGTGATCCGCATCATCGACGGCATGGTCGCGAAGGGGCGGTCCACCGGCCAGGTGGCCAGCTCCCGTACTGTCTCCTCCTCGACGATCCGCTCGTACGCGGCCAGCCGGCGGCCGTGGAACGGCGGTACCAGCAGCTTGCGCTGCCTGTGGTGGGCCTCGCCACGCAGCGCGAACAGCGAGCCGGGGCCGAGCACCCGACCGAGGTTGATGTCGAGGTTGTCGGCGATCTCGGGGCTGGTCAGGAACAGCTGCCGTACCTCGGCCGGGTCGCTGATGACGACGGCCCGGCGGAAGATCGGGTGGTTGATGGTGAACGCGTCGCCGTAGCGGTCGCGCAACCGCGGGATCCCGCGCAGCGGGGCGGTCAGCGCGTGGTACGCCTGGACGACCAGCGGGGTCGTCGGTCCCGGAGGAAGCGTCACGGTGGCCATGAGACGGGTACCTCCCCGGTGGTACGTGGACGTACCACCGCACGGTACGCCCGCGTACCATGCGGGACAAGCCCCCACAGGCGGAAGGGATTACCGTGGCGATCGTGACCACCGCGACCGTGGAGACGGGTACCTTCCGGCGGCGGCTGCTCGACGCGCTCGCCGCCTCGATCGCCGCCGACGGGTACCGGCGCACCACGGTCGCGGACATCGTGCGCGGCGCCCGGACCTCGCGCCGCACCTTCTACGAGCACTTCTCCGGCAAGGAGGACTGCTTCGTCGCGCTGCTGGCGCACGCCAACGCGGAGATGGTGCGCCAGGTCGCCGCCGCGGTCGACCCGCGGGAGCCCTGGCCGATCCAGGTGCGCCAGGCGGTCGAGGCGTGGATCGCCAGTGCGGAGTCCGCACCAGCGATCACCCTGAGCTGGATCCGCGACCTCCCCTCGCTCGGGGACACCGCCCGTGACCTGCAACGCGAGGTGATGGACTCCTACGTCTCGATGATCCAGACGCTGTGCGCCACCCCGGCCTGGCGGGCGGCGGGCGCCGGCGCGGTACCCCGGCAGTTGGCCGTCATGCTGATCGGCGGGCTGCGCGAACTGATCGCGACCGCGGTCGAGGACGGTGGCCGGGTCGGCGACATCGCCGAGGTCGCGGTGCAGTCCTCCATCGCCCTGCTGGACCCCCGCACCCGCGGCCGGGTGGCCGATCGGGGCCTTCCCGTTTAGCGCAGCGGCCCCCAGGGGCAGACTGAGCGGTATGGACGTGGGCGAGGTACCGGTCGACCCCGCGGAGGGCAGCCACGTCGCGCCGGACGGCGTGGTCGAGCATCCGCGGGCCAGCGACTTCGAGCACGCGCGCACCCTGCCGGAGGACCCCACGTGGTTCCAGCGCGCGGTGTTCTACGAGGTCCTGGTCCGGGCGTTCTACGACGCCGACAGCGACGGCCAGGGCGACCTGCGCGGGCTCATCGAGCGGCTGGACTACATCAAGTGGCTCGGCGTCGACTGCCTGTGGCTGCCTCCGTTCTACGACTCGCCGCTGCGCGACGGCGGGTACGACATCCGGGACTTCTACAAGGTGCTGCCGGAGTTCGGTACGGTCGACGACTTCGTCGCGCTGCTGGACGCCGCCCACAAGCGCGGCATCCGGGTGGTCACCGATCTGGTCATGAACCACACCTCGGACAGCCACCCGTGGTTCCAGGAGTCCCGCCGCGATCCCGAGGGCCCCTACGCCGACTACTACGTCTGGCGCGACAACGACGAGGGGTACCCGTACGCCCGGGTCATCTTCGTGGACACCGAGGAGTCCAACTGGACCTACGACCCGGTGCGCCGGCAGTTCTTCTGGCACCGGTTCTTCAGCCACCAGCCGGACCTGAACTACGCCAACCCGGCCGTACAGGAGGACATGCTCAACGTCATCCGGTTCTGGCTCGACCTGGGCATCGACGGCTTCCGGCTGGACGCGGTGCCCTACCTGTTCGAGGAGGAGGGCACCAACTGCGAGAACCTGCCCGAGACCCACCAGTTCCTCAAGCGGCTGCGCAAGTTCGG